>PQAJ01000028.1 GCA_003105185.1 Holophagae bacterium
CCCCACAAGGCAGGCTGAGAACCCGGCGACGGGAGCGGCCTGTGGCACAGGCCGGTGTGCGGCTGCGGAGGATGCCGGCGATGTGCCACCCGCTCCTGGCGCCGCGTCGCCGCGGCCGCGGGCCGCGAGCAAGCCTGCGCTCGAATCCTGGGTTGCCGATGGGATAGGCAGGGGCATGGTCACCGGCCGAGGCGGGGCCGAGATTGACACCCCCCGTCGAGAGGTGGACCCTGAGCCATGCTCGATGCCTCCATCAAGGCCCTACCGGTCATTCACGAGATCATCGCCGAGGCGGCGGCAGCGCCCGGCGCCGCCGCCGCGGCGACGGTTGACGTCCGGGTCGGGCCGTACTGGACGGTGGTCCGCAGCTCGGTCCGAGCCGGCCTCGCGTCGACGATGGCGCACGCGGACGAGCACGCGGGCGCACCCATCCGGCAGCCCGGCTCCCTGCACCGGCTGCCGCCGGTCGCGCTCGCCGACCTGCTGCGATCGACCTCGCCGCCGGAGGCGGCGATCGGGCTGGCGGCGGTCAACGCCCTCCTCGACCCGGTGGCAGCTGGCGCCGTTGACGGCAACGCCCGCGAGCTGCTGTGCCAGCGCGCGCAAGGACGCCTGCTGGCGGTGGTCGGGCACTTCCCCTTCACCGAGCTCCTGCGTTCCGCCTGCCGCGAGCTGTGGGTCTTCGAGCGGGCGGGCCGGCTGCGGCCGGGCGACCTCGAGGAGTCGAGCATGGACGAGCTGCTGCCCCACGCCGAGGTAGTGGCAGTGACCGGCAGCGCGGTGCTCAATCACACCGTGGAGGCGATTCTCAGCCGGATGCGGCCGGATGCGTTCAAGGTCATGCTGGGGCCGAGCACTCCGTTGGCCTCGTGCTTGCTCGAGCGCGGCTTCGACGTGCTCTGCGGCACCGTGGTCGAGGATGCTGAAGCGGTGGTGCGGGCGGTGTCCGAGGGCGCCGTCACCGATCAGATCCCTGGCGTGCGGCGGGTCTGCCTGTGGCGTTTGCAGGTCTGATCCTGGCGGGGGGAGAGGGCCGCCGCTTCGGCGGGCCGAAGGCCTTCGCGCGGCTGCCGGACGGCCGCACCTTCCTCGAGGCGTGCTGCGAGGCGCTGGCCGCGGCCAGCGCCCGGCCGGTGGCGGCCACGCTGCCGCCGCGGCACACCGGCCACGAGGTTCCGGGGCTACGGCAGGTCCCGCTGCCGGCTCCGGGGCTCGACATGCTCGGGTCGATGCGCTGGGGGCTGTGGCACCTGATCTCGGAGCCGTCGTGGGACGCCGTGGTGGTGCTGCCGGTCGACCACCCGCTGGTCGGCGCTCCGGCGATCCTCGCGTTGGTGGCGGTCGGTGCTTCGGCCGTGGTGCCCTGCTACCGCGGCAAGCACGGCCACCCGATCCTCCTCGGACGCGAGGTGGCGGGCCGCGTCGCGCGCGACGAGCTCGCCGGCGCAACGCTGCGCGATATTCTGCGCACGGTCGGTGCGGTCGACGCCACTGTCGAGGATCCCGGGGTGGTCGCCAACTGCAACACCCCCGAGGCGCTGCGGAGCTGGCTCGAGCTGCTCGGATGAAGGCAGGCTGAGTGCCTACCCCACAAGGCGGGCAGGATGCCACCCCACAAAACAGTGCGGGGCTCGAAGATCGAGCCCCGACCGCTAGCCCGCATATCCTCGATCCTACTTCTTGGCCACCTCGAGGTTGATCGTGACCTCGACCTCGTCACCGAGCAGGAAGCCGCCCGTCTCGAGCGCCTTGTTCCAGACGATGCCGTAGTCCGCGCGGCTCAGGGTCGTGGTGATCTCGAAGCCGGCCTTGGTGTTGCCCCACGGGTCCTGGCCCGCGCCGAGGAAGGTCACCGGCAGGGTGATCTCCTTGGCCACGCCGTGCATGGTGAAGGTGCCGGTCACCGCGAAGCTGTTGTCGCCGGTCTTGGTGATCTTGGAGCTCGTAAAGGTGATGGTCGGGAACTTCTCGACGTCGAAGAAGTCGGCCGAGCGCAGGTGCTTGTCGCGGTCGGCGTTGGCGGTGTCGATGCTCGCGGCCTGGATGGTGAAGGTCACGCCCGAGGCGCCGAGGTTGGCGAAGTCGGTGGTGATGGTGCCGTCGAAGTCGGTGAACCGCCCGGTCACCTTCGACATCAGGTGCTTGATCCTGAAGTTCACCTCGGAGTGGGCCTTGTCGATCGCCCAGGTGTCGGCGGCAGAAACGACCCCTGCGAGTCCGACGAGAAGGGCCAGAGTGACGATCATGATCCGCTGCATTGAGTTCCTCCCCTGTGATGTTTGGTGGTTTTGTCAGGGCCCGACATCGTGACCAGGCTCCGATCCCGAAAACCTCCGGGCGGTCGCTCGAATTCCAGTTTCTTTCTGCGGCCGGCTCGTGTCCGGGTCGCCGGGCGCGGGCTGTCCTGCAGCGAGGACAGTCCGACCGGTCAGCTTGGCTCGGCAGCCCGGCCAGCGCGGCACGACGGGCCAGGTCAGCGCCCCGGCCGCACCGCACTGATGCGGCCTATCTCGAGCTATCCTGTAACTTCGGTTTCGGCGGGTGGGCCATCCCCGAGGCGGCAACCCACGCGCGGAAGGGTCCCGGCGGCTGACCACGTGGTCGAGATGGCAGGGAACTTGCTAGGGTAGGGGCGTGCAGAGGCACCGTTCTCTCTTCGGTCGGGCGCTGGGCGCCTCGCTGGTGCTGCATCTGCTGCTGCTGTTCATCATCATTCCGAGCGCGCACAAGGTGTGGCCGGTGAGCCTTTCGGGCGCGCCGATCTTCGACATGGAGAAGCCCGCCGAGGAGGCCGAGCGTCCACTGGAGTTCGAGATCGTGGATCAGCCTGAGGTTGGGCAGGAGGCTCCTGCCACCAGAGTCCCCCAGCGACCCGACGAATTCGAACTGTACGATCTCGCGAACAATCGCGAGGAGGCGCCGTCGACGGACCGCGCGCCGCTATCCGACCTCGATCGGCGCGCCCACGGTGGCGTCGGAGCGCCGGGCGCCACGAGCCCGGGCTCGATCGGGAACACCACGCAGCTGGTGCAGGCACGGGGCGGCGACCGCCTGGGCAGCGGTGCGCCGTCCAACGAGGTCCCGTCCCCCGAGCGGGAGCGCTCGCAGAAGGCGAGAGGCACCGTCGCCGAGCCCGAGCAGGCCCGTCCCGCCGACGAGAGGTCGAGGACGGTCCCGCCGCCGTCCGAGGACGAGCTGGCGGCCGAGGGCGGGACGGCGCAGCAGTTGCGCCCGCCGGACCGACAGCTGCCGCCCCCGGAGGCTGCACCACGCGAGCCCGGTTCCGAGGGCGAAGGCGAGGACGAGACGGACCAGGAGCCGGCTCCGGCAGTGGAGCCGAGGATCACGCTGCCGCAGAAGGAGAGCTGGATGCTGCCGCCGGGCGAAGGCGGCCTTCCCGAGGACCCGTCCCGGGCGGGCGGCGAGGTCGACGAGGGCGGGCTGTCGTTCGACACCCAGTGGTACGAGTGGGGGCCGTACGCCGCCAAGATGCTGCGCGCGATCCGGCGCAACTGGCAGATCCCGGAGATTGCGCGGCTCGGAGTGAGCGGCGTGGTGCGGATCCGCTTCTTCATCGAGCGCAGCGGCGAGGTGACCGGGCTCGTCATCAGCGACGAGTCGGGCAGGCCGCCGATGGACTTCGCGGCGCGCGATGCGATCGTCGACTCGTCGCCGTTCGACCCCCTGCCGGGTGACCTCATCGGGGTCGACCGGGAGGGGGTCACGATCACCTTCTACTACAACGCTCGTCCCCCAGGACGATGAGCGAGGAGACGCGGCGAAAGCCGGGGCAAGGAGCATTCTGTGATTGACATCCTGATATCGGGCGGACCGGTCATGATCCCGCTCGGCCTGGCGTCAGTGGTGGCGCTGGCGATCATCATCGAGCGGCTGTGGGTCCTGCGCCGGAAGAACTACCTGCGCGACGAGACCATCACCACCCTGCAGCACTACCTGGTGAGCCGGCAGTACACGGCCGCGACCGACTACTGCAGGATGAACCCGGGCCCGTTCCCGCACCTGGTGGCGGCGCTGGTGGCGAACCGCCTCGCGCCCTACGACGAGCTCAAGGAGATCCTGGAGGACACCGGACGCCGTGAGCTGATGGGGCTCCAGCGCGGTCTCGGCGCCCTCGCGACCATCGTCGCCGGCGCGCCGCTGCTCGGCCTGCTCGGGACCGTGCTCGGCATGATCCAGATCTTCGGGGTTGTGGCAACGGCCGGATCGAGCCTCGCTGCAGGGCTGGCGGCGGGCATCGCCCAGGCCCTGATCACGACCGCGGCCGGGCTGATCATCGCCATCCCGGCGCTGTTCGTCCACTCTTACCTCGAGGCGCGGGCGGTGGGCATCCTCTCCGAGGTGGAGGCCAAGATCGTCGAGTTCCTGCACCTGGTCCGGCAGCCGAGCGAGGCCGCCGAGAGGGCGGAGGCGGGGTCATGAAGCTCGCCCCGACTCAAGGCCGTCGCCGGGCCGAGGTGATGATGGCGCCGCTGATCGACTGCGTCTTCCTGCTGCTGATGTTCTACGCGGTGACCGCGCAGTTCGTCTCCGACGAGCGCCTGAAGCTCAAGCTCCCCGAGGCCAAGACCGCCGAGCAACCTGGGAGCGAGATCGCGGACCGGTCATCGGTGGTGGTGGTGGCCGCCGACGGCACGGTGTGGATCGACGAGAAGCTGGTGCCCGAGGGCGAGCTCGAAGGTAAGATCCGGAAAATGGTCGCCGAGGCGCCGGAGCGTGCCATCATCCTCAGGGGCGACCGCGACGCCGACTACGGGGTGGTCGTGCACGTGCTCGACATCGCCCGCTCGGTCGGCGCCAAGACAATCCAGATGTCGGCCGAACGCCCACCGGAGTGACGTGTCGTCCGACCATCCTGCTGCCCTGTGGCGCACTCGCCTGCCTGCGCTGTGGCTCCGCGACGTCGATTGCGATCCGGCTCACCGTCTGACATAGTTGGAATCCCCGCATCCTGGAGCGGAGCTCGGGTGCTGATTCTCCCGGCAGGACCTGGGAGGACGGCTGCGGCGCGAGGCAATCAGGCGCTGATGGACGAGGGAGAGGAATGAAGCGGCAGCGGTGGCGAGTGCTGGCGTTGGTCGCGATCATGGTGGCGGTGGCCATCGCTACCGCGGCGATCGCCTTCTCCGTCCTCTACCACACGGCCGTCGACGTCGAGCGCCAGCGCCTTGCCGTCAGTGCCCGGAGCGAGGCGCGCTGGCTCGAGTCGACCGTGCGCTTCGAGCTGGAGGAGCACCGGGGCGATCGGCGCGAAGCCGAGCGCGAGGCTCTCGCCCTTTTCCTTGACGCTCACCGTGGTCTTCAGCCGTTCGGCGAGAGCCGCGAGACCGTGCTGGCGCGGCGCGAGGGGGATCAGATCGCGTTCTTGGTGCGGCATGGCCGGGGTTCGCTCGAAGCAAACGACCGGCTGCCGTTCGACGGCGTGTTGGCCCAGCCGATGTACCGGGCGCTTCAGGGCTTGTCCGGGACGATGATCGGGCTCGACCACAACGGCGTCCGGGTGGTGGCTGCCTACGAGCCGGTCAAGGCGCTCGGCCTGGGCATCGTCGCGAAGGTCGACGTGTCGGAGGTACGAAAGTCGTTCGTCAGGGCAGGGCTGCTGGCCGGCGCTGTGTTGGTTGGGTTGTTGGCCACGGGTGCCTTGCTGTCCGTGGCGATCTCGAAACCGGCGATCCGCGAGCTCGGCGAGCACTCACGCCATCTCGAGCGGCTGGTCCAGGCGCTCAGGGAAAGCGAGGAACGCTTCCGGTACACCTTCGAGCACGAAGCGGTCGGTGTTGCCCACGTCAGCCCGGACGGCACGTTCTTACGGGTCAACTCGCGGTTCTGCGAGATCACCGGTTACACGGCCGACGAACTGGCAGGAATGCGCGCCCAGCAGCTCTCGCACCCCGACGATCTGGAGGCGGCGGCGTCAAACGTGGCAAGGGCCATTGCCGGCGAGTTTGGCACCTTCAGCTCGGAGCGCCGCTTCCTGCGCAAGGACGGCTCGGTCATCTGGGTCGACAACACGGTGTCTCTGGTCCGAGGCGATCAAGGTCATCCCAGATACCTCATCGCGATGGTGACCGACGCGACCGCCCGCAGGCAGGGCGAGGCCGCGCTGGCGGCGTCGCAGCGGGAGCTGTCCCTTCACAACACGGTCGCTGAGATCTTCCTCACCATCCCGGACGACCAGGTATACGAGCGGGTGCTTGAGCAGGTGATGGCCTTCCTTGAAAGCCGAGATGGGATCTTCGGTTTCGTCAACGACGACGGCGATCTCGTGGCGCCGTCGGCAGCGCCAGGGGGGTCGAGTTGCCCAGGCGTCGCCTGCGACCCGGTCGTCTTCCCGAGGGAGGGCTGGGGAGGAGCCTGGGGCGAGGCGCTGGTGCATCGGAGGTCGGTGCTCGCGAACCGACCCGAGCCGGCGCAGCCGGGTTTCCCACCGACCAGCCGCTCGATCGCCGTCCCGATCATCGATCGCGACCATCTCATCGGGCTGCTGGCGGTGGCGAATCGTGATCGGGATTACACGGAGGAGCACCTGCGCGAGCTGGTGAGCATCGCCGCCCACGTCGGCCCGATCCTGCACGCCCGCCTGGTGCGCGACCGGCTCGAGCGCGAGCGGGACGCATTCAACCGCGCCCTTACGACGAGCGAGAACCGCTACCGGGCGATCGTCCAGCAGCAGACCGAGTTCGTCGCGCGATTCCAGCCGGACGGCACCCTGACCTTCGTCAACGACGCGCTGTGCCGTTACTCCGGCCGGGACGCCTTCGAGCTGATCGGACATAGCCTCTGGCGCTTCATGTCCGCCGAGATGCGCCGCAAGTCCCAGCTCCACCTCGAGACCCTCACACTTGACCGCCCGGCCGGAGAAAACGAGATCACGTGGACCGCGCCCGACGGTGTGATCCGCTGGGTGAACTTCGTGAACACTGCCCTCTTTGACGACCGGGGCACCCTCGTCGAGTACCAGTCGGTCGGCCGCGACGTCACGGACCGCCACGATCGCGAGGTGGCGCTGGAGCGTGCGCTGGCGGAGAAGGAGATCCTGCTCAAGGAGATCCACCACCGGGTGAAGAACAACATGGCGGTGATCTCGAGCCTGCTCAGCCTTCACGAGCGCAGCATCGAGGACAAGGCCGCGCGTGAGGTGTTCCAGGCGATGCGCGGCCGCATCAAGACGATGTCGCTGGTCCACGAGCAGCTCTACCGGTCGGGCGACTTCAAGCACATCGATCTCGGCAGCTACATCGATCAGGTGGCGAGCTCGCTCGTGCAGTCGCAGGATGATGCGTCCGGCAGGATCAGGGTGCGCCGGGACATCTCGAGCGTGACCCTGGATCTGGAGCGGGCGATCCCGTGTGGCCTGATCCTCACCGAGTTGGTGAGCAACGCTTTCAAGCACGCCTTTCCGGAGGGACGGGCCGGCACCGTGCGGATCAGCCTCCGTGAGCGCGCTTCCGGCGAGGTGGAGCTCGCGGTCGAGGACGACGGCATCGGGATCGAAACTGCCGAGGGGGGCGGCTTCGGCCTCCACATGGTCGAGCTGCTGGTCCAACAGCTCGGCGGGACCAGCGAACACGGCGTTGGCGCTGGGCGACGCGTCGTGGTCCGGTTCCCCGTCCGCTCCGCCTGACGGCGCAGGCCCTCGCGATTCGCGGCGGCCACCGTAGACGGCCCGCCGCCCACGGCCCGCTGGGCGACTCGAGCTGCAGCCGGCCCTGATCCGATCGGCTGCCAGCAATTGCCGACTCCGCCGTCCTGACCCGGGAAGCGGCGACAGCTCGCTCATGCGGCCGCCATCCTCGGGTCCGCAGTGAGGATCGGGCAACGCCGTGCCGCGCGGGCGGCGGAGTCCTCGGCTGGGCGTTGCGGCCGACCGGTGGCCGGTGGTGTATTCTGAGGCGCCAGGGGACGCGGCAGGGGCCCACACCGCGGGCTGGGCGCGTCGGGTCCACCGTCTCGTTGTCCGCGGCTGGACGAAGGAGGGTCGCCATTGGCCGGCGAGGCTCGACGGTCGATCCTGGTCGTAGAGGATGAAGGGGTGGTCGCCGAGGACCTCCAGCACCGGCTCATCGAGCTGGGGTACGGGGTCGCGGGCTGGGCCGCCACCGGCGAGGACGCGGTGCGCCTCGCCACCGAGGCATGTCCGGATCTGGTGCTGATGGACATCAGGATGCGCGGCGGGCTCGACGGCATCGAGGCCGCGCGCGCGATTCGCGAGCGCGCTGACATCCCGGTGATCTTCGTGACCGCGTTCACCGACCCGGACACCATCGCTCGCGCGAAGGCCGTGGAGCCGCTCGGCTACATCGTCAAGCCGTTCTCCGACCGCGACCTCGAGACGTCCATCGAGCTGGCGCTCTACAAGCACGGGATGGAGAGGCAGCGAGCCGAGCTCCTGGCGCGCCTGCAGGAAACCAACGCCGAGCTCGAAGATCAGCGCGGCTTCCTGTCGGCGTTGTTCGAGTCCGCGCCGTTTTCGGTGGCGGTGTTCGATCGGTCCTTCCGGGTGCGGATGGCCAACCGCTGCTTTAAGGAGGCGTTCCGCGCCAGTGGCAACATCGACGCCGACGTGCGCGCCGGTGAGGTGCTCCAGTGCAACCAGGTCCTGAGCCAGCCCGGGGTGTGCGGCACGATGGAGGAGTGCCTCGGCTGCCAGATCCGGAACCCGGTTCTTGAGGCGATCGAGGGCCGCATGACGAGCCGCAAGCGGAGCACCTTCGAACGCCGGGACCAGGGTATGACCTACCAGATGACGCTGATGGTCAGCGCGGCCCCGATCAAGCACCGCGACGAGGCGATGGCAATGCTCATCCTGGAGGACGTCACCGAGCTGAGCGGCCTGCGCGATCTCCTGAAGACTGACAAGTCATTCGCCGGCATCGTCGGCACCAGCCCGAAGATCGCCGCGATCTTCGACACCATCCGAGAGGTCGCTGAGGTCGCAGTGCCGGTGCTCATCATGGGGGAGAGCGGCACCGGCAAGGAGCTGGTGGCTCGCGCGATCCATGACGAGAGCAGCCGCGCCGGCCAGCCCTTCGTTCCGGTGAACTGCGGGGCCCTGCCCGACGGGCTCCTGGAGAGCGAGCTCTTCGGCCACGTCAAAGGGGCGTTCACCGGCGCCGTGCGCGATCGCAAGGGGCGCTTCGAGCTGGCCGACACCGGGACCATTTTCCTCGACGAGATCGGCGATCTGAGCCCGAGCATGCAGGTCAAGCTGCTGCGGGTGCTGCAGGAGAGCAGCTTCGAGCGGGTCGGCGGCGAGAAGACGGTGACCGTCGACGTGCGTGTCGTCTGCGCCACCAACAAGGACCTCATCCRCGAGATCGACGCCGGGCGCTTCCGCGATGACCTCTACTACCGGCTGGCGGTGGTGCCAATCACGGTGCCACCGCTGCGCGAGCGCCTGGTCGATCTCCCCCTGATCGCCGAGCACATCCTCGCCAGGGAGRCCGCCGCCGCTGGCGGGCGCCGGGTGAGGCTGTCCGACGAGGTGGTCTCTGCACTGACGGCCCACCACTGGCCCGGCAACGTCCGTGAGCTTCAGAACGCCCTCCAGTTCGCGTTCATCAAGTGCAAGGGTGAGGTCATCGAGGTCGAGCACCTTCCGCCAGGGATGAGGACCGTGCGGGCAGCCAAGGCTGCGCCCCGCCGTGCAGCGCGGACTCTGACCAACGAGGCGATCGCCGACGCCCTGCGGCGGACCGGCGGCAACCGGTCTCGCGCCGCCGATTTGCTCGGAGTGTCGCGCGCGACCTTCTACCGGCGCCTGGCAGAGGGCGGGAGCTGACGGCGCCGACCGCGGGGCAGCTGGCTGCCTCGCTTGACAAGGATTCGCGGCTGCCGCCATGATGACTTCCGATGCGCATCAGACCCGCAATTATCGGCGTGGCGTGGATTCTGCTGACGACACTCGGTGCCGGGACAGCCAGGGCCACTGATCCGGCGCCGGTGCCGGGCGCCAAGGACCGCTGCGGCGTGTGTGGGATGTTCGTTGCGAAGTACCCCCAGTGGGTCGCGTCGATTCGCTTTGCCGACGGCACTGTCGTGTTCTTCGACGGGCCCAAGGACATGTTCCGCTACCTCCTCGACCTCGGCACCTTCAGGCCGGGCGCAACCTCCGGGCAAGCGGCGGCCGTGTTCGTGACCGACTACTACTCGACCAGGCCGATCGACGGACGCACGGCGTTCTACGTTGCCGGCTCCGACGTGATGGGCCCGATGGGCGCGGAGCTGGTGCCGACCGCCGACCGGAGCCACGCCGAAACCCTGCTCAAGGACCACGGGGGCGAGCGGGTGGTGGGCTTCGGCGAGGTGACGGTCGAGCTCGTGAAGCCGTGATCATCTCCAAGCACCGCGCCTTCTTGCTGCTCACCGCGGTCGAGGTCGCGGTCGTGATCGCCCTGGTGGTGCGTGCCAGAGGGGTCGCGGCCGACCTCGCGGTCACCGACATTCTCGCCAAGCGCGCAGTCGCCGCGCGGCTCGGCCTCACCGACCTCGCCATCTGGACCGAGGCGCGCTACACGCGGCACCCGTCGCAGACCGACCTGTTCTCGCCCTTCCAGGACTTCCCGTCGTCGCTCGAGCACTTCCCGGCCGGATCGGTAGTCGGAGTTCCCGATCTGACGGGGTTCCGGCAACCGGCCGAGCCGTAGGTCCCCGGATCATGCGGCGTCACCTGAAGATCCTCGAGTTCGCGCTGTCAGCGCTGTGGCGACGGCGCTTCAAGAACCTGGCGATCGTCGTCGTCTACGGCTTCACCATCGCGGTGCTGGCCTCAATCCTGCTGATGACCGACGCCATGCGCGGCGAGGCCGAGCAGATCCTGATCGGCGCGCCGGACCTGGTCGTGCAGCGGGTCGCGGCCGGCCGCCACGACCTGATCCCGGTCGACTACGCCGAGGAGATCCGGGGCCTGCCCGGGGTCGGCGAGGTCAGCCCGCGCTACTGGGGCTACTACTTCGACGCCTTCACCGAGTCGAACTTCACCTTCGTCGGCATCGACGACGGGCCGCCGTACGAGCTCGAGCTGCTCGAGGGCCGGCTGCCGTCGGCGCCCTCCGAGTGCGCGGTGGGGGAGGGCGTGGCGCGCGCCCGCTCGACCGGCGTCGGTCACGAGCTGACCCTGATCTCGCACGACGGCCTCGGCGTCATCTTCGACGTCGTCGGCGAGTTTCAGGCGTCCTCCAGCATCCTGACCAACGACCTGGTGGTGTTCCGCAACGCCGACCTGGTCGAGCTGTTCGGGATCCCGGAGGGCCGCGCGGTCGACCTGTCGGTCGAGGTCTTCAACGACGGCGAGGTGTCGACCGTGGCCGCCAAGGTCAAGCGGATCTTCCCCGACACCCGGCCGATCACCCGCTCGGAGATCCTGCGGACCTACGACGCGGTCTTCTCGTGGCGCAGCGGCATGCTGCTCACCGTGTTCGCCGCGGCGCTGGCCGCGTTCTGCATCCTGGCCTGGGACAAGGCGACCGGGATCAGCGCCGAGGAGCGGCGCGAGATCGGGGTGCTCAAGGCGCTCGGCTGGAGCACCCGCGACGTGCTCGAGCTCAAGTTCTGGGAGGGGGCCGCGATCTCGCTGACCTCGTTCCTGCTCGGGCTGATCGCCGCGCTGGTGCACATTTTCCTGCTCGGCGCGTCGCTGCTGGCGCCGGTGATCCAGGGCTGGTCGGTGCTGTTCCCCGAGTTCCGCTTCACGCCCTCGATCACGGTCTATCAGCTCTTCGTGCTCGGCTTCCTCACCGTCGTGCCGTACGTGGCGAGCACGGTCGCGCCGTCGTGGAAGGCGGCCGTGACCGATCCCGAGGAGGTGATGCGCGGATGACCGCCGGCCACGAGCGCTTCATCGCCACCGACGGCGTCAGCAAGACCTACAACCCGCGGCGCGCCGACCCGGTTCGCGCGGTCGACACCGTCACCATGCACGTCGACCGCGGCGAGGTGCTGGTCCTCGAGGGCCCGAGCGGGTCGGGCAAGACCTCGCTGCTCAGCCTGATCGGCTGCATGTCGAGGCCGACGGCGGGCCGCATCGTGGTCGACGGCCGCGACGTCGCCAAGCTCGCAGAGAGCGAGCTCACCATGGAAAGGAGGCAGAGGTTCGGCTTCATCTTCCAGCAGTTCCACCTGGTCGCCGACCTGCCGGTGATCGAGAACGTGCTGGTTCCGCTGTACCCGACCGAGTTGAGCCTGCGCGAGATGAGGCGCAGGGCTCACGCCGCGCTCGGGCGGTTCGCCCTGGACGCCAAGGCGTCGCGCAAGGTGCGGACCCTGTCCGGCGGCGAGCAGCAGCGGGTGGCGATCGCGCGGGCGCTGGTCAACGACCCCCAGGTGGTGGTGGCGGATGAGCCGACCGCCCATCTCGACCGCCGGCTCGCCGAGGAGCTGCTGGCGATCCTCGAGGACATCCACCGCGACGGCCGGACGGTGGTGATCGCGACCCATGATCCGCGGATCTTCGACCACCCGATCGTCGACCGCGTCCTCGAAATGCGGGACGGTCGCATCGTCGGCGAGCGACGGCGGTGATCCTCCACCCCGGCGTGCTCGCGCTGCTCGGCGGTTCGGCGGCGGCGCTCGCCCTTTTGGTGGCGGCCTGCGTCGTCGGCCTCCAGGTGCTGCGCCGGTGGGACTTCTCGTCGAGCTCGGCGACCCAGCTCGCGCTCGAGCGCCGGACCTTCCTGGTGTCGTCGCTGGCGACCGTCGCGCTCGCGATCGAGATCGCCTCGTCGCTGCTCTTCCTCTACACCGTCGACGACCTGCACCGGCTGTTCGTCGGCGCCATGTGCGCCACCGGCTCGCTCAACGCGAACCCGGTCGGCTGGTGGGTGCTGCCGGTCAAGGTGCTGATCCTGCTCGCGGCGCCGCTGTGGATCGCGCTCAACGGCCTCGATGTCCGTGCGGGAGACTTCCCAGTCATCCGGGCCAAGTACGGCGCGCTGCTGGTGCTGGCGCCGCTGGTGGCCGCAGACCTGGTGCTGCAGGCGCGCTACTTCCTCGGCCTCGACCCCGCCGTGATCACCTCGTGCTGCGGCTCGCTGTTCAGTGCGGCGGGCAGTGGTGTCTCGAGCGAGCTCGCGGGGCTGCCGGTGTTCCCGACCATGACGGCGTTCTACGCGTGCGCGGCCGCGTTCATGGCCGCGATGGCGGCCTGCCGGCTCCGCCCGGCTGCCGTCGCCCGGATCGCCACCGCCGCGCTCGCACTCACCTTCCTGGCGGTGACGCTCGCGTCGATGGTGTCGTTCCTGTCGCTCTACATCTACGAGCTGCCGACCCACCACTGCCCCTTCGACGTGCTCCAGCTCCAGTACCGTGCGATCGGCTACCCGCTCTACGCGAGCCTTTTCGCCGCGGTGGTGTTCGGACTTCTGCCGGCGCTCTCGCTTGTCTTCCGGGGCCGGCCGAGCTTTGCCGCCGCCGCCGACCGCGCGGAGAGACACTGGCTCGAAGCCGGGCTCGCGGCGACGATCGTCTTCGTCGGCCTCGCGAGCGTCCCGGTGGTTTTCGGCAGCTTTACAATGAGAGGCTACTGAGTGTTCGGAGGTCGGTCAGTGACGAACCCATGGGCCCGATCGCCGATGCCCAGAAGAGCGCTTCGCTTTCCTCGTCTCATCGTGTCCGTGCTGATCGTAGCAGCTGCGGGAGGGCAGGGGTGGGCGGCGGACAATCCCCGCTACACCCGTGACGAGGTCAAGGTCGATCCGCCCGCCGTGACGCTGATCGACCAGACCGGGAACCGCATCGACTTCCGCGCCCTGACGTTGTCCGACAAGCCGGTCTTCGTCGACTTCATCTTCGCCACCTGCACCACGATCTGCCCCGTGCTGTCGGCCGGTTTCGCCAGCATCCAGCGCAAGCTCGGCGACAACCTCGACCGCGTGAGCCTGGTTTCGATCACCATCGACCCGGAGAACGACGGCCCCGAGGAGCTGACGGCCTACTCGGAACGGTATCGGGCGAAGCCCGGGTGGGAGTTCCTCACCGGGACGCGCGCCGACATCGACAAGGTGATGCGCGCGTTCGACGCCTACGTCCCGGACAAGATGTCTCACAAGCCGCTGCTTTTCATCCGCACGCCTGCCGACGGCAGCTGGGTGCGGCTGTACGGATTCGCCAGCAGCGCGGACGTGATGGCCGAGCTCGAGCGCGCCGAGGGCGGCGCGGCGAAGGCGGGGGTGCAGAAATGACCACGCACGTCTCGCGCGCAGTTGTGGTCACGCTGGTGGTGATGGGCGCCGTCGCCGCGCCGGCGCTCGCCCAGAAGCAGGAGAAGGTCGCGGGGCTGCCCGCGGACGAGGCGATGCGCCTTGGCGAGCGCATGTACCGCGAGGGCATCCTGCCATCGGGCGAGCCGATGATGGCGCTGGTGTCCGAGGACATCGAGGTCGACGGTAGGATGTTCAGCTGTCAGAGTTGCCATCTCCGCAGCGGCAGGGGGTCGCTGGAGGGCGGGGTGATCACCCTCCCGACCTGCGGCTCGTGGCTCTACAAGCCGCTGGTCGGCAGGGAGATGAAACCGGAGACTCAGTCGCGGGTCCCCACGTACTTCGACCCGCCGCCGTTCCGGAAGGCCTACACCGATCAGCTGGTGGCGCGCGCGATCTGGGTGGGCAAGGACCCCAACGACCGCGAGCTGAGCTGGGTGATGCCGCGCTACAAACTCTCCATCCGGGACATGGAGATCCTGGTCCACTACCTCAAGAACCTCTCGGCGACCTTCTCACCCGGGGTGGACGACACGACGATCCGGTTCGCGACCGTGGTCAGCCACGACGTGGGTGCCGAGGACCGGGACGCCATGGTGAAGGCCCTTGAGGTCCACATCCGCGACCACAACAGTCAGGTCCGCCACGAGGAGCGGCGCGCGCAACACAGCCCATGGGAGATGGAGGAGATGTACGCCGCGTACCGCCGGTACTCGCTCGCGGTGTGGGAGCTGACCGGACCGCGCGAAACCTGGCCGGCCCAGCTCGAAGACGTCTACAACGAGGCGCCGGTGTTCGCTCTGCTCGGCGGCATGACGACGGGGGACTGGTCGCCGATCCACGAATTCTGTGAGCGCAACCGGATTCCCTGCCTGCTGCCGATTACCGATGATCCCGTGATTTCTGATTCCGACTGGTACACCCTCTACTTCGACAAGGGCTCCTATCAGGAGGGCGAGACAGCGGCGCGTTTCCTCCACCG
The DNA here is from genome assembly GCA_003105185.1 of Holophagae bacterium. Classification (GTDB taxonomy): domain Bacteria; phylum Acidobacteriota; class Thermoanaerobaculia; order Thermoanaerobaculales; family Sulfomarinibacteraceae; genus FEB-10. The sequence goes on from PQAJ01000028.1 coordinate 15,196, forward strand.
CAGCGACCGGGTCGCCGACACGGTGCCGGTGGTTCAGGTGTTCCGCGATACCCCCCGCGGCCGCGACTTCGCGCGTGGATTCCACGAGGCTCGCGCGGCGATGGGCCTCCTGGCGCCGACCAATCACGTGCTCGCCCCAGATCAGACCGCGGACGCCGAGTTCTGGGAGAGACTCGTGGCAGATCAACCCGGTGCCGTGCTGGCGTTGTGGCTCGGAATCGACGATCTTGGGAAGATTGGAACGCTGGCCGAACTCGACCCGCGGCCGCCCATGGTTTTCGTGTCGTTCGAACTGCTGGGAGAGTCGGCGAGCGCGCTCCCCGCGAACGTGCGTTCATTCGCTTACCTCACCCACCCGCACTCGTTCCCGGAGGATAAAGCCAGGACGCGGCGCGCAGTCGAAAGCTGGCTGAAGGTCAAGGGGCTGTCGGTGACCAACTTCGACATCCAGGCGAAAACCTACTTCATCGGTTGGATGCTGAGCGGAGTGGTCATGATGATGCGGGACGACTTCTACCGCGACTATTTCTTCGACGAGGCTGACATGATGCGCGACCAGTACCACGCGATTGCTGTCTACCCGCGGCTCAGCTTCGGGTCCGGACAGCGCTACGCGTCGAAGGGCTGCTACGTCGTCCAGCTCGACGACAGCGACCCGCCGAAGCTCGTCAAGCGTAGCGACTGGGTGATTCATTGATTGTAGGCGCGCGTCTCACGCGCGCCTACCACAGGATGCCGTCCCACGCGGATATCTCTGCGGCTCGATCGTCGAGAAAGAAGTCGTCGATGGCCGGCCACTGGAAGGAACCACCGTATGGCTATTCTTGCCAGCACTGAACCAGACTCTTGCCTACCGGGTTCAGGAGAACGTAGCGAATCGTCCGAAACAACCTCTCCCGCCGTCGAATGACGTGATCGAAATACCCGGGCTGCCTGAGAGCTGATCCCTTCTCCGTGGTCCGAATGTTGCGCGATGCGATCGATTTCACCGCCTGCACAAAGACGCCCGGCGGTCTTCGATTGAGTGCCACGACCGTGTGAACGTGATCCGGCATGACGCAGTAGGCCAAGACTCTCTGGTCGTCGCCGTGTGTCCCACAGAGTGCGCGCACAACCTGCGCGGCAGCGTCCGGGTCGAGGAATACCCGCCACCGATTCGACGTGCAACAGGTCAGCGGTACGAATCGCCGCTCATTCGTCAACACGTCGACCGACAGGTGGTGTTGGCGTGTACGCATCCCGAATCCCATAAGAACGGCACCAGCGCGGTTGGTCTTTCCCGCCGCCCGTCCGCGGGGTCGACCCATGCCGGCGCGCGGCGTCCGCGCGCCACGAGCGCCGGGCGAATCCGCAGCGCGACGAGGGGTTTCATCGGCCGTGGGGCGCCCATGAAATGCGCACCTTCCGCCGCCGTGGGGGGGTGGGCGCGCGTCTCAGTGTCTCAGTGTCTCAGTGTCTCAGGGGGCTCGCGGGGGGGTCGAGACAGCCGGTGATCGATCTCCGCGGTTTACAGTAAGACCACTATCTACAGTAGGTTGCTGGCGTGCCCCCGGGCGCGGCGTGAGATCTTTCCCGGGTCTGTTCAGCCCCTGACCGGGTGTCTCGACCTCCAATCGGGATACACTGGTACGGAGTGATCTTGGTCACGCAGCTGAGCTCCAAAGCTATGTTTCTGAGTGACTTACAGGTTTTTCTGAGACATTTGCGCAAGTTGGCACGGTTCGTGCTCTGGGGCTGAACGCATCCTGCTCCAACACGGAACGCAGGGAGGGAGTTCGAGAGTGGAGTGTGATCAGCACATCGCGCGCGCCCTCGAGCTGTCGGAGCAGCTGCTCGAGGTGGCCAACGCCGACCGCAACGGCTGCGAGCACGACGGCTGCCTGCTGCTCGACGGCATCGTCCGCGACAGTGCTCTCAAGATCCGCCAGGTGGCGCTGCGGTGGCGCCACGAGCTCCGCACGGAAACTCACAGTGTGAGAGGGAAACAGTGACGATAGACCGAAGCACAATCAGGGATTTTCAGACGACCGACGGGAGGTATTCGATGCGTTCGGTTGCTTACGGCATTGAGAACCGCAACTCGAAGATGAAGGAGGAATCTCCATGACCACGGATACGATTTCACGTTTCCGACCCGCGCGCGCGGCGCACCTCAACCTTCTGCTCGGGCTGTTCTGCGTCGTGGCACTGACCGCGAGCGCCCAGGACAGCAGCATCTACATCCAGTGTCCGAGTTCCACCGATCTGCACCCCACGGGAGACGGCATCGTGTGCGATCACCTGGCGGCGGGAGACGGCATGGTGACGATGGCCGACGATGGCGGAAAGCAACAGTACATCTTCAGCTTCTCCCGGCTTCCGCTCCCGGGGGTCGGTGGCGCGCCCGCCGACCCAAGCGAATACGCCGGCTGGGTGATGGACCAGGGGATGCTGGCCGCCAACGGCCCGGCGCCGACGATCGTGTTGGACGAGGACGACGAGTTCTTCCTCTCGCTGACCAACGTCGGCATGGCGCTTCGGCCCGACCTGTTCGACCCCCACACCGTCCACTGGCACGGCTTCCCGAACGCGGCCTCGGTGTTCGACGGTGTCCCCGACTCCTCGATCGCGATCAACATGGGAGCCACCTTCACCTACTACTACCTCGCCAAGGACGCGGGCACGTACATGTACCACTGCCACGTCGAGGCCGCCGAGCACATGCAGATGGGCATGCTCGGCAACCTCTACGTGCGGCCGCGGCAGAACAAGTGCTTGACCAACGGCACTCCGTGCCCTCCAGGGCACGTCGCCGGCGACATGTACGCCTATAACGACGGCGACGGCTCCACCGCGTACGACGTCGAGGTCCCGATCCAGATCGGTTCGTTCGACCCCGATTTCCACGACGCCAGCCTCAACGTGCAGCCGCTGCCGTTTGCCGGTATGCGGGACCGCTACTTCCTGCTGAACGGCCGCGGTTACCCGGACACCGTCGAACCTGGCCCGCTCTCCACCACGGATCCGCTCGGCACCTACCACGACTCCCAGCCCGTCTCCAGCCTGATCGAGGCGGCACCCAACCAGCGCGTCCTGCTCCGCATCTCCAACCTCAGCGTCACCGATTTCTACACGGTCGGCACGAGCGGGATCCCGATGGAGGTGGTCGGGCTCGACGCGCGGCTGCTGCGTGACGGCGCGGGCAACAACATGTACTACACGACCAACTCCGTGACGCTCGGCGGCGGCCAGTCGGCGGACATCATCCTGGATACCACGGGCCTGTCGACGGGAACCACCTACTTCCTGTACGCGAAGAACCTCGACAAGCTGGCGAACGACGCCGAGAACTTCGGCGGCATGATGACCGAGATCCAGGTCAATTAAGGAGACCAGCAATGACTAGAATCGAGTCAACCACGCGAAGTGCCGGCGTCGCCCGGCTGTTCTCGGTCGCCGCCGCGGCGGCGTTGCTGCTGGTTCCCGCGGCCGCCAGCGCAGGGATCATCGGTGAAACCGGCCCCACGTTCTACCTCACGGCGCGCGAGGGCAACATCTCCGTCGCCGATGGCGGGTCCATCTACTCGTGGGGCTACACCAGCGGCCCCGTGATGCAGCTGCCAGGGCCGACGTTGATCGTGACCCAGGGCGACACGGTGGAGGTGACCCTCACCAATGCCCTGCCCGCAGCCGCAGGCAACGTCTCGATCGTGTTCCCGGGACATGAGGCCACCGCGGTCGGCGGCGTCCCGGGCCTGCTCACGCAGGAGGCCCCGCCAGGCGGGTCCGTGACCTACACATTCACGGCGGACGAGCCGGGGACCTACCAGTACCACAGCGGGACGCGGCCCGACCTGCAGGTCGAAATGGGCCTTTACGGCGCGCTCATCGTCTACCCGGCGAACCCCGCAACCGTGTGCGACACCATCAACGGCGCGATGGCCTACGACCACCCAGGGGCCTGCTTCGATCGCGAGTACCTGTTCCTGACCAGCGAGATCGACGTCGACATCCACAACGAGGCGCAGTTGCAGGCCTCAGGGCCGGGGCCGATGGACGTCGCCACCGAGCCGTACCACTCGGAGTACTGGCTCTTCAACGGACGCACGGCGCCGGACACGATGGCCGCAGCGGGCGATGGGCTGCTGACGACCCAGCCCTACAACTGCCTTCCGATGATGCATCCCGGTGAGCGGCTGCTGATCCGGTTGGTCGGCGTGGGTCGCCAGATGCACCCCTTCCACCACCACGGCAATCACTCGCGCGTGCTCGCGGTTGACGGCCGGCTGCTGCTGACCGAAACCGGCCAGCTCGCGGGGCCGCTCCTGTTCACGATCCCCTCGGTGCCCGGCCAAACCGCCGACGCGATCTTCGAGTGGACGGGCAAGGACCTGGGCTGGGACATCTACGGCACGGTGGCGGACGGCATGCCGGCGCACGATTGCACCGACACGGTCAACAACGAAACGGGCGCTCCCGGCGCAGACGGCTACGCGGACACGACCTCCGACTATCCTTGGGAGTGGTGCGCCGACCACGACAAGCCGATCCCGGTGACCCTGCCGGACCTGAACGTCGTCGCATTCGGCGGCTTCTGGAGCGGTAGCCCCTACCTGGGGAACCTGGGCAGCCTCCCTCCCGGAGAGGGCGGGCTCAACCCGAATGCTGGATTCACCTACATGTGGCACTCCCACACCGAGCGGGAACTCGTGAATAACGACGTATTCCCTGGCGGGATGATGACCATGCTGATCGTCGAAGCCCCCGGTATCCCAATCGACTGAAGCGGAGGAGAAGAACCATGCGATCGATCCTTCTGAAGACCATTCTGCGAGCCGCCGCGTGTGCGGGCGCCGGCCTGCTGCTCAGCGCGAGCGTCTCGTCCGCCGCCGACGTCTACCTTCAGGCGCAAAGCTTCACCAAGAGCCTGCCTGGGAGCGATGTGGTCCCGATGTGGGGCTTCGCGTCGTGCGATGATACCTTCACCGTCTGCGATCTCCCGGACGCGCCGGGGCCGCGGATCGACCTCGCGACCACCGACACGCTCACGATCCACCTCAACAACACGCTGACCACGCCAGTCTCCATCATCATCCCCGGTCAGGCGGGCGGGGGCGACCCGGTCTTCGAAACGGACGCGCTGGGGCGGAGCCGTGTCCGCTCGTTCGCGCATGAGACAGCGCCCGGCGGCACCGGGACCTATAGCTGGAGCTCGCTGCGACCCGGCACCTTCCTCTACCAGAGCGGCACGTTCCAGTCGATCCAGGTGCCGATGGGCCTCTACGGCGCGCTGGTCGTCGGGCCGGCGACGGGAGTCGCGTGCACGCCGCCGCAACAGCCCGCCTACGACGACCTCAAGAGCTGCTACGACGCCGATGCGTTGCTGCTGTTCAGCGAGATCGACCCCTGGCAGAACCAGCGGGTCGCCGACGCGGCGGCGGCATTGATACCGCTGGAGATGACGACGGCGTGCGTCAAGCTGGAGGACTACGACTTCAACTTGGGTACGCCGGTCGGCTACCCGTGCACCGTCGACTACACCCCCAAGTACTTCCTGATCARCGGCGCGCCGTACGACCCGGCTTCTCCGCCGTTACCGGTTGCGGCCGGTTTGCCGGGCAACGATGTGCTCATGCGCTTCGTCAACGCCGGCCTCCGCTCCCATGCGCCGACCATCGTCGGCCTCGRGCTGGGGCTGATCGCCGAGGACGGCAACCCCTACCCCGGCCTCGCCCGACAGCAGAGCGACGCGCTCCTGCCCGCGGGCAAGACCCTCGACGTCCTCGTCGCCATGCCCGCCGTGGATGCGACCTATCCACTCTTCGACCGGTTCCTGAACCTGACCAACGACAACTGGCCGAGCGGCGGCATGCTGGCGTACCTGCAGGTGGGAACTGGGTCTCCGCCGCCGCCGGATCCGACCACCTACGCCGTGGACGACGCCTACGCGGTCACTGAGGACACGGTGCTTCTTGGCGCGCCGAGCGTCCTCGGCAATGACGTCGGCCTCGGGGGCGCGGAGGTGTCGCTCGTGAGCGGGCCGTCCAATGGCATGCTCACACTCAACCTGGACGGCACGTTCGACTACAGCCCCAACCTGAACTTCTCGGGTGCCGACGGCTTTACCTACAGCGCCAGCCTCGGTGGGGACGCGTATCCGGCCCAGGTCACGCTCAACGTGTCGTTCGTGAACGATGCCCCGGTGGCAGCCGACGACGGACCCTACGTCAACACCATCGGAATCTCCGCCAGCGCCGACGCGGCGCACGGCGTTCTCGGCAATGACTCCGACCCGGACGGTGACGCGCTCGTAGCCGTGCTGGATTCAGGAAGCGTCACGCTCAACCCCGATGGCTCGTTTTCCGACGCAAACGGCGACTTCATCTACCACGTGTCGGACGGGATCTCTTCGAGCGCGCCCGCAACCGTCAATGTGACCATCAACCCGGTCGCCAACATCGCCCTGAACGTTCAGGACCCCAACGGTTTGGCGGTGACGTCCTACCGCTGGCTGGTCCAGGAGGACGCGACCTACCCCAACGACCCTGCGAACCCTCCAGACCTCGCGGACACGCAGTCCACGAACTTCCACAAGAGCTACATGCCGGTGGTGGCGCAGGGCTGCGTGGGGGCCGTGGGGTCCGAGTGCAATCCGGCGAACCCGACTGTGCCGATCGAGACCTTCAATAATGTCGCGCTCGACCCGATGAAGCGTTACTACGTCTCGATCCTGCCCAACGACGCGGGCACCGGCCTGGGCCACTCGATCGGCGGCACCCAGATCCCGAAGAAGCCGGCTGCTGGTGGTTACGACCCGATCACCGTGATCGTGAACGCCCAGCCCATCCCGACCGCCCAGCTCAGCGTCATCGCGTTCGAGGACAACAACCCCACCAACGGTGTTCCCGATCCCTTGGAGCCGGGCCTCGGGGGGTGGACGATCACCCTCGAGGACGCCGGCGGGCGCTACGGCATCTCCGGCGGCATCATGAGCCAGGACGTCAACGGCAACCCGCTGGAGAACTCCCTCCTCGGGACGCCGGGTTGCCCCGGCACAGCGGCCGCGGGCGTGATCCTCACCTGCCCGGACGGGACCGCGCTCATCAAGAACCTGCCCCCCGCCAAGATCGGCGTCGTCATCACGGCGCCCCCGGGCTCGGGGACATGGACCCAGACCTCGACCATCGAGGGCACGAAGCTGCAGGACAACTGGATCAAGGCGGGCGAGCCGCCCTTCCTGGTGGAGTTCGGCGCGCCGGGCTTCCACGCCTTCATCGGCTTCGTGAACCCCGACAACACCACGGTCCCCCCTGGCCCCCCCGGGCAGAACAACAACACGATCACCGGCAAAGTCACCTTGCAGCACCCCGAGCGGGCGCCCAGTGCGGTGGCGTGGGACAGCGGCTCGTACGACGCGCTCGCCCACACGCGGGCCTGGGTCGGCCTCAACAGCGCCGCGGGCAGTGGGCCCAACATCGCGACGGTTCAGGCCGAACCCGATGGTTCCTTCACCATTGACGGTATCCCCGACGGCACCTACCAGCTCGTCATCTGGGACGAGTACCTCGACCAGATCATGTCGTACCAGACCGTGATCGTCCCGGGCGGCGGGGATGTCGGTAACATCCCGGTGCCCACCTGGTTCGGCCGCCACGAGCACAACGTGTTTCTGGACACCAACGGGGACGGCGTTCGCCAAGACGGCGAGCCGGGCCTCCCGGACCAGAACGTGAACCTGCGCTTCCGCGACGGCACGGTCGACCAGACGTTCCCCACGGACACCGAGGGCTTCGTGCCCTTCGACCAGGTGTTTCCCTACGGCTCCTGGCAGGTGGCGGAGATCGACTTCCTCCGCTTCAAGCCGACCGGCGTGACCGTGACCGTGGACGGTGGCGGGAACGTGGACCCGTTGCAGGGGAGCACGACACCCTACCCCGGCCTGCTCAATCCGCAGGTCGGCAGCCCGCGCACCGACACCGACAACCCCCCGGTCCTGCTGGAGGGCTTCCAGTCCATGCCCGGCATGACCAGCATCTTCGAGTGGGGCAAGGCTCCGTACGGGCCCGGGGAGAACGGCGGGATCGCCGGGATCGTCTACTACGCCTCGACGCGGGGCGAGAACGACCCGCGGCTCACCGTCGGCGACCCCTGGGAGCCCGGCATCCCGGGCGTCAAGGTCCGCCTCTACCGAGAGGTGGCGACGAGTAACGGCGGGAAGGCTCTCGCCCTGGTGGAAGAGGTCCAGACCGACAGCTGGGACGCCAACGCGGCGGACATCACGGGCTGCGAAGGCGAGACGGCAGACAACCTGTTCGTTACCAACACTCTCGACGGTGACAGGACGCGGTGCTTCGACGGCGTCCGCAACTTCGAGCAGGTCCGTCCCGGCGCGGTGTTCGACGGCGGCTACGCCTTCACCGGCATCCCGCCCGGCAAGTACGTGGTCGAGGTCGTGCCTCCGCCCGGCTACGAGCTCTACAAGGAGGAGGACAAGAACGTCGACTTCGGCGACGCCTTCCTCGACATGGCTCCGGTGGCCATGGTGATCAACGGCATCGTGGTGGAGATCCTGCCCGACCAGGCGATGGTCAAGGCGGCGATTCCGCAGGGTCTGGGCCCGCAGTGGAGGCTCGCCCAGCCGCCGTGCGTCGGGGACGATCACCTGGTGCCCGACCAGCTCAGCCTGTTTCCGGGTGTCGACACCTACGCGCCGTTCGCCGGCTCCATGAGGCCGCTCTGCGACCGCAAGGAGGTCGTCCTGTCCGACCAGGGGCAGGCGGCGGCCGACTTCTTCCTGTTCACCTCGACCCCGGTCGCCGGGCAGGCCGCGGGCTTGACCACCGACGACATCGCGGTCGAGACCAACCCCGCCTCGCCGGCCTTCGGCGACAAGTGGGGGCCGGCCTTCATGCCGATCTCGTTCCGCGACTTCAAGGGGCAGGAGATGTACCGCGGCTACACCGACGCCTTCGGCCGCTACAACGGCATGGTGACTTCGACCTTCAGCGCGAACGTGCCGATCCCGAGCGGGTACTCGCCGGCCATGCACTTCGTCTGCCTGAATGACCCGGGCCCGATCTCGGGGCCCAGCGGGACGATGATCCTCGATCCCTACCGCAACCCGAACTACGGCATCTTCTGCTACACCCTGATGTACATGCCCGGGACCACCACCTACCTCGACACGCCGCTGCTTCCGAACGCGGCGTTCGCGGCCGGGTTCAACCCGGTGGACTGCGCGTTCCCGGACGCGGCGCCGGTCATCGCCAGCGTCGTCTCCGACACCGAAGCCGGCCCCCTCGTGGCGCCGGAAGGCAGCTTCACGATCCACTCCCAAGGCCTCACCACGGTGCCCAACCCCGACTACGAGGGACCATTGGGAGCCAATCCCTCGACCATCACCCGCGATTACGGCTTCGGCAGCAGCAGCGGTACGGTGACCCTCAACGGCGCTGACATCACCTCCGACTGCGTGTGGGGCGATGCCGACATCACGTGCACGGCACCCACGACCGCCGGCTGGTACCAGCTGGTGGTGACGCGAGCCAACGGTCAGAGCACGGTCAACGCGGTCACGCTGACCGTGGGCAACGAGACGCCCATCCGCGTCCCTGGTGACTACCTGACGATCCAGGAAGCGATCGACGCGGCGAACGCCGGCGACCTGATTCTGGTCGGGCCCGGCGACTACGAGGAGCTCGTGATTATGTGGAAGCCGGTTCGGCTGCAGGGCTCGGGCGCCGCCACCCTGATCAACGCGATCAAGCGCCCCACGGAGAAGCTGGCCGCGTGGCGTACGAAGGTGACCGATCTCCTCGACGCCGGCGAATTCGACCTGCTGCCGGGCCAGCCCGGACCGGAATTCAACATCGTCGGGGCGGGGCTCTTCGGGACCGAGCTCGGTGCCGGCGTCATGGTGGTCGCGAAGAACGACGGCTCGTACGCGAGCGTTGCGTCGCGCATCGACGGCTTCACGATCACCGGCGCCGACGGCGGCGGCGGCATCTTCGTCAACGGCTACGCCGACAATCTCGAGATCTCCAACAACACCATCACCGGCAACTCGGGCGTCCTGCACGGCGGCATTCGCGTCGGCCACCCGGCGCTGCCGCTGGCCGGGGACGGACCCTTCGGCTTCAACCGCAGCGTGAACATCCACCACAACGCGATCACGCTGAACGGCGCCCAGAGCGACACGGGCGTCGGCGGTGGCATCGCGCTGAGTGCGGGCAGCGACAACTACTCGGTCTCCCGCAACTTCATCTGCGGCAACTTCAACCTGGGCGACGGCGGCGGCATCGGGCACCTGGGCCTGAGCACACCTGGCACGATCGCGTCCAACCAGATCCTGTTCAACCAGGTGTTCAACCAGGGCCAGAACAGCTCCGGAGGGGGCGTTCTCATCGCGGGCGAGCCACCCGCAGCGGGAGCGCTCACGCTCGGCGCCGGCGACGTCGTCGTCGACGGCAACCTGATCCAGGGCAACCAGGCCGCAACCGGCCACGGCGGCGGCGTCCGCACGCAGTCCGTCAACGGGCGGGACGTGGAGCTGGACCCGAACCAGCCCAACAACTGGTATGAGTTGAGAATGACCAACAACATGATCGTCAACAACGTGGCGGCATGGTCGGGCGGCGGCATCTCGCTCCAAGACACCGCCAACGCCTTCATCATCCTCAACACGATCGCCAACAACGACAGCACCGCCACGGTGGGAGCCGTCTTCGACGCGGGGACCAACACCTCCACGCCTCAGCCGGCGGGCATCGCCTCGGAGCGCCACAGCCTCGCCCTCGACGCGGTGATCCCGGGCAACGCGCAGTCGCGCAGGAACTTCTCGAACCCGGAGCTCACCCACAACATCGTGTGGCACAACCGGTCGTTCTCCTACGACGCGTCCACCGGCACCCCGAGGCTCCTCCCGGTGCTCGCTCAGGCGAGCGTGGGCGACTGCGATGCCGGCGCCGACTACTGGGACCTGGGTGTGCTCGACCCAGGCTTCAACCTGAGCCCGCAGCGCTCCATTCTGTCCAGCACGGTGGGCTACCCAGGCAACAACAGGTCCGAAGACCCGCTGTTCTTGTCCGAGTATTGCAACGGCGCCCGCACCCTGAGCACGCCGGGACCGATCCAGGTCGTCGCGGACATCGCCGAGGGCGGCAACTTCGTCGACGTGCGCTTCGGTCCGCTGACCCAGGCCTGGCCCGTGCCCGGAACCGGGCCCTGGAACTACCACATCGCAGACATCTCTCCAGCGGTTAACCAGGCCGGCAACCAGCCCTCGGGCCCGAACACGAACCACGACTTCGACAACCAGGCCCGGCCGGCGGGAGGACGAGTGGACTGGGGCGCCGACGAAACCGCAGCCACGACGCCGCCCCCCGGATCGGTGACCTTCAGCTCGGGCGACTTCGGAAACGTTCCAATCGGCACGACCGCGGTGAAGACGATCACCGCGACGGTTTCGGACCAGGCGGTCGCGTTCACCTCGTCAACGAACCCGCTTTCCCCGTTCGCCAAGACCGGTGACACCTGCTCCGGGACGACAGTGGCTGTGGGAGGCACCTGCACCTTCACCGTGACGTACACGCCGACGAGCGCCACGACGAGCAACGGCTCGTTCACGGTGACCGACGACGCGACGGGCAGCCCGCAGACCGTGAATCTCTCCGGGACCGGCGTTGTGCAGGGGACGGTCGCTTTCACGAGCGCGACCACCGGCACGCTGTCGGGCCCGCCGGGCAGCAGGACCCTCGATTTCGGCAACCAGAATCGGCCGGTGACGAGCAACGTCACGATCACGATCGGCGCGGCGCCGGTCTTCTTCAACAGCCTGACGGTCAGCAACACGCTCGGCACCGCTTTCAGCCTGGTCGCCCAGAGCTGTACGGCCGCGCCGAACCCGAAGCCCGCCCCAAGCACGTGCACGGTCACGATCGGGTTCAACGGGCCGGTCGGCAACAGCCTGCGCACAGGCACCTTGACGCTGACCGACGACGGTGCGGGCAGCCCGCAGGTCCTGAACCTCACGGGCAGATGATCGAAACGCAGAACGCCAAGAGACCGATGCAACGATTCACGATGAGGCAGGACGGCTCGGCGGCGGGGGCCAGGTCAATTCGACCGGCCCCCTCCGGCCGAGGCCCAGCCGGATGGCGGACGGTGCCGCTCGCGGGGCTTCTCGCGGGCGGCCTCGCCCTCATCGTCACCCTCGGGCCCGTGCGTCCGGCGCGGGCGCTCGACGAGCCGGGCCACATCGCCGACTCCCGCGCGACCGCCGTCTCGCCGGAGCCGGCACTCCACCCGCGCGAGAAGACGTATATCAAGCGACACTGGGGCGTGGAGGTCATGTACGTGCGGCAGACTGCGGCCGGCTACATGCTGGAGTTTCGCTACAAGGTGCTGGATCCGGACAAGGCGAAGCCGCTGTTCGAGAGGCAAACCAAACCGGTGCTGACCCACGCCGAGACCGGGGCCAAGCTGACCGTGCCCGTGCCGGCCAAGACCGGTGCGCTCCGCAACTCGGACTCGCCCCTGGCGGACCACATCTACTGGATGTTCTTCACCAACCCCGCCAAGCTGGTGCGACCGGGCGACCACGTGAGCATCGAGATCGGGGACTTCCGCGTCGACGGGCTGACTGTGCAATAGGGACTCTGGGAGGACGAAAATGTTGAAGACCATACTCACCGCCGCGCTCGCGCTCGGCCTACCGGCGACGGGACTGGCCCAGACCGTCGACGAGCTGGTTGCCCGAAACATCGCCGCGCGCGGGGGYGCCGAGGCCTGGCGTGCCGTGTCGTCGTTGCGGTTAAGCGGCCGGATGGACGTGGGCCAGGGGATGCGGGTGCCGTACGTGCTCGAGCAGAAGCGGCCCAACAAGATGCGCCTCGAGCTCGTGTTCGACGGTCAGACCGCCGTTCAGTGCGTCGACGGCAAAGCCGGCTGGAAGCTCATGCCGTTTCTCGGGCGGACGACACCGACACCCATGACCGAAGAGGAGCTGCGCGAAGCGGCGGAGTCGGCCGACCTCTACCCCCTTCTCTTGGACTACGCCGCCCGGGGGCACGTCGTGGAGCTTCTGGGGCAGGTGCAGGTCAAGGGGCGAGACGCCTTCAAGCTGAAGGTGACCCTGCCCGGGGGAGCGGTCCGGTGGGTGTTTTTGGATGCCGAGAGCGGCCTCGAGGTCAAGATCGAGGCCATGCGCACGATCGCCGGACGCACGCAGAGCATCAGAACCTTCTACCATGACTGGCAGTCGGTGGACGGCATCCTGATCTCGCACCGCCAGGAGACACGAGTCGTCGATGACGAGGGCGAGTTTCACCTCCTCACCGTTGACACCGTGTTCGTCAACCCGCCTATCGACGACGCACGCTTCACGCTTTCGGCGAGCAACGGGGCCGTGCGCGGCCCTGCTACGGAGATGGCTTCCTGATGGCGTAGAGGAACAGGAGTCTCCGTCTCGGGTTCGGCCTCGTCTCTCGACTCACGGGCGTGTGCCCGTCGTGGGGTCAGCGGTCTGCAGGGCCGCCAGCGGCGCAGAAGATGGCAGCGCATCACATCCTCCAGGGGGGAGCCGGACGAGTCCCCCGCCCGACCTGCGGCCCTCGACCAACCTCGTTGCAGCGTGCTCACCCAGCGCTACGCCATGCCCGACGTGGAGCTGAGCGACGGGGCAGGAGCGCCCGGCGCGATGAGTACGCTGCTCGAGTCGAACCAATCCGTCGCCCTCAACTTCATCTTCACGACCTGTACGACGATCTGCCCCGTCATGACTGCGACCTTCGCGCGGATGCGGCGGGTCGGGTTCGGCTGGTCTCGATCTCGATCGACCCCGGGTACGACCGACCCGACATCCTGAAGAAGCATGGCGAGCGGTACGGTGCCGGTGCGAGTAGGACCTTTCTCACCGGCGACGGCGCCGAGATCTCGACGGTCCTGGCAAGCTTCGACGCCTCCGCAGGCTCGAGAACCACCACCGGAGCGCCCCGGTGTTCATCCTGCTGGGAGGTTCGATCAGCAGATCGTGAGGCCCGATCGGCTGCTTCTGCGCGAGCCACGAGATCCCGTGCATGTTTCCCAGCACCGACCAGCCGGGCGCCGAGGACGCTGGTATCTGCACGCAATACTTCTCTCGGGGCCTCAGCCTCGACGCGGACCTGATCGCGAGTCACCTTGCGGCGCACCAGGTTCGCAGCGTGATACAAGTCTTCTGCGGCGCGACGCCTGCTGGCACCCGCATTCTGGTGCCGGCGCTGGCCGGCCGCTACCGCACCAACCTCGGCCTCGCCACCAACGACGGCAGCTACATGATCGGACAGGTGCCGGGCGGCACTGACGCCCAGTGGCTGCAGGGAGCGGCGGTGATCCGTGGCGCCAACGGCAGCAACCGGCGCTCCGACGTCGTGCTGATGAGCACCGCCGGCGATGCGGCCACGGCAGAGGTCGTGTACTTCCCCGCGGCCCAGGACAACGGTGGAACCTCAGATCAGCGGAGCGTGCCGCTGACGGTGGGGGAGCGTTTTCGAGGGCAACATCCTGGGCGAGCTGTTCGGCTACTCACCGCCCGCGGTGGGCGGCCTGGCGGTCGCGACGCCGACGGCGGCGCCGCTGCTGTGGATGCGGACCTATGCCGAAGAGCCGGCCACTGGCGGCGGCACCGTGACCTGCGGCCGGGGCGATCCTGCTGCGCACCGCCGCGGCCACAGTGACACCAGCCGCGGGGGGTGGGGTCGTCGTCGCGTGTGTCATCCGGCATGCGGTGTCTCAAGGCGATTGAGACAATACGTTCCATTGGCAAAGTACTTACGGGAATGGAGTTGGAGCTGTTCTCTCACAGCTTGAGAGTCGTCGAAGCTGCGACACTGTCTCATAGGCCGACCGCGCGACACCCCTGACTGTCACCGTCTGTTCCTGTCTAAGTTACTGTTCTGCAGCGACTTGACGAGAATCCGTCGAACCGTGACGTGTTGGCACGAGGGTTGCTAAAGAAAGAACCGAGCGGAGTTGAGGAACGATCATGAACCTCGACATCCCGCAGCGGTCCGGCGCGGGGGCAGCCAGCCACATCGCCCCGCGCGCCGACCAGGTACCTCCTTCCCCCTTCTCCCGGGGCCGCGTCAGGCGGCCCCCCCTCTTTCCCCGCTCCGCGGTCTGCAGGCGCGGCATTGGTGACGGCTTCAGCGGGGGCAGGCTGAGTTGCTGTTCGGCGATCTTCGCCGACGGCTTCGAGTCCGGCGACACCCCGGCGTGGTCGGCGGTCGTCCCGTAGTCTCGTAGCGCAGGCATCCTGCCTGCGCTACAACTCCTGAAGGGCGGCGTGCAGGCGCTCCTGGTCGCGGTCGGCGAACGAGAGGAAGCTCGCGCCGACGCCGAGGACCCGCTCACGGATCGGGTCGGTCTGGCGCGCGACCCGCGCCTGGCCGCGGATCGGCGTGGCCTCGCCCGGGATTGCGAGCTCGAAGTCGACGGTGGCGCCGGCCGGCGCGGGCGTCGGGCAGCTGACGAGCATGCCGGTCGCCGACAGGTCCTCGGTCAGGCAGCGGGCGGTGAGCACCCTGCCGTGGCCGGCGGTGATCAGCTCGACCGGGGCGCGCACGCGGACCCGCGGCGCCACGTCGAGCAGCGGGCGCGCGGACTCGACGATCTCCTCGGTGCCGTCGCCGCGCGAGTGGACGCGGTTGACCCCCCGCCCGAGCAGCCGCCGCGCGGTCTCCAGGCTGCGTGGGTCGGCGATCACCACGAGACCCGCCTCGCGGCTGGCCGAGCCAGGGTGGCGCAGGGCGGTCACGAAGAGCTCGAGCGACATCCCGAGCGGCGGGTAGCCGGCGAAGATCAGGTGGAACTCGTGCCCGGTGACCGCTGCCACCAGCCGATCAGTCCACGGGACGCGGTGGAAGTCGACCGGGAAGGGCTCCAGGGCCGACACCAGGCGGTGCACGTCGTTGTGCCCGATCCCGGTGAACATGGTCTGGCGTCGATCGACCTCCAGGACTCCAGCAATCGAGATCACTGGAACCTCCTCGACAGGGCGCTGCGCAGGCGGGAGCGGTCGGACTGTGCGAACGACTCGAAGGCGGCACCTAGGCCGAGCACCTTCTCCCGGCGGGGATCGGCGATGCGCGCGACCCGGGCGCGGCCGCGGATCGGCCGCTCTTCCTCGGGGAAGAGCAGCGCGAAGTCGAGCAGGGCCCCGACCGGCGCCGGCCGCATGCAGTTGACCAGCATGCCGGACATCGAGAGGTTCTCGGTGTGGCAGTAGGCCGGGCTCGAGGTGTGGTTGGCGGCGGGGGAGATCTCGACCGGCGCTCGCACCTGGAAGCGGCGCGGCACGTCGATCAGTGAGAGCACCGCCTCCTGGACCACCCGATCGGGGTCGGTGCGCGTCACGACCCGGTTGACGCCGCGGCCGAGCAGCCGGTGGGCATCGCCGGCGGCCTCCGGCTCGGCGAAGATCACCAGCCCGCCGTGGCGGCTCGCCGCCTCGGGGTCGCGCAGCGCAGACACCAGCACGTCCACCGGCATCTCGAGACCGGGGTGCCCGGCGATCACGACATCGAAGCTGGTCCGCCGCACTGCGGCCAGCAGCCGTCCGTTCCACGGGATGCGGTGGAAGTCGACGTCGAAGGACTCGAGCAGCGTGACGAACCGATGGACGTCGTTGTGCCCGAGCCCGGTGAGCAGGATCTGGTAGGTCGGCAGCATGGCCGTTGCCCTCGCCTCCGTCACCCGATCTGTACCGCTCGGGGCCGCCGGAAATACGGTTGTGGCGTGGGCTTACAGGGTTGTGGCGCAGGCTTCCAGCCTGCAAGCTTTCGCGTCGCCAGAGGCAGGCAGGAAGACTCGGGAAAGGCAGGCTGGAAGCCTGCGCTACRRGATCAGGCCGGRACGGCCTTGTGCCCGTAGRAGATCACGCCGGCCTCGCCATCCCAGCAGATGCGGCGGAACTCGAGCCGCACCGGCATCCCGATCTCCAGCTTGTTCGGATCCTCGACGTCACCGATCTGGACCATCACCCGGATGCCGTTGTCGAGCTCGACCAGCGCGATCGGCAGCGGCGTCTGCTCGGTGAACCCGGCCGGCGGCACCCTGACCACGGTGTAGGTCAGGATCTTGCCGGTGCACGGCAGGACCACGTCCGTGAACTCGCGACCGGCGCATGCCGGGCAGACCAGTCGCGGTGGGTAGAGAATCTTCGAGCAGGTGCTGCACTGCGCCGCCTCGCGGCGGTAGCGCTGGGGCGACTCGCGCCAGGCGCGGGCAGGGGAGAACATCACGCCACCTCCAGGATGTGCACGACCGAGCTGCCGCCGGAGCCGCCCATGTTCTGGGCAAGGCCGACGCGTGCTCCCTCGACCTGTCGCTGCCCGGCCTCGCCGCGCAGCTGGGTGACCACCTCGACGACCTGGGCCACGCCGGTGGCGCCCACCGGGTGGCCCTTGGCCTTGAGGCCGCCCGATGGGTTGACCGGGATCTTGCCGCCGAGCGAGGTCAGGTTGCGGTCCATTGCCGGGCCGCCGGCGCCGCGCTCGAAGAAGCCGAGCGCCTCGACGGCCAGGATCTCGGCGATCGTGAAGCAGTCATGAACCTCGGCGAGGTGGATGTCGCGGGGCGAGCGGCCGGCCATCGCGTAGGCGCGCTCGCCGGCCAGGCGGACCGCCCGCAGCTCGGCGAGGTCGCCCCGATTGGCGAGCGCGATCGAGTCGGTGGCGAGCCCGGACCCGGTGATCTTGACCAGCGGCCGGTCGCCGCCGAGCTCGCGGGCCCGCTCCACGGTGGTGATGACGAGCGCCGCGGCGCCGTCGGTGATCGGCGAGCAGTCGAGCAGGCGCAGCGGGTCGGCGACCAGGGTCGACGAGAGCACGTCGTCGACCGACACCTTGAGGTGGTACTGGGCGTGGGAGTTGAGCAGGCCGTTGGCGTGGTTCTTCACCGCCACCTTGGCGAGCTGCTCGCGGGTGGTGCCGTACTGCTGCATGTGGATCCGCGCCAGCATCGCGTAGAGGCCCGGGAAGGTGATGCCGTGGAAGCCCTCCCAGTCCTGGTCCGCGGCCGTGCCGAGAGCGTACGTGGCGTCCGCGCCATCGACGTCAGTCATCTTCTCGACGCCGGTGACCAGCACCACATCGGCGAGACCCGCCGCGACCTCGGCGAAGCCGGCGCGCAGCGCGAGCCCGCCCGAGGCGCAGGCCGACTCGACGCGCATCGCCGGGACCCCAGCCATGCCGAGCTCGTCGGCGAGCAGCGACGCCAGGTGCTCCTGGCCGTTGAACAGGCCGGGCGACATGCAGCCGACGGTGATGCCGTCGACCCTGTCGACGCCCGCGTCCTCGAGGGCGTTGAGGGCGGCCTCCACCCAGAGCGTCCGCAGTGACTTGGACCACATCTCGCCAAAGGTGACGAGCCCGGTTCCAATGACGGCTACCTCGCGCATCGCCACCTCCTACTCCGCCATCCGGATCTTGCCGCGGAGCTTGGCGTAGCTGCCGTAGTCCAGGTAGATCTTGTTCTGGTCGAGCTGCGGCCGGGTCTTCGGGGCGAGGCCCTGGACCTCGGGCAGGCGGGCGGTGGCCCGGAAGATGAACGAGTCGGAGCCGGCGCCCGAGCCGAACGACGTCAGCAGGATGAGGTCGCCGGGACTGGCCACGTCGAGGATCGCGGTCAGGCCCATCGGYGAGGCGCCGGAGTAGGTRTTGCCGAGCCACGGCGACAGCCAGCCGGTGGTCAGCTGGTCCTCGGTGAAGCCGAGCATCTTGCCGACCCGCATCGGRAACTTGCCGTTGGGCTGGTGGAAGACGGCGAACGCGAAGTCCTTGGGCTTGAGCCCGGCCTTCTCGAGGATGCCGCGGGCCGAGCTGGTGGTGTGCCGGAAGTAGGCCGGCTCACCGGTGAAGCGGCTGCCGTGGCGCGGGTAGTGCATGTACTCGCGGCGCCAGAAGTCGGGGGTATCGGTGGCCCAGGAGTAGGTGTGCAGGACCTCGGCCACGATCTTGTCGTCGTCGGCGCCGAACAGGTAGGAGGCGGAGCCGGCGGCGGCCGAATACTCGAGGGCGTCGCCGGGCGCCCCCTGGGAGGTGTCCGCCCCGATGCCGAGGCCGTAGCGGATCTCGCCGGCCTTGACCAGCGAGTAGGCCAGGTAGAGGCCCTCGGTGCCCGCCTTGCACGCGAACTCGAGGTCCGCGATGCGCACCTCGGGCACGGCGCCGATCGCTTCGGCGACGACCGTGCCCGAAGGCTTGACCGCGTACGGGTGGGACTCCGAGCCGACGTAGACGCAGCCGATGTCCGCCGGGTCGATGCCGGCGCGGGCGATCGCGTTGCGGGCGCTCTCGACCGACATCGTGATGGTGTCCTCGTCCGCCCCGGGCACCGACTTCTCGTAGAGCTGGAGGCCGCGCTTGTAGGAGGGCGCGTCGGCGCCCCACACCTTGGCGATCTCCTCGACCTTGATCCGCCGTCTCGGGATGAACGCGCCGTAACCGATGATTCCGACGGCCATGCTGCCTCCAGCGTGTGGGACGGGTTCGCTCGAGCCCTTCGCGATACCGACGCGGGCAAGTCTACACAGGCGTGGAGGGAGGTGTAAAGGAAGGGGGGGACCTTGCCTGGGTGATGACCCCGTCCCGTCTCCGTTTCCGCGTCCGCTTGTTCGCTCCGTCCTCGAAAACGCTTCGCGCCGATTCTCCGGAGGCGCTCCCCGAGGGAGCCACCTTCGGCGATTTCGGGTCTCAAGCAGTCCTTCAGGAAGATCGTCGTCCCGAAATCGCCAAAGATGGCACGCCCGCACGAGGCGCTTTCCTCCTGCTCGCCTCGCAACTCGGGCGCGGAAGCGGAAGCGGGAGTGGCCCCTGTACAATCCACCTGCTGGAGGTCAGCCATGGGCAACCGGGACATGCGCGGCGGCAACTATGCGGCGGAGCTGCAATCATCGAAGGTCTACCGGAAGCGCCGCAAGCGCCTCGCCGAGGCGGTCGGCCGCGGAACGGTGGTGCTGTGGGGCGCGGGCGACGACCGTGGCTATGGCGACGTCGGCACCTTCCGGCAGAGCCCCGACTTCTTCTACCTGACCGGGGTCGAGCTGCCGAACGCGGTGCTCGTGCTGCGTCCAGAGGAGAAGGCTGAGTTCCTGTTCCTGCCGCCCCGCAACGAGAACGTCGAGCGCTGGACCGGCCCCAAGCTCGGGCCGGGGGACGAGGCCGCCGAGCTGCTCGGCTTCGACCAGGTGCTGTCAAAGGACCCCTACGAGGTGGTGCTCGACGCCCGGCGCCGGCCGATGCCGGGCTTCGAGGGGCGCTTGGCGGGCTGGCTCGGCGAGCCCGCGGCGCTGCTCTGGACCCAGCTGCCCGCGGTCGCCACGACCTCGCCTCTGCCGGCCACCCACCGCTACCTGGCCGCGCTGCGCGAGCGCTTGACGAGCTTCGAGGTCCGCGACCTCGGCGAGGAGCTGGCGAAGCTGCGCATGGCCAAGGACACGGGTGAGATCGCGCTGCTGCGCAAGGCGGTCGCGGCCACCGTCGAGGGCCACCGCCGCGCCGCTCGCATGATCCGGCCCGGCGTCAGGGAGGGCGCCGTCGACGGTGCGGTCTACGCCGCCTTTCGCGAGAAGGGCGCCGAGAGCGTCGCCTTCCCGTCGATCGTCGGCTCCGGCGTCAACGCCACCACCCTGCACTACGACCAGAACGTGGACGTCTGCGCGGACGGCGAGCTCGTCGTGGTCGACATCGGCGCCCGCTACGGCTACTACTGCGGCGACCTGACCCGCACCTTCCCGGTCAACGGCCGCTTCAGCAACCGCCAGCGCGCGATCTACGACCTCGTCCTGCGGGCGCACGACCGGGTCGCTGACGCCATCCGGCCCGGGGTCACCATCTTCGAGCTCCGCAAGATCGTCTACGAGACCTTCCAGAACTCGAAGCTGCGGGACAGCCGGGGCGATCGGCTCGGCCAGTACTTCATCCACGGGCTCGGCCACTTCCTCGGGCTGGAGGCGCACGACCCGGGCGGCGACAACGTGACCCTGGAGCCGGGCATGGTGATCACCAACGAGCCCGGGATCTACATCCCTGACGAGGCGCTCGGCGTGCGCATCGAGGACAACCACCTCGTGACCGCCGACGGCAACGAGAACCTGTCCGCCGCGCTGCCGACGAGGGCCAGGGACGTCGAGGAGATGATGAGGGGGTAGGCCGAGGCGTCCGCGATAGCTACGGCCGACCTACGGGATCGCGCCGGTTCTGCCGATGCCCTCCCCGAGGTTGCCACCCCTGACACTTTCGAGTCTTGACGGCTCCGGATGACCGCCGGCGAGGGTTCGAAAGTGTCACGAGTGGCACGCCCGCTCAGCGCGCTGATCGACGATCTGCCGCGTCGCCGCGCGAGGGTAGAGCAGCTTCGACCTTCGGCGAGCGCCGTTTCACGAGGCCAACTCCCCCGGAGAACCCTATACTTCCAGGCATGAGCAGCGAGCGAGTCGCCGCAGGGCCGGGCCGGTCGTGGTGGCTCGCGCTTGCCGCTCTGGCGCTGCTGACGCCGTGGGCGGGCTGGCAGCTCCCGGTCTGGGCGGGTGCGGCGACCACGGTGCTCCTGCTGGTTCTCGCCCGGCCGCGCGGACGCGGCTGGCTGCCGTTCCTCGCGGTCGGCATCGGGCTGGCGGCGGCGGTGGTCGGCGGCGGCCGCCTGCCGGCGCCCGAGCGACTGACCGCGCAGCTCGACGACCACGTGCGCGAGCTGCTCCGCACCGCCGAGCGGTCGGCGACCGACCCGGAGCTGTTGCGCCTGTTCGCAGCCAGCGGCGAGGCCCTCGATCCGCTGCGACCATTCGCCATCCTCGACCGCAAGGTCGGCGGCCGTCCGGGGCGGACTGCCTATCTCGCCGACGACCGTGGCCTGCTCGTGGCGTGGGGAGGCGAGGAGCGCTCGTACCCCCACGGCGTGCGCCCGCTCGGTGAGCGGCGGCCGGGGGTGGTGTGGTCGGCGCGCGGCGCCGTGCTCTATGTGCGCGAGCCGGTGCTGGTCGACGGCCGACTGGTCGGGGCGGTCACGGTGGCCGACTGGACGCCCCTCGAGGGAGCGGCCGTGTGGGGCATGCGGGCGCCGCTGGGACGCAGGTTGGTGCTCGGCCAGCACGCTCACGACCAGCAGCTGCTGAGGCCTTCCTCGGTGGCCGGGGTCGAGGTGCCGGTGGGCCTCGGCGTGGCCGACAGCCGCCGGGAGGTGGTGCGGACGCTGGCGTGGATCGTGATGGCGCTGGTCGCGATCGGCTGGCGCCCGCAGCTCGCGTGGTTGGCGGTGGTCGCGGCAGCCGCCGCGTATCTGGACGCACCGGGAAGCCAGGCCGGTCTCGGCGCAGCGTTCGTCGTGCTGGCGGCCGGGCTCGCGGTGGGGCGATCGGCACGCGCGATGCCGAGGGCCGGTGCGCGCCTGCTGGTGGCTGGCTTCGCGGTGGCGACGGTTGCCTGCGTCCTCGGTGTCAGCGAGTTCTCACGCTCGCCGTTGCCATCCCATCTCCTCCAGCCCGGTTGGGGCGGGGTGTGGATGCTGGCGTTGGCGTTCGCGGTGTCGGGCTGGCCCGACTTGGTGGATCGAGGTTCACTCCGCCTCGAGCTCCGACTGGCGGTGGCGGGGGGCATCGCGCTGCTCGGCCTGGCGCTCGAGGCGGCACGGGTGCCGCTTGAGGTGTCCCGGGCCGCGCGCGACGGCGGCAGCGTGGTGCTGCCTCGCGGCGAGGTCGATCTTGCCGCGGTGCTCCCTGCGGCCCCCGCGGCGTGCCGGCTCGACGACGCTGCACCGGCCCTCGCCGAGCGCTGGGGGCTGCCGCGCTGGCGGACGGCCTCGCAGCTGCGGCTCGTCGACGCCTCGGCCGTCGAGTTGTCGGGGTGGGGCGATCTGTCGCCGGCGGGCGACAGCGTGCGGCGGATCCGGCGGTGGCAGCTCCCGGACCCGCCCGGCGCCCGGCTCGAGCTGTGGTCGGCCACCGAGCCGTGGAGCATGCTCAACGACTGGGACAGCGGCCAGCCACTCGGCGCCGCCCGCCTGCAGCCGGTGTGGTTCGCCGCGCTGACCCGCTCCGGCACCGTGGCGGCCACGCTGCACCCGGAGATCACCGACCTCGACGCTGAGACGGCCGGCAGGCTGTACCACGCCGGTGGTGGCTGGGCCTGGATGCGGGTCGGCGGCGACGGCGCGCTGAGCCGGCTGGAACGCCGTGGCGAGTGGCTGGTGGCGGCCATCGGCCGCTACCCGTCCCCGGTCGTGTGGGTGCTGCGGACGGCGATCGGCGGTCTGTGGGCCCTGGCCGGCCTGCTGGTTGCGCTGCCGCCGGCGTTGCGGCGGGAGCAGGCGTCGACCTTTGGTGGCCGGCTGCGGCTGCTCGTTGCCGGGGGCGTGGTCATGCCGCTGGCGGTGCTGACGGTATTCCTCCACCTCCGGCTGCAGGGGGAGGCCGAGCGTTTCGACCAGCTCGTCGGCCTCGACGCACTCGCGGCTGCCCGCTACACGGCAAACCAGCTCAGCGGCGGGTTTGCGGTCGACGACGAGATCGCCCGCTGGGTGTCGACGGGATGGCGCGGCGAGGTGCTGCTGTTCGAGGGGTCGGATGTGGTTGCCGTGTCACGGCCCGACCTGCTGGCCACCGGGGCCTTGCCGCAGCTTCCCCCTGCGGCCGGGCTGCGGTCCTACCTGATCGGCCGCGACGACGCGGTGGTCGTCCGGTCGGGCGACACGCTGGTGGCGGCGGGCCCGGTCGAGCTGGAGGGGCGGCGGCTGCTGCTCGAGCTGGTTCGTCTCGACCCGCGGCTCGCGGACTCGGCGCTGGCGGCGGTCGACTGGCTGCTCACCGGAGCCCTGCTCGCGGCCGTGCTGGCCCTGGCCCTGACGTCGCGCATCGAGCAGCGCCTCAGCGTGTCGCTGCGCGACCTGGTGCTGCTGGCGCGAAGGCTGCTCCACGGCGAGCCGCTGCCCGAGGTGCGGCGGCCGGTCGAGACCGATCTCGCCGAGGTGCTCGACGCCGTTCGCTCGATGAACGAGGAGGTCCAGCGCCGGGAGACCAGCCTGCGTTCGCAGGAGGAGCTGCTGCGGATCACCCTGTCGACCCTCGCGCCGGCCGTGCTGGTGCTCGAGCCGGGCGGCGAGCTGCGCTTCGCCAACCCGAGCGCCGAGGCGCTGCGCGCCGAGCACGGGCGGCGGCTGCTCGAGGTGGTCCACGCCGTTGCCGGCCGCGGGAGCCCTGACGGCGCCCTGCCGGCGGAGACGGTGCAGCCGGTCCCCGGCCAGGACACCACCTGGCGGGTGGGGGTGGCGGGTGTGCCGCTGCCCGACGGCAGCCGCGGGCTGGTGGCCGTGGTGGACGACGTCACCGACGTGGTTCGCATGGACCGGCTGCGTCAGCTCAACCAGCTCGCGCGGATCGTGGCCCACGAGGTCAAGAACCCGCTGACCCCGATCCGGCTGTGGGTCCAGGAGCTCGAGGCGGCGCGGCGCGCCGGCCATCCGAACTTCGAAGAGCTGGCCGGAGACGCGTGCCGCGAGATCGCGCTGCAGGTCGACCGCCTTCAGGACACCGCGAACTCGTTCTCGAACCTGGTCGCGCTCGAGCGCTGGCAGTCCGAGGTCATTGATCTCGGCGCGCTCGTGTCTGACACCCTGGGCGAGCTCACGATCTACCAGCGGCGGGGGATCGAGCTGGTCGCCGATCTGCCCGAGGGCGATGATTGCGGCGTCCGCGCCGACCGGCAGTGGCTGCAGCGCGCGCTCGGCAACCTGGTCAAGAACAGCGTCGACGCGATCGGCGATGCCAGGGGCGAGGTGAGGGTGCGGGTGCGCCGCGCCGGCGACGCGGTGACCCTCGAGGTCGAGGACACCGCGGGCGGGCTGCCCGATCGCCAGCTCCAGGACCTGTTCTCACCGCACTTCTCGACGACCACCGCGGGCAGCGGCCTCGGCCTGGCGCTGGTTCACCAGGTGGTGACCCGCTGCCACGGCCGGGTCACCGCCGCCAACGGTGGACGCGGCCTCGTCGTGCGGCTCGAGCTGCCGGCCGCGGACCCGGTCCTCTGATACCATCTGGCCATGCGTTGGATGCCGGCCGCGGCGATCGTCGTGCTCGTGGCGTCGGCCTGCGGCGACGGCGGGCGCCCGGCCCCGTCGACGGACGTCGCGCCCGAGCCGCGGCGGGCCGTCGTCTGGCTGTCGGAGGGCGGGCTCGACGAGATCACCGCGGCCGAGCTGGCGCGAGTCGGCATTGACGAGGTCGTGGTCCGCCGCGGGGTCGTCGACCTCGCGGGCGAGGCGCCGGTCATCAGGTTCGTCCCGAAGCCGCCGATCGCCGGCGGGTTGCCGGCCGGCTGCCTGCTCGCCGTCGAGGGCGCTCGCGAGGGGCTCGACGCCGCCGCGGCGGCCTCGGTGTGGCGGGCGGTGATGGCCGAGGAGGCCGGGGCGCCACCGGCCGAAATCGTGCTCGACCTCCCCGACCTGCCGCCCGGCACCGCGGACTTCGTGGCTCGGCTGGCAGCCTCCGCGGGGGTGCCGGTCGTCCCGGTGCTGACCGTGAACCAGCTCGGACAGGAAGAGGGCCGGCTGGTTGCGGCCGCCGCCGGTCGCTGCATGGTTCCGGCGTTCGGGACCGGGAACCGGGACCTCCGCGGTGCAGGCGAGGGCGGAACGCTGCCGCTCGCGAAGAAGCTCGAGCCATTGGCCGGGCTCCGTGTCGGCGTCCGGATCGGGATCGCCCTGAGGCCCGTCGTGCAGCCGGCGCTCGGCC
The DNA here is from genome assembly GCA_003105185.1 of Holophagae bacterium. Taxonomy (GTDB): domain Bacteria; phylum Acidobacteriota; class Thermoanaerobaculia; order Thermoanaerobaculales; family Sulfomarinibacteraceae; genus FEB-10. The sequence continues at coordinate 40,934 of PQAJ01000028.1, forward strand.
GCTGGGGCGACGACCTGGGCCCACTGACCGAGCCGGAGAACGCCGAGGTGCGGACCTCGTCCGAGCTCGACCGCAGCTTCGTCGTGCGGCAGCCGCTCGAGTGGTCGGGCCGCCGCTGGACACCCGGCGAGGCATTGGCGATCCGGTGGTGGGACGCCTCCCGCCTCCACGCGAGCCTCGCCGAGATCGATCATGTGACGCTGCCGGAGATCGTCGGCTGGGACCTGGTGCCGCTGCCGCCGGCGGGTGCGCGGCTGGGCATCGGCGAAGAGGCGTTGGTCGGCTACCTGGCGGGCGAGGGGCCGGCCCCCGAGGTGCGCTGCGAGCTGGCTCGATCGGGCGGGACGGTCCGGGTGACCTTGACCAACAGCGGACCGTTCACGTCGGCGGTCTCGGGCGTCAGCAACTGGCTCGAGATTGCAGCGTCGCAGGGGTCGGTGGTGGTCAGCGATCGAGGGTCGTTCGACTCGATCGAGCTCGGCACCCGCCAGCGAGGGGAGTGGAAAGCGCTGGTCGGCGAGGTTGCCGATGCGGTGCGGTTTCGCGAGACCCAGATCGGCCCCGGCGAGCAGCTGACCACCGGCTCGGTGCGGCTGACGGCGACCCGCGCCAAGGCGCGCGTGCGCTGGCACGTTCTGCTCAGCTCTGGGCAGGAAGTCTCGGGTGAGCTGACCCCGCAGTGACCGGTCACCGGGACCAGATGTGCCGCGCCCGCTTCCGCTTCCGCGCCAGGGAGGCGAGGCGGGCACGGGCACGGAGACGGAGAGAGACGCGGGCCTTCTCAGACCCGTTCCGAGGCGATGCTGAAGATCGCGCGGCCCTGGTCCCGGTATTTGTGCTCGAATCCGCTGGCCGGCAGCGCGGCGAACGCCGCCGCGGCGTCGATCGCGCGCAGCGCCGGCGCGCCGGCCAGCACCTCGGCAATGACGGCGGCATAGCCCTCGTGGTCGGTCTTGATCAAGAGGCGGCCGCCGGGCCGGATCGCCGCAGTCATGGCGGCGACGCTGTCGGGCGTCATCAGCCGCCGCTTGTGGTGCCGCTTCTTCGGCCATGGGTCGGGGAAGAGGATGAACAGAGTGTCGACGGAGGAGGGCCGCAGCAGCCGGAAGAGCAGGTCCTCGGCCGTCGTGCGCAGCAGCCGGATGTTGGTCAGCCCGTGCTTGGCGGCCCGCTCGCAGCACAGCTTGTGGTACACCCCGGCGCGCTCCACCGCGAGCAGGTTGCGCTCCGGTCGGCCCGCGGCCAGGGCGAGCAGGAACCGGCCCTTGCCGGACCCGATCTCGACATCGGTCGCGGCCTCGCGCCCGAACAGCTCGCGCCAGTCCAGCGGCACTGTGACCGCGTTGAGGTCGATGTCGATCATGGAGCGGTCGGGTCTGCCTGGCCGTCCTCGAGGCCCAGGTGGACCAGCCGGATGCCCGCCTCGCGGGCGAACTCCAGCACCCGGTCATCGCGGTAGAACTCGCCGTAGTAGACGGTCTTGATGCCGGCGTTGGCGATCAGCTTGAAGCAGTTGAAGCACGGCGATGCGGTGACGTAGACCTCCGCATCCTCGAGGCGGACCCCGTGCCGGGCAGCCTGGACGAGGGCGTTGGCCTCGGCGTGGACGGTCCGGATGCAGTGGTTGTTCTCGATCAGACAGCCCGACTCGGTGCAGTGCGAGGCGCCGCGGATCGACCCGTTGTACCCGGTGGAGAGGATGGTCTTGTCGCGCACGATCACTGCGCCGACGTTCTTGCGCGGGCAGGTCGACCGGGTGGCGACCTCGAGGGCGAGGTTCATGAAGTAGCGGTCCCAGCTGACGCGTTGCATGGGCGTGAAGTATACCTCGATGGTGCCGCCGAGAGAGTAGGACCGCTGCGCATCCTCTCCGTCTCCGCCGCAGCCTCTCCGTCTCCGCGATAGGCGTCGCGTTGGTGGCGTGGGCACCAGGGCGGCCGCGACTCGCTCCGTCAGGACGAGGCGGGCTGATGAGTGGAACCAGGGCAGAGCAACCGCGAGACGAGTGCGCCGCCCGACGCACCCCACCCGCAGTTGCCGCTCGGCCCGCTCATGCGCCGGGCTCCTGGCCGTTTTGGTTTGCCGGACACCGTCGTGGAATGAACGAACCTCGAATCGCGCTTTCGAGTCTCATGAGAAAGCCCTTATGCGCAGTAGCCCTGATGCTCCAGGCGTTGCTCGTGCAGCCGACGGCGACGGCCGACGAGGTCGATCGCCACGTGGAGGCGCAGATGCGCCAGCTGCACATCCCTGGCGTCGCGCTCGCGGTTGTGCACGGCGGGCGAACGGTCAAGGCGCAGGGGTATGGGTTTGCCGATCTCGAGATGCAGGTGCCGGTGACGCCAGGCACGGTGTTCGAGATCGGTTCGAACACGAAGCAGTTCACCGCCGCCCTCGTGATGATGCTCGTCGAGGAGGGGACGATCCGGCTCGACGACACTCTCGCGCGGCACCTGCCTGACGCCCCAGCCGCGTGGAGGGGCATCACCATCCGCCAGCTTCTCAGTCACACCTCGGGGATCCAAAACCACGTCGCGCTTCCCGGCTTCATGGGGAGGTTCACGACGAGCATCCTTCGCGAGACCTCACCCGGCCGGGACGAGCTGCTCGAGATGTTCTTCGAGCTGCCACTCGAGTTCGCGGCGGGCGAGACGTGGGCCTACGACAACACCGGCTACTACCTGCTGGGCATCATCGCAGAGCGGGCGAGCGGACGCCCGTTCTGGGAGCTCGTCGAGGAGCGCCTCTTCGCGCCCCTCGGCATGAACGCGACCCGCAACACGGACCCCTGGCCGGTCATCCCGAACCGCGCCTCCGGCTATGAGTGGCTGGGCGACCGGTTCGAGAACCGGCCCGTCCTGGCCCCATTCATCGCCTTCTCTGCCGGCGCGCTCCAGTCGACCGTCGAGGACCTGGCGAAGTGGGACGCAGCGCTCTCCAGCGAGAGGGTGCTGACACGCGCGAGCCTGGACGCGATGTGGACACCGGTCAGAACGAACGACGGCACCGCTGCCTCGATCGATTACGGGCTCGGCTGGTTCATCGACAGCTACAACGGCCACCGCATCACGCTGCACTCCGGCGGCACTCCCGGCTTCTCGTCGGCCATCTACCGCTTCAGGGACGACGCGCTGACGGTCATCGTGCTGACCAACCACGCCGACCGGATCGTGGACCACCTGGCGATCGACATTGCCGGCATGTACGTGCCGGCGCTCAGGCGCCCGGAGCGAGGCGTCGATCCCGACCCGTCGCTGACGCAGCGACACCAGCGGGTGCTGTCGGAGCTCGCCAACGGACGGTATGACCCGTCGGCGTTCGCGCCGGCGATGGCGACCTTCCTTGGCACCACCACCGGCAGGGGACTCTGGCAGTGGTTGGCATACCATGGCCCCCTCGAGTCGCTGGCGTGGTCGAGCAGCGAGGTGGTCGGAGGCCTCGAGGTCCTGCGCTATCGCGCCCTGATCGGGGGCAATCCCTACTGGTTGTCGGTGAAGACCACTGCCGACGGCAGGATCGCGCAGATCACCTGGTTCTGAGGCGCTCCAGCCGTCGTCGGTTCCGCGGGTCCGATCTCAGGCGCGGGCGGGCATTCCCGAGGCCGCGATCGCCGAGCTCCGGCCCCGCGACGCACCTGCTCCGTGCTGACGGATTACACGAGGTCCGAGGCGGCGAAGAAGAACGCGACCTCGATCGCCGCGTTCTCCGCCGAGTCCGAGCCGTGGATGGCGTTGCGCTCGATCGAGGTGCCGTAGGCGGCGCGGATCGTGCCCTCGGCCGCGTCGGCGGGGTTGGTCGCGCCCATCACCGCCCGCAGGTAGTGCACGGCGTCGGCCCGCTCCAGGCACATCACCCACACCGGTCCCGAGGTCATGTAGGCGACAAGGCTGGTGTAGAACGGGCGCTCCCGGTGCACCGCGTAGAACGCGCCGGCCTGGGCCTGAGTCAGCCTCAGGGAACGGGCGGCGACGATCCGGAAGCCCTCGCGCTCGAGGTGGGCGATGATGTTGCCGACATTGCCGTTCTCGACCGAGTCCGGCTTGATGATGGTCAGGGTGCGCTGGGTCATGGGTCCTCCTGGCTGCGAGCTGGCGCCACCCCGCTGCCCTCGACAGCTGGCGGGCGCGAGGCGGCGCGCCGGGGATCTTACACGACCCCGGCTGCACGGTCGCCGGTCCGCCCCACTATCATGGTCGGCGAGGGAGGCGCGAGTGGCCGCAGAGCGGACGCAAGGGACGGCAGCATGAGGATTCTCGCCGGCGACATCGGCGGCACGACGACCCGGCTCGCGCTCTTCGAAGGCCGGGGAGCGCGGTTGCGCAAGCTGGCCGAGGCGATGTTCCCGAGCCGCGACTGGCCGTCGCTCGACGGGCCGGTGGCCGCTTTCCTGGCCGACGCCGGCACGAGCTGCAGTCGAGCCGGGTTCGGCCTGGCCGGCCCGGTGCAAGGACGTCTCGTTCGCATCACCAACCTGCCGTGGGTGGTGGAGGCCGACGCGCTCGCCCAGCGCTTCGGGTTCGAAGAGGTCGCGCTGGTCAACGACCTCGAGGCGGCGGCGTGGGGGATCGCAGACGTGAGCGGGGACGAGGCGCGCGTCCTGCAGAGCGGGCGGCAGGGCGCGGTCGGCAACGCGGCGGTGGTCGCGGCCGGCACCGGGCTCGGCGTGGCCGGGATGTTCTGGGACGGCCGGCGCCACCACCCGTTCGCCTGCGAGGGAGGCCACGCCGGCTTCGCACCGACCGGCGGCGTGGAGCTGGCACTGCTGCGGCGCCTCGAGGCGGCCCACGGCCGGGTCAGCTGGGAGAGGGTGGTTTCCGGGCCCGGGTTGGTCGCCATTCATGACGCCCTCGTGGCCGGGGAAGGAGGTTCGCCGGCAGCTGACGAGCACGGCGCCGGCGACGCGGCAGCGGCGATCGCCTCTGCGGCTGCGGCCGACCCCGGCGGAACGGCGGCCCGCGCGGTCCGCCTGTTCGCCGGCCTCTACGGCGCCGTGGCCGGCGACGTGGCGCTCACCATGATGGCGAGCGGCGGCGTCTGGCTCGGCGGCGGCATCGCGCCGAAAATGCTGGCGGTCCTCGAGGAGGGCTGGTTCGTGGACCGTTTCCTGGCCAAGGGCCGGATGCGGCCGCTGCTCGAAGCGATCCCGGTGCGGGTGGTGCTCAAGGGCGACCTCGCACTGTGGGGCGCCGCCCGCTGCGCGCAACGTCGACGCTCCGGGCGCGCCTGACGGCCGAGGACGAGACATGCGTCGGTGCCCGGCTGCTCTGGGTGTCGGCGTGGGCACGCTCGCATCCGGCATGCCGTGTTTCGCCGCGGCGCCGCGGGTCGAGGTTTCCTCCGGCGGGCACGGGGCGGCGGCGTTCTTCAACCTCGGCGGCCCATTCGCGGACGGCTTCGAGTCCGGCGACGCGAGCAGGTGGAGCGCCACCGTGCCGTGAGGAGGATCCAGGGGCTGGGATTTGGAGGCTCGCCAAGGCCCGCGCCCCTGCCCGTCTCGGTGCCCGTGCCCGACCGGGTACTCCCAATGTCGGAGTGACTCCGTCGGAGAAGGAGACGGAGACGGGCGCGGAGACGGGAAGGGGGCCAGCCCCGGGGTCCCAGCTCCCAGCCACTGGCAGGGAGGGGGCGCTGCCCCGCGCTGGGACGGCCTGTCCCAGCCTCGAACACCAGGTGGACGGCGCCGGCCTGGGACGAGCGCTGCTGTCTGGCATCCGATTTGCTTTCGCCTGGAGGCGGAGGCAGGCAGCATGCGCGAACGACGCCGCAGTCACCGGTACCAGGCAGACCTGGAGATCTACGCCCGCATCAAGTCGTCGATCCCGGTCCGGATCGTCGACGTGTCGAGCAACGGCATGATGGTCGAGTCGAGCTCGGCAGTGCCTCCGGCCGGCGCGTGCGACCTCTGGGTGCCGGGCGACAACGGCGACGTCAAGCTCCGCGTCCGCGTGCAGCGCAGCCGGGCGCAGTTCGTCAACGGCGTCAACGGTGGCCGCGGGCTCGTCTATCGCTCGGGGCTCGAGTTCCTCGAGATGGACGAACCGGCGCGCACGGCCCTCGAGTCGATTCTGCGCCAGCTCGGCGGCACGCTTGAGGAGTGCGGCCCGGTCGCGGCCTCGGTGAGCGCCGCGAGCGATGAGGACGAGCGGTCGTTCCGGGCCTCCGAGGTGGTCTGACCCGAGGCTCGGCCGGCCACGCCGGCGGCCCTGCCGCCCGAAGCCGCTCCTGATCGCAGCCGGTGCGCCGCTCTTCAGCAGACGCCAGTGAAACAGAAACTGCGCCCGGCCTGTTGTTGATCGGGAGGCTGGAGGTCCCCCCCACACAGTGCCGACCGACGACAGACGGCAGGCTCTCTCCCGCGACGAGGCGCGCGCCCGGGCCGGGTTGATCGCGTTTCCGGAGCGCGGCGGCGGCCCGCATCGTGATCGGATCGGCCTCGAGCCGGAGTTCTTCCCGATCCGCCGCGACCCGGACGGGCGCCCGGCCGGCCGCCTCCCGCTGCGCAGCGACTCCACTCCCGGGGTCCTCGGGATCGTCGATGAGCTGGCGAGCTCGACCCGCGAGGTCGGCAGCCGTCAGGGCGGCCCGGTAGGGCCATGGGAGTACCCCCTTCTGCGCGGAGACGGGCGCTTGACCTTCGAGCCGGGCGGCCAGGTCGAGCACTCGACCACGGTCTATCCGACGGTCCGCGAAGCCCTCGACGGCGGCCGCCGGGTGCTCGGCCTCCTGCGCCATGCGTTCGCCGCGCACGACGTCGTGCTCGCGGCGGCAGGGATCGACGTCTGGCACGACATCGAGACGGTGCCGCAGCAGCTGCCCTTCGGCCGCTACACCGCCCAGGCCGCCTACTACGATCGCCGCGGCACCGCGGGCCGGATCATGATGCGCCACACCGCAAGCCTGCAGATCAACCTCGACCTCGGGCCGGAGGGGGTGTGGCAGGAGCGGTGGCTGGCGGCGAACCTCATCAGCCCGCTGATCACCGCCAGCTTCGCCTGCTCGCCGGGCGACGGCTGGGCGTCGAGCCGGGGTCGCGCCTGGCAGGAGCTCGACCCCTCACGGAGCGGCTTCCCGCAGTTGCTTGTCGCCGGCGGCGCTGACGATCCGCGCCAGCAGTTGGCCGAGGCGGCCCTGGCCGCCGACGTGATGCTGTTCCGCGGGGCCGAAGGCACCTGGGATCCCGGCAGCCCCGGCTTCAGCTTCGGCCAGTGGCTCGCGGACGGCCACCCCCGGCACGGCTGGCCGACCCGCGCCGACCTCGACTACCACCTGACGACCCTGTTCTTCGAGGTGCGCCCGCGCGGCTTCCTCGAGCTGCGGGCCGGCGAGCAGCTCCCGGACTGCTGGCGCGCCGCGCAGGTCGTGCTGGTGAGCTCGGCCATCTACGATGACGTCGCCCGCCGCGCGATCGTCGAGCGGATGGCGCCCCACACCGCGAGGCTGCCGGAGCTCTGGCGCCGCGCGGCCGAGCACGGCGTCGCCGATGCAGAGCTGCGCGAGCTCGCGGCGGCGAGCTGGCACGACGCGGTGCGCGGCGCCGAGCGGCTGCCGGGGGGTTGGGTCGGCGCCGACGGGCTCGCGTGCGCGCGCCGCTTCCTCGACCAGGTGACCGGTCGCGGGCTGGCGCCGGCGGACCGGCTGCGCGAGCTGCACACCGAGGACCCGGCGCGATCGCTGGCCTGGGCCGCGTCACAGCCTCCCACCGGGTGATCCGCTTGCTATCCTGTCCCGGGCCGACTCCGGACCGGCGAACGGAGGCAGAGATGTTGTTCGACAGCGAGCTCGACCGTCTCGTCCGAGCAGGGACGCCGCTGACCGAGACGCCGCCCTGGCGGGCACTGGCTGGGCACTGGCGCCGGATCTGCGGGCTCGAGATGCGCGACATGTTCGCCGGGGACCCGGCGCGCTTCCGGCGCTTCTCGGTGGCCATCGACGGGCTGCTCTTCGACTACTCGAAGAACCGGATCACCGAGGAGACGCTCGGCCTGCTGCTCGCGCTGGCCGAGGCGTCCGGCCTCCCGGAGGCCGCCGCGGCCATGGCCAGCGGCGAGGCGATCAACTGGACCGAGCGCCGGGCAGTGCTGCACATGGCGCTGCGCAACCGGTCCAACCGACCGGTTCTGGTCAACGGCCGCGACGTCATGCCGGAGGTGAACGCTGTGCTCGAGCGGATGCGCCGCTTCGCGACCGCGATCCGCGACGGCTCGCACCGCGGCGCCACCGGCCTGCCGATCCGCACCGTGGTCAACATCGGCATCGGCGGCTCGCACCTCGGCCCCGAGATGATCACCCAGGCGCTGCGCCCGTTCCACGACGGGCCGGAAGTGCGCTTCGTCTCCAACGTCGACGCGACCGACTTCGTCGAAGCGGTGCGCGGGCTGAACCCGGCCGAGACCCTGTTCATCGTCGCCTCGAAGACCTTCACCACCCAGGAGACGATGACCAACGCGGCCAGCGCGCGGCGCTGGCTGGTCGACGGGGTGGGGGACGCCTCGGCGGTGGCGCGCCACTTCGCGGCCCTGTCCACCAACCGTGAGGCGGTGGCGACCTTCGGCATCGACCCCGAGAACATGTTCGAGTTCTGGGACTGGGTCGGCGGCCGCTACTCGAGCTGGTCGGCGATCGGGCTGCCGGTGGTGGTCGCGATCGGCTTTCCGCGCTTCGAGGAGCTGCTGGAGGGCGGCCACGCCATGGACCGCCACTTCCTCGAGGCGCCGCTCGAGCGCAACATCCCGGTCCTGATGGCCGTGCTCGGCGTCTGGTACGCGAACTTCGTCGGTGCCGCGAGCCACGCGGTCCTGCCCTACGACCAGTACCTGGCCCGCCTCCCGGCCTACCTGCAGCAGGCCGACATGGAATCGAACGGCAAGTCGGTCGACCGGGACGGCCGGCGCGTCGACTACTCAACCGGACCGATCCTCTGGGGGGAGGCTGGCACCAACGGCCAGCACGCGTTCTTCCAGCTGATCCACCAGGGGACCCGGCTGGTGCCCTGCGACTTCATCGGCTGCGCGCGCTCGCACAACCCGCTTGCGGACCATCACGCCAAGCTGATCGCGAACATGATCGCGCAGTCCGAGGCCCTGATGGTCGGCAGGACGCGCGGGGAGGCGGGGGCCGAGCTCGAGCGGCGCGGCCTCCCCGCGGGGCAGGTGGCAGAGCTGCTGCCCCACCTCGTCTTCGAGGGCAACCGTCCCAGCAACACCATCCTGCTCGATGAGCTCACGCCGCGGACGCTCGGGACGCTGATCGCCGCCTACGAGCACAAGATCTTCACCCAAGGTGTGATCTGGCGGGTCAATAGCTTCGACCAGTGGGGGGTCGAGCTCGGCAAAATGCTGGCGGCGCGAACCCTCGACGAGGAGTTGCGCCTGCTCGCGGGTGACGAGGTGGATCTCGCGGGGCACGACTCGTCCACCGCGGGGCTGCTGCGGGCCTTCGCCGAGAAGGCGAGGCGTTGAGCCTCGGCGGGCATTCCGGCCCCGCACGCGTTCCCGCTCCCGTCCCCGTTCCCGAAACCGGTACAATCGCGCCGGGAGGACCTCGGTATGCTCGAGCTGGGCTGGCGCGCACGCGTTTTCGGGTTGATGAGTCTGTTGCTGGCTCTCGCACTCGCGGCACCTTCGGCCGTGGTCGCGGCCGGCAGCGACGAGCGGCCGGCTCCGGCGAGCCCGACCGCCGCGGTGGCCGCCGGCGATCGCCAGCCCCTGGAGCGGCTCGACGATCCGTTCGTGCCGGTCGCCAAGGAGACGCGCCGGACCAGCCCGGCCGGGAAGTGGACGTTCGGCAGCTACCAGAGCATCCAGGTCAACGTCGATGACAACGGCAACAACATCCTCGGCGACGCCGCCAACGAGCCGTCGCTCGCGGTCGACCCAACGCAGCCCAATCGGATGGCCATCGGCTGGCGCCAGTTCGACACCATCACCAGCAACTTCCGCCAGGCCGGCCACGGCTACTCGAGCGACGGCGGGCGGTCGTGGACCTTTCCCGGCGTCCTCGACCCGGGGGTGTTCCGCTCCGACCCGGTGCTCGAAGCCGCGGCGGACGGCACCTTCTACTTCAACAGCCTGAGCGTGGACAGCAACTACTGGTGCGATGTGTTCACCTCGGGCGATGCCGGCTCGACCTGGGGCCCGCCGGTGTACGCGTACGGCGGCGACAAGGCCTGGATGGCGGTGGACCGCACCGGCGGCATCGGCGAGGGCAACATCTACGCCGCCTGGGACTACGCCGGCTGCTGCGGCGACAACTGGTTCAACCGCTCGATCGACGGCGCCCAGAGCTTCGAGTACCCGGTCCCGATCCCGAGCTTTCCGTACTGGGGCGTGACCGCGGTGGGCCCGGATGGCACGGTCTACGTGGCAGGCACCACGAGCTACGGCACCGACGCCTTCGCGGTCGCCACGTCGACGACGGTCGCAGACCCGGGCCTTCCGATGGGCTTCGACGCCTCCTTCCCGGTGGTTCTTGGTGGGGCGCTCGAGTACGGGGTCGACCCGGGCCCGAACCCCGGCGGCCTGCTCGGCCAGGTGTGGATCGCGGTCGACCACTCGGGTGGTGCGACCGCCGGCAACGTGTACGTGCTCGCGTCGGTCAATCCGCCGGGCGCCGACCCGCTCGACGTGCACTTCGTTCGCTCCACCGACGGTGGCGCCACCTGGTCGGCGCCGGTGCGCGTCAACGATGACCCGGCCGGCTCCAACGCCTGGCAGTGGTTCGGGACGATGGCGGTGGCGCCCAACGGCCGCATCGACGTCATCTGGAACGACAGCCGCAACGACCCGGGCGGCTTCGACTCGCAGCTGTACTACGCGTTCTCGCTCGACGGCGGCGTGACCTGGTCGGCGAACGAGCCGCTGTCGCCGGCGTGGAACCCCAACCTCGGCTGGCCCGACCAGAACAAGATCGGCGACTACTACGACATGGCGTCGGACCTGGTCGGCGCCCACGTCGCCTATGCCGCCACCCTCAACGGCGAGCAGGACGTCTACTACTTGCGCATCGGTGACTACGACTGCAATGGGAACGGTATCGGCGACGCCATCGACATCTCGAGCGGCACCTCCGTCGACTGGAATGGCAACGGCATTCCGGACGAGTGCGAAGGCCTGACGGTCTTCAGCGATGGCTTCGAGACCGGAGACACCTCGGCGTGGTCGGCGACGATGCCCTAGGAGCTTGTTGGGCATAGGCCCCCGTGCGCGCTCGTGATGAGGTCGTTGGGGTTGGCCTCTGCCCGACACGCTCCTCGGGATGCGCTG
>PQAJ01000029.1 GCA_003105185.1 Holophagae bacterium
ACCGTCAGGCCCTGCTCGACGAGCGCGCCGAGCTCGAGGGCGTTGAGGACCGCCTGGGGGCGGCAGCGGGCGAGGCGGCAGCGGCGCTCGCGGCCTACGATGAGGCGGCCCGCGAGCTCGAGGCGGCGCGGCGCGAGGCCGGGGACGAGCTGGCGGCGGCGATCGCGGCGGTGCTCGCGATGCTGAGGATGTCCGGCACGACCCTGCGCTTTGACTGGCAGGCGCGACCCGAAGCCGGCAGTCCGCTCGAGCGGGACGGGGTGCGGGTCGCCTTTGACAGCGACGGGGTCGAAAGCTGCGTGCTGCTGATCGCGGCCAACCCGGGCGAGGAGCTGCGGCCAATGGCGCGGGTCGCGTCGGGCGGCGAGCTGTCGCGGATCCACCTCGCGCTGCGCACGGTGTTGCTGGGCCGCCGGCAGGGCCGCGGCCTGACCCTGCTGTTCGACGAGGTCGACACCGGTCTCGGCGGAGAAACCGCGGCCGCSCTCGCCGGCCTGCTCGCCGATCTCGCCGACGAGCACCAGGTGCTGGTGGTGACYCACCTGCCGCAGGTGGCGGCACGGGCGGCTGGCCACCTCCGGATCGAGAAGGTCCTGAACGAGGGTCGGGCGGTCACCYGCGCCACCRCCCTCGGCCGCGAGGAGCGGGAGCTCGAGCTCGCGCGCATGCTGGCCGGCGGCACCCTGACGCCATCAGCCCGCGCCCATGCGCGCGCCCTCCTGGATGGCCGGTGAGGCGGCTGCCGTTCCACGAGGACGCGGACGCGGCCGCCGCCGGGCGCGTGGTCGCCGCCGTGGTCGCCGGCGGCGGGGTCGTGCTGCTGCCGACCGAGACCTTCTACGGCCTGGCCGCGAACCCCTTCGACCAGGGCGCGGTGTCGAGAGTGCTCGCCGCCAAGGGTCGGCCCGCCGAGCTCGCGCTGCCGGTGCTGTGCTCGGACTGGCAGCAGCTCGAGGCGCTGGTCGAGGTGCCGGAGGTCCACCGGCCGCGGCTGTCGCGGATCTGGCCCGGCGCGCTGACCGTGGTGCTGCCGTGCCGCCAGCCGCTCGCCGTGGCGCCGGCCGGCACGCTGGCCGTCCGCATCCCCGGGCACGCGATGCTGCGCGCCGTGCTCTACCGGGCAGGCCCGCTGACCGGGACCTCGGCCAACCGCCACGGCTCGCCGCCGTGCGTCGATCCCGACGAGGCGCTGGCCAGCGTGCTGGAGCCGCCCGACCTGCTCCTCGACGGCGGACGCGCCCCGGGCGGTGCGGCGAGCACCCTGGTCGACCTCACCGGCGCCGAGCCGCGGGTGCTGCGCGAGGGTGCTCTTGCCTGGCAGGAGCCGTACCCGTGGGACGCCTTCGGCTGAGACCCGGGCCCCGCCCGCGCCGCGCCCGCTGACAGTCAAGTCACGCTGGCGCAGGGACCTCGCTGCGCACCCCCGCGGGCGAACCGGTTGGTGATCAAACACCTCTGCAGCGGCTGTGGAAAAGTCTGTGGAAAAAGCTGTGGAAAACCGGTAAACCTCACGTAAAGACAAGCACTTCCGCTCGCGGCACCGTTGTCCCCGGGCTTTTCTCATCTGTTGATTTTTCAATGACTTAGATCTATCTCGTTGATGATCAGAACGTTGCCCGCGGCGAGCCCTGGGGGAGCGATCCACAACCCACTGGAATCCGGACCCTTGCGTGTGCCGCTCCAATCACGGTCGGCAGCTGGCTTTCGACCGCACGGCAACGGCCTCCGACGAGTGGCGCGCTGGTGAGGAATCCGGGCGTGTGGTAGCGTTTCCTGTCCGCTCGAGCTCGGGGGACGGTTGACCATCCGCACCCTCCGCGGCYGGCCATCGGTGCCCGCCCGGGGAGTGGTCGCGGTGGCGGGCTCAYYGCCGCCGCGCGGTGRTGCCGGAGCTCGGGGCCGCGAGCGGGGATTCCGGCCTGGAGGGCAGCGGTGATACAGAAGGTCAGAGGGACCCGCGACATCCTGCCGCCCGAGTCGCGGCTGTGGGTGGAGGTCGAAGCCGTTGCCCAGCGGGTGTTCGGCGGCTTCGGCTACGAGGAGATCCGACTGCCGCTGCTCGAGCCGACCGAGCTGTTCGTGCGCTCGGTGGGCGAGGCCACGGACATCGTCGGCAAGGAGATGTACACCTTCGCGGACCGCAAGGGCAGGTCACTGACCCTGCGACCCGAGGGCACCGCCGGCGTCGCCCGCGCCTTCATCGAGAACGGCCTCGCCCAGCGGCCGAGCCCGCTCCGGCTGAGCTATCTGGGCCCGATGTTCCGCTACGAGAAGATGCAGCGCGGCCGCTACCGTCAGTTCGGCCAGATCGGCATCGAGCTGCTCGGCGCAGCGACCCCGGCAGCCGATGCCGAGGTCATGCTCGCGCTCCACACCTTCCTTGCCGAGCTCGGCTTCGACGACCTGGTGATCGTGCTCAACAACCTCGGCGACCCCGAGGACCGCCCACGCTTCATCGAGCTGCTGCTCCGCGAGCTCGAGGGGCGCCGGGAGGAGCTGTGCGCGGACTGCCAGCGGCGCTGGGACGCCAACCCGCTCCGGATCCTCGACTGCAAGGTGCCGCGCTGCCGCGAGCTGGTGGCCGGGACGACGCCGGTCGCCGAGGTCGTGTCGGAGGAGGCGCGGCGGCACGTCGACGGGGTCGAGGCCGCGCTGCGCGACCTCGGCGTCGCGGTGCAGCGGGCGCCGCGCCTGGTGCGGGGGCTCGACTACTACCTGCGGACGGTGTTCGAGGTGGTGTCGCCCGAGCTCGGCGAGGACACCGTGATCTGCGGCGGCGGCCGCTACGACCGGCTGATCTCCGACCTCGGCGGCCCGCAGGTGCCGGGCGTCGGCTTCGCGATCGGCGAGGACCGCCTGATCGAGGTGCTGCCGGCCAGCTTCCGAGAGCGCGTGCTCGGGCGGCGGCCGGTGGTGGTGCTGCCGGTCGGAGAGGCGGCGGCGACCACCCTCGCGGTGGTGCGCGCGCTCGCCGTGCGCGGGATCGCCGCCCACGCCGAGGTCACGGGCCGCTCGCTCAAGGCCGGCCTCAAGTGGGCCGGCAAGCTGGGCGCGCGGGTGGTGGTGATCGTCGGCGGCGACGAGCTCGCCGCGGGCGCCGTCGTGGTCCGCGACCTTGACCGGGGCGAGCAGCAGGCGGTGCCGATCGCCGAGGTGGCGGACGTGCTCGAGCGGACTGGAGAGGCATGACCATGGCAGCAAGCGCGTGGAACCGACCCTGGTGCGGACACCTCGACGCCTCCGATCTCGGGCGCAGCGTGGAGCTGGTCGGCTGGGTGCGGCGTCGCCGCGACCTCGGCGGCCTGGTCTTCGCCGACCTGCGCGACCGCTCCGGCCTCATCCAGCTGGTGTTCGAGGGYGCCYTGGTCGYCGAGGGCGAGCGGCTGTCGGCCGAGGACGTGATCCGGGTCAGYGGGGTGGTGCGGCGGCGCGCCGCCGGCCAGGCCAACCCCGAGCTCGCCACYGGCGAGATCGAGGTSGCGGTGAGCGGGCTCGAGCTGCTCACCGAGTCCGAGACGCCGCCCTTCCTGGTCGAGGATGAAAGCAACGCCTCGGAGGAGCTGCGGCTGACCCACCGCTACCTCGACCTGCGCCGCCCGGAGATGATGGCCAACCTCGTGCTGCGGCACCGGGTGGTYGCGGCCACCCGCCAGTACTTCGACGAGATGGGCTTCATCGACGTCGAGACTCCGATCCTGACCCGGTCGACGCCGGAGGGCGCGCGCGAYTTCCTGGTGCCGTCGCGGCTCCACCGCGGCTCCTGCTACGCGCTGCCGCAGTCGCCCCAGCTGTTCAAGCAGCTGCTGCAGGTGGCCGGCCTCGGCCGCTACCTCCAGATCGCCCGCTGCTTCCGGGACGAGGACCTGCGCGCCGACCGCCAGCTCGAGTTCACCCAGGTCGACGTCGAGGCCTCGTTCATCACCGAGGAGGACATCTTCGTCCTCATCGAGGGCCTGTTCGCGCGGATCTTCCCGCTGGTCGGGATCCACCCCCCGGCATCCTTCCCGCGCCTGAGCTACCGCGAGGCCATGGAGCGCTTCGGCAGCGACCGCCCGGACACCCGCTTCG
>PQAJ01000030.1 GCA_003105185.1 Holophagae bacterium
CGCGCGAGTTGCAGCTCAACGTCACGGAGTAGCCCGAACCGGCCGCCCGATCTCAGGACGAAGATCGAAGAACGAAAATCAACCCCCCACCCGCCCCGAGGCCCGGGCGGGTTGGGGTCTTCAATCTGCGATCTTCAGTCTTGGACCGATTCGTCGTCGGTGCGTGCGGGGCAAGCCTGATCTACGTCGGACGTCGTGCCCGAGTCTCTCGAACATCCCCGGCCGCCGGCCGAGGGATTCGGCATGGCTCAGGTGGGCACGCCGAGCCTGGGCAGGATGACGAACTGGAGGGCGAGGTAGCCCCCGAGGACCAGCAGGACCACGATCACGTCGTTCATCTACACGATCTCCTCGACCGACCACAGGACCATCTTCATCTTCTTGTCACACGCCTCGCAGTAGCTGTGAATCGTCTCCTTGAGCTCCGCGACCCGATCGTCGTCGATCACCGTGAAGAAGATCGACGAGGTCCTCGGGTGGGCGCGCGAGCCCATGCGGACGCCGGACTGGCCGACACCGTGGGCGTTGGGGATCTCGCTGTAGGCAACGATGTCATTGCGGTGCAGCAGCACCTCGAGCTCCTCGCGGCAGTCGGTGTCAACGATAACCATGAGCAGCTTCATACCACCTCCCGGGTCCACCCACCCCCTCCACCGCCGCGGGCGCTCGACGGCAGCGGCGGGACAGCGAACGGTACCACCAGCCGGCTACCCCTCTTTCAGCCCCAGCTTGCGGAAGATGGCCATCCCCGGGCACCACTTGGTGAAGGCCGACTGCAGCAGGTTGAGCCCGACGAAGGCGGTGAACAGGTACCAGTATGGGCTGACCCAGTGGCCGAGGGCCAGCGTCACCAGGACAACGATTCCGGCCATCGCACGCAGCGCTTCATTCACGGTCATTGCTTTCCTCCTCTTCTTTCCCGTTCCCGTCCCGTTCCCGATCCATCGCGTCGGGCACGGTGACGGAAACCGGCACGTCGATCACTCGTGTGCCCGTGCCTGGTGGGCGCGGGCGGCCTTCAGGTACATGTAGTAGAGCACCGGGATCACGATCAAGGTCAGCGCCGTCGACACCACCACACCTGAGATCAGCGACACGGCGAGGCCCTGGAAAATTGGGTCGAGGAAGATCACCGCACCGCCGACGACCAGCGCCGCGGCGGTCAGCACGATCGGCCGGAAGCGGACTGCCCCGGCCTTGATCACGGCCGTTTCGAGCGGCTCGCCGGCCGCCAGCTCGAGGTTGACGAAGTCGACGAGCAGGATCGAGTTGCGGACGATCACCCCGGCGAGAGCGATGAACCCGATCATCGAGGTTGCGGTGAAGAACACGCCGAGGACGCCGTGCGCGGGCAGAATGCCGATCAGGGTCAGCGGAATCGGCGCCATGATGATGAACGGGGTGACGAACGAACCGAACCAGCCGACCACCAGGATGTAGATCAGGACCATCACTGCGGCGAAGGCGATGCCCATATCCCGGAACACCTCGTAGGTGATCTGCCACTCGCCGTCCCACTTCATCATGTAGCGGCTGCGGTCCTCCGGCAGGTGGGTCGAGATGATGGGCAGCCGCTCCCCGAGCGGGGTGACGATGTCGCCGAGCCGGTCCTGCATGTTGAGGATCGCATAGACCGGCGCCTCGGCCCCGCCCGAGACCTCGGCGATGACGTAGGTGACCGGCTGCAGGTTCTTGTGGTAGCGGAAGCGCTCGCTCGTGCTGTCGGTCACCCGCACCAGCTCGGACAGCGGCACCATGCGGCCGTTCGATCCGTGTACGGACAGCTGCAGCAGCTCATCGACGTGCGAGCGCTGGGCGCGGTCGAGGCGAAGCACGATCGGCACCGGCTCGCGGGCGGTCGGCACATGGGAGAGGCCGGCGTCGGCACCGGCGAGCGCGACGCGCAGCGTGCGCACGACGGCTTCGGGCGTGACACCGGCGCGGATCGCCTTCTCCCGGTCGAGGAACACCTCCCATCGCGGGGCAGCGTCCTCGACCCACCAGTCGACGTCGACGACGCCTTCGGTCTCCTTGAAGATCCGCTTGACCTGCTCGGCGACCTCCAGCCGGCCCTCCAGCGTCGGACCATAGATTTCCGCCACCATGGTCGAGAGCACCGGCGGGCCGGGCGGCACCTCGGTAACCTTGACGTTGACGCCGAGGCGCTCGCCGATCGGCGCCACCCGCTCGCGGATCTGCCGGGCGAGATCGTGCGAGGAGATGGAGCGGTGGTGCCTTTCGACCAGGTTGACCTGGATGTCGGCCTCGTGGCTGCCCGAGCGCAGGAAGTAGTGACGCACCAACCCGTTGAAGTTGAACGGCGCCGAGGTGCCGACGTAGACCTGGAAGTCGCTCACTTGGGGGAGCTCGCGGAACACCCCGGCGATCTCACGGGCCGCGGCGTTGGTCTGCTCGAGCGAGAAGCCCTCCGGGGCGTCGATGACGATCTGCAGCTCCGACTTGTTGTCAAAGGGGAGCATCTTGACCAGCGCGAACTTGAAGGCGACCGTGGCCATCGACGCCAGCAGCAGCACGATCACCCCCGCCAGGGTGCCCCAGCGCAGGGCCCGCGACCGGATCAGGGGCTGCATGATGGCGGCGTAGACCCGCTCGATGCGGGTTTCACCCGGTGTCTGCTGGTCGGGGCCGGCTCCGACCGCGCCCTGCTCCAGCTCGTGCAACGCCTTCTTGCGGAACAGCTTGTAGGTCAGCCAGGGCGAGATGACGAAGGCGACGAGCAGCGAGAACAGCATGGCGGCCGAGGCGTTGATCGGGATCGGCCGCATGTAGGGCCCCATCAGCCCGCTGACGAAGGCCAGCGGCAGCAGCGCGGCGATCACGGTGAAGGTGGCGAGGATCGTCGGGTTGCCGACCTCGTCCACCGCGTAGATCGTCGCCAGCCGCGGATGGGCCCAGCGCAGCTCGTAGTGACGGTGGATGTTCTCGACGACCACGATCGCGTCGTCGACCAGGATGCCGATCGAGAAGATCAGCGCGAACAGCGTGACCCGGTTCAGGGTGTAGCCGAAGAAGTAAGAGGCGGCGATCGTGAGCGCCAGCGTCACCGGGACCGCCACCGCCACCACGACCGCCTCGCGGCGGCCGAGCGCGAAGCCCATGAAGACCACCACCGCGAGCGTCGCGATCAGCATGTGGTCGATGAGCTCGGTCGACTTCTCGTTGGCGGTGAGGCCGTAGTCGCGGGTCTTGGTGATCCGGATGTCCGAGGGGATCAGCTTGCCGCGGAGGTCGGCGAGCAGGGCGTCCAGGTCGTTCACCAGGTCAACCGCGTTGGTCCCCTGCTTCTTGGCCACGGCGAGCGTCACGGCCGGGGCGTCGAGCCCCGCCCGCTCGATGCCCTTTTCCGTAGCGCCGGGACCGCTGCCCATCCAGACGTAGCTCGTGGGCTCCTCGGCGCCCTGGTACACCCGGGCGACATCCTTGAGGTACACCGGGCGGCCGTCGTAGACGCTCACGATCACATCGCCGATATCGTCGGCGTCGCGCAGGAACTGTCCGACGTCGACCTCAATCTCGCGGTTGGCGGAGGTCGCGACACCGGCAGGGAGCCTCCAGTTGACGCCCTCGAGGGCCTGGTAGGCCTGGAGGATGGAGACGCTGTAGCCGGCGAGCTGCTCACGGTCGAAGTCGACCCTGACCACCGAGCGCTGGCCGCCGAGCACCGTCACCTGGGCAACCCGCGGGTGGCGGGTGAGCTCGACCTTGATCTCGTCCGCCACCTTGCGCAGCTCGATGGTGTCAGCGCGCTCGCTCCACAGCGTGAATGCGGCCACCGGCACGTCGTCGATGGTGCGCGGCTTGACCAGGGGTGGGGTCATGCCCGGCGGCATGGTGTCCATCGCCGCCGCAATCTTGCTGTGGACCCGGACCGCGGCCTGGTCGGGATCGGTGCCGACGAGGAAGCGGACGATGATCAGCGTTCCCGAGGGCTGGGTGATGGAGTAGATGTAGTCGACGTTGTCGATCTCGTAGAGCAGCTTTTCGAGCGGGGTGGCGACCCGGTGCTCCACCTCCTCGGCGGACGCCCCGGGGTACCCGACCATGACGTCGATCATCGGGACCTTGATCTGGGGCTCCTCCTCGCGCGGAGTGATGAGCACGGCGAAGGCGCCGAGCAGCAACGAGAACACGACCAGCAGCGGCGTCAGCTTGGACTCGAGGAAGGCCTTGGCGATCGATCCGGACGCCCCCAGCGGCCGGTTTGTCATCTTGATCCGCAGCGCCTCGCGGCGGGCCTGCTCGATCTCCTCGCGGCTCGGTCGCCGGTGGTGCGCAGACGGCGCCGACGCGGTGATGTCCCGCGGGGTGTCGTCGCTCATCGCGCCACCTCCAGCGGGGTGCCGTCGGCGACCGGCCCCGGGGCGTCGATCGCGACGACGTCACCTGCATCGAGCCCGGACAGGACCTCGATCCGGCCGTCCGACAGAGCCCTGCCGGTGGTCACGGCCCGCGTCCGCGCGGAGCTGTCCTCGGCGCGTACCACGGCCAGCTCGAGGCCTCCCCGCCGGTGAATGGCCGACGCGGGCACGACCAGCCGCTCCTTCTCGTCTCCGGCGATCTGAGCGCGACCGGAGAGGCCGGTGGGGAGCAGCACGCCGGGCAGCCCGACCTTGACCGTGAAGCTGTGGGTGGCGGGGTCCGCCGCCGGCACGATCTCCTCAACTGTGCCCTCGACCGTCCCCAGATCGGCGCGCGAGTCGACGGTCACCTTCACGGTCTGGCCGGTCGCGATGCGGCTGATGTCCGCCTCCCTCACCACCAGGTACATCTGCTGGCCGGCGGTCGACTCCACCTGCACCAGCGGGCGGCCCGGCGCCGCCAGGTCGCCCAGCTCGACCAGGGTGTTGACGACGCGTCCGGCGAAGGGCGCGCGCACCACGGACTCGTCCGCGACCGAGGCCGCGGCCTGAACCGCCCCCTCGGCCTGGGCGACCGCTCCCTGGGTGCGCTCGAAGTCCATGCGCGCCATGTCGAGCTCGATGTCGGAGGCGGCGGTGTCGGCGTGCAGCGACTGGTACCTCCGGTAGTTGCGCTCGGCGAGCGAGAGGGCGGCTTGGGCCTGGGCGAGAGCTCCAGTGGCCTGAGCGAGCTGGCCGTCGCTGGCCGCCGGCTGGATCTGCAGGAGCTTCTGACCCTGGCTGACCCGGGAGCCGGCCTCGACCCAGATCGCGGTCACCGGCCCCATCACCCGACTCGACACGAAGGCCTGGCGGCCGGGCTGGACGGTTCCTCGCACATCGATCGGCTGGCTTTCCGTGATCCGCTCGACCACCGCGGTGCGCACGGTGACGGCCGTGCGGGCCGGCGCGGCGAGCTCGGCCTGGTGCCGGCCGCAGGCGGCGGCTGCACTGAGGGCCACGACCGCGAGCGCGGCTGCCGGGATGCGTCGTGAGACCTTCATGGGGACTCCTCCGTGGGTGGGGTCAGGTTGGCGCCGGAAGTGAACAGCAGCCGGTAGCTGCTCAGCGAGACGTCGTACCTCGCCACCAGCTCGCGCAGCTCCGCCTCGCGGGCCGCGGTCTCGGCGTCGAGCAGGTCGATCATCTTGTCCAGGCCCTGCGTGAAGCGGTGCTCGCGAACCCGCAGCGCCTCGCGCGCCGCCTGCAGCGAGTTGGCAGCGGTGGCGAGGCGGGCCTCGGCCGTGCGCAGGTCATGCCACGCCTGCTGGACCTCGAGCTTCACGCCCTCCTCGAACCGGCGGACGTCGTACCCCCAGGCCGCCGCGTCGTGGCGGGCGGCCTCCCGGCCGGCGCTCTCCCTGCCGCCGCTGTAGAGATCGAGACGAGCGAAGGCCATGACGGACCCCGACCCGCCATGGCTGCCGAAGACGGTGTCGTCATAGAGGTCATAGCGGGCGCTGGCCGCGACCTCGGGCAGGTACCACGGCTTTGCCGTCTTCTCCTCGAGCCGCCCAGCCTCGAGCTCGCGGCGCGCGGCCTCGAGGTCGCGGCGGCGCTCGACCGCAGCCATTCGCCAGTCTTCGAGCTCGCCCGGGGTGGCCGGCGGCGGCTCGAGAGGCGCCAGCTCGCGGGGGATGTTCTGGTCGGCGCCGATCGTGAAGTTGAGCGCGGCCTCGGCGAGGCGCGCGCCGTTCTCGGCCTGGACGAGGAGCTCATCCATCTCGGCCAGGAAGACCTGGGCCTTGAGCACCTCGGCCTGCAGGATCAGGCCCTGCCCGGCGTAGGATGAGGCGAGCTCGACGTGCCGGGCGGTGGTGGCGCGGGCGGTGGTCAGCAGCCCGACCTGCTCGCGCGCCTTCGCGAGATTGGTGAAGGCGGTGACGGTGTCGAAGGCCACCTGCTGCTGTGCGTGCTGCCAGCGCAGCTCCTCGGCGGTGGCCATGTGGTCGGCCTGGTCGACTCGCGTCCCGAGCTGGCCACCCGTGTAGATGGGGAGCATCAGCTCGAGCCTGGTGATGAAGGTCGAGAGGGGATCGGGCGTGTTGGGATCGGTCGTCACGAAGTCCTCGAAGCTGAACCTCTCCTGGTTGAGCTGGAAGGCGAAGACCTCGGCCGGGTTGTTGGTGTAGCTGTAGATCTCGCTCAGGTCGAGTTGGGGGAGCCGGTATCCCCTCGCCTGCCGTGCGCGCTCCGCTGCCCCCTGCGTGCGCTCAGCCGCGGACTGGACTGCCAGGTTGTTCGCGAGGGCGCTCTCGATCGCCTCGGTCATCGTCAGCTCCCCGGCGGCAGCGCTTCGGACGGCGGCGATCGCCAGCAGGACAACGGGCAGGAAGCGTCGCATCCTCGGCCTCCATATCTCCAAATAACAATTTAAGCATAAATAGAAGGCTGTTATCTGTCAAGACCCTGGAACCTCGCTCGAGAACCGCCGAGGCCGGTCGACGTCCCGATCGCATCGTGGCGCCGGGATCCTAGCAGAAGCCGCTTCAATTCAATAGGATCAGTAATCGCTCGCAGGTCACGGAGCGGCCTCGTCCGCCTGCTCCTGGGAGTACTCGGCCAGGCGCAGCCGGGCCGTCGTGCCCTGGTTCTCGCCTGCGCTTTCGAGCTCGAGGGCGCCCCCCATCATCTCCGCCAGGCGGCGGGAGATGGTCAGCCCGAGCCCGGTGCCGCCGTGGCGCCGGGTGGTCGATCCATCCACCTGGTAGAAGGAGTCGAAGACCGCCCCGAGCTCGCCCGCGGGGATGCCGCAGCCGGTGTCGCGCACGGTGAACGCGACCTGCCCGTCGGCGACCGAGCACGCGACCTGGATCGAGCCGCCGCGGGGCGTGAACTTCATGGCGTTGGAGAGCAGGTTGGTGAGAACTTGCACGGTGCGGTCCGCGTCCGCCCACAGCACGGCCGCCTCGGGTGGGGGAAGGACGGTGAAGCTCAGGCCCTGGCCCTTCATCTGGTGACGGAACAGGGTCTCCACGTCCTCGAGCACCCGTCGCGCCGGGACCGGCGCGCGGTGGACCTCGAGCCGGCCGGCCTCGATCTTCGCCAGGTCGAGCACGTCGTTGATGATGGTCAGAAGCTTCTCGGCGGACTCGTGGGCGATCCGCAGGAAGTCGCGCTGCTTGCCGGGATCCTCGACCGCGCCGTCGAGCACCAGCTGCAGAAAGCCGAGGATCGCGGTCAGGGGCGTCCGGAGCTCGTGCGAGGTGTTGGCGAGGAACTCCGACTTGAGGCGTGAGGCCTCCATCGCCACCGCCCGTTGCTCGTCGAGCTCGCGGACCAACTGCGAGACGAAAACCGCGCCGCCGAGCAGGAAGCCGACCTGGGTCAGGAGCTCGATCTCGGCGGTGTCCAGCTCCGGCTCCGAGTTGGTGGTCGCGGCGAGCACGCCGACGACGCGCCCGGCGGAGAGCAGGGGCAGGTAGAGCACGTGGCTGATCCCGTGCTCGTCCAGCACCTGGCTGGCAAGTGCGGCCGGCGCGATGTCGGCGACCGCGGCCGCGCGGGGCATGCCGTCGCGGAAGGTCAGCCGGCATGGATGCCCGGTGCCGATCGAGCTCGAGGGGAGCCTCCGGAGGGCGTCGATGC
Source organism: Holophagae bacterium (assembly GCA_003105185.1). Classification (GTDB taxonomy): domain Bacteria; phylum Acidobacteriota; class Thermoanaerobaculia; order Thermoanaerobaculales; family Sulfomarinibacteraceae; genus FEB-10. The sequence goes on from PQAJ01000030.1 coordinate 8,007, forward strand.
CCGGGCCGGTTGCCGCCTCAATCGTGAACGACCCGCCGTCGGCGCGCGGACGGTAGAGCAGCAGCGAGATGACCGGGTAGATCTCCTGCCCGAGCTCGAGGAAGCGTTCGAGGATCCGCTGGTCCTCGGTCTCGCCGGCCACCGTCTGTGCGACGTTCGACAGGAAGGCCATCCTGGTCTGGCGGGCCTCGGCGATCCGGCGCGCCAGGAAGAGGTCGCTGACATCGCTGGCCACGAGCTCGACGAGGGTCTCCCCGGCCACCGGGTCGAGCACGGGGAGGAGCTGGGTGTTCAGCCAGTGCACCTGGCCGGTGGCGTCGGCGACGCGGACGACGGCCTCCCAGCCGCCGGATTTGCGGTCGATGGTTGCGGGTATGGCGGTCCTGAGCCGGCTGCGGTCGGGCGGCGGGAAGCGATCGAGCCACTCGAGGTCGGGATCGCCGACCGTGACCCCGCGGGCGACGCCGAGCAGGGCGCTGGCGCTGCGGTTGGCGTAGCGCACCCGCAGCTGCCGGTCCAGCGACAGGACCAGGACCGGCAAGCCGTCGAGCATCACCTCCGTGCTCTCGCGGTGGCGATGGAGGCGGTCCGAGAGCGTGGTCTGCGACCGGATCATGGCGGCGTTCTCGCGCATCGCGCCGACCAGCGGAATCACCATGCCGACGGCAAGCAGGACGTGACCCCACAGCAGCGGCCCGTCGAAGCGGGCCGCCGACCAGGCGATGTTGAGATGGGCGAAGGCGACCAGCAGCAAGGCTGAGCCCAGCCACGGCTCCCGCCAGTCGGGCTGTCGCCGGGGCAGCAGCAGGGGCACGGCGACCAGCAGAAAGCCGGCCGCCAGCGCGAGCTCGGTTGGCCGCACGCCCTCGATCACGCCGCGGCCTGCCAGCCACCAGCCCAGCACCGCGACGATCGCCGGTAGGACCAGGATCCGTGCGGTGGCGAACATCCGCTGCAAGCGCGCCCCTTCCCGGAAGGCCCAGGCGGCGAGTGCAAGTGCCAAGACGTGGCTGAAGGCCCAGGACACGCCCTCGATCGCGCGCAGGGTCGGGGGCGAAAATGTGACGAGGTCGAGCAGGAGGCGGAGCGCGAAGTAGGCGGCGATCGGCAGGAAGACGTTGCGGACGCGGGCGTCCACGGGGTCGCCGAGCAGCCGCCAGCGGGCGTTGAAGAACCAGGCCGCTTGGGCAGCCAGGTAGAGGACCACCGCCGCCAGCAGCACGAAGTCGTTGCGGTCGCCCGGCCACCGGATCGCCCGCTGCAGGACGAGGGCGCCGAGGACCGCGACTGCCACGCTGGCGATGGCGACAACGTTGGACGCCGTCCCCGGCGCGTCCAGGTGTCCGGAACCGGTCTTCCGGTCGGTCACCCATCGAGTATATCGGTGGTGGCCGGAATGCACACGGCGCGCGGGCGGTTCACCGAACCGAGCGGCAATCCGGTGCCACTGGCGTGTGCCGAGCCGCTGCGTGATACGATCTCTGCCCCTCCCGCGGTCGTCGCCGTCGGCGACGCACGGAGCGGCGATTTCCGGGGCTCGACGGCCCTCATTACGGAGGAGAGAGAAATGAAGCGTCAGGTTGTGTTCGCCGGTCTGATCCTGATCGCGTGCGTCTCCGCGTTCGCCCAGGAAGATGCCCCTGCTGAGGCCCAGCCGGAGCCGTGGAAGGGCGCGCTTGGCCTGTCCTACGTCGACACCAGCGGCAACAGCGAGACCTCGTCCTTCGGCCTCGACTTCAAGGTTGAGCGCCTGCCGGAGCCATGGGGCCTCGAGATCACGGGCCTGTTCAACCGCGCCTCGGACAACGGTGACCTCACCGCCGAGCGCTACTACCTGGGCGGCCGCGCCAAGCGGGCTCTCGGCGACCGCTGGGAGCTGTTCGGGGGCCTGAGCGGCGAGAAGGACGAGTTCGCCGGCTTCGACCTGCGGCTGCTCGCCGAGGCGGGCGTGGCATACAAGGCCTTGCTCGGCCCCACGCACTTCCTGTCCTTCGATGCCGGCCTCACGTACACCGACGAGAGCCGCCTCGACCCCGAGCCGGACGCGGCCTGGTTCGGCGGCGTGCTCGGCCTCGCGTATGAGTGGAAGATCTCCGACACCACCTCGTTCACCGAGCGGCTGCTCTACTACCCGAACTTCGAGGAGTCGAGCGACTGGCGGCTGTCATCGGACACCGGCATCCAAACCGCGATCAGCTCGCTGCTCGCGCTCAAGTTCAGCTACGAGTACCGCTACCGCAACCAGCCCCTGGTGCTCGCCGACGGCAGCTTAGCCGACTCGACCGACACCACGACCCGGTTCTCGGTGGTCTTCAACTTCTGAGCCTAGCCCCGTCAGCGCCCCGCAAGGCGCGAAAGTCTCCGATCACCTCGGCGGCGTGGGCTGCAGGCTTCACGCTCGGGTAAGTTTTGAGGACGCGCCCGTCGGTGCCGACCAGGACGGATACCCGTTTCGGGAACGGCAGGAGGGGGATCGCCGCGCCGACCGCGCGGGCGAGCGAGCGGTCGCGGTCCGACAGCAGCCGGAACGGCAGGTGGTTGGCAGCCGCGAACTGGCGGTTGGTCTCGGGTGAGTCGTACGACACGCCGAGCACCTCAAGGCCGAGGTCCTGAAGCTCGCTCCAGCTGTCCCGCAGCTGGCAGGCCTCCCGGATTCAGCCGGGGGTGTTCGCCTTGGGGTAGAAGTAGAGCAGGTAGGCCCGCCCGGCAAGGTCCGAGCTGCGCACCACCGACCCGTCGTGGGCCGGCAGCGAGAACTCGACCATCGACTCGGCTTCCTGGATCATCGCAGCACCTCCCGTCCTGCGGTCGTTGCGCCCGCGGTGGTCATCCGCCCCCCGAGGGCTCGTCAGGTTGCGGCGCCGGCAACAGGTCAGCCCACCACTCGCGCCGCCGAATCCCCCGCTGCAGGTGGTCGTGGGCGGCGACGACCAGCGCGTGCTCGATGACCCGCTGGTCGATGAGGCGGGTGAACGCTTCCGGCTCGACAAGGTGGACTGTGATCTCCTCAGAGGTGTCGGGACGGATGGTGCCGGTCGGCCGGCAGTTGAGGGCGAGGAAGGTCCAGCAGCTGTTCGACAGGAAGGCCGGGTTCGGGTGGACCTCGCCGATCAGGATGAGCTCGCCCGCGCAGAAGCCGGTCTCCTCTTCGAGCTCGCGGGCGGCCGCCACCGCCGGCCGCTCGCCCTCATCGACGGCCCCGCCGGGGATCTCGGTGGTGACGCGGTTGGTGCCGTGCCGGTACTGCTCGACCAGGATCAGCCGGCCCTCGGCGGTGATGGCGACGACGTTGACCCAGTCCGGGGCGATCAGGCGCAGGAACGAGTGCTCGCCCTGGTTGGTCGGCGAGCGGCGAGCGACCAGCTGCAGCTCGAACAGCGAGTAGGCGGCCACGGTCTGCGCGCTGACCTGCGGCCACGGCTGCGGGCGCGTCGTGTGACGATCTGGCTTTTCCATGGGCCCAATCGTAGCGCAGTGGGTTGACCGCGGCCCGAGGCCGGGTTAGTGTGAGGTGGCAACGCAACTGTCAGGAGGATCCATGGCGGGTAAAGCTGATGTCGTCGATCGGATTGCAGAGCTGACCGGAATCCCAAAGACCCGGGTCGCGATGTGCTACGACACCCTGTTCGAGCTGCTCGGCGAGTCGCTCTCCAAGGGCGACAAGGTGGCGGTCCCCAACTTCGGGACCTTCCAGGTCTCCAGCCGGCCGGCGCGCACCGGACGCAACCCCGCGACCGGGGCGACGATCCAGATCGCCGCCTCCAAGACGGTCCGCTTCAAGGTCGCCAAGGCGCTCAAGGACCGGCTGTAGGTCGCACCGCCGGCTCGCGGCTGAGACAGCGCCGGGGGTTCCGCAGGCGGTGGTGATCGGTACGCGCCGACTCACTGGTCGTGAGGGGCCGATGGCTGGCGGTCATGCTCGAGGCGGTGCCCGAGTAGCAGGGACAGCTGCTCCTCGATGGGCAGCGCCTCCTCGTCGGATGAGCGCCACGGCCAGCGGATGACCCCGAGCGAGCGTTCATAGGCCTCGACCCCGGCTTCGCTTGTTGCCACGATCAACCGCGGCCGGAAGCCTGACTGGAGCTTCGCCCGGAAGGCGATCGCCTGCGAGCCGCCGGGCTGGCCGCCACCCATGAGGTTGGCCTGCTCCTGCCGCAGGTGCGCCGCGGCGCGGCCCGTCGGGTCGTTCCACTGGGCGAGGCGGGCCCGCGTCCGGGCGTCGAGCTGCGACAGGTCGAGCTCGCTGAGCCCGAGCGAGAAGCGCGGCTCGGCCGCGCCGGCCGTGACGGCCGCTGCGATCATCACGACGGTCAGGAACCTCGCCCGCGTGGTCACGTCGCCTCAGTTTAGGGGCCGCGGCCCCTCAACGCCAGTCCGGCCCCCTGATAGCCAACCGGCCGGCGAGGCCGGTCATTTCGCCTGTCGTTGCCGATCCGTGTCCGTGCCCGCCTCCGGGCGGCCGTGCCGGCGTCGAGCGCAGTGTCGGGCACGGGCAGGGAGACGGTGACGGGCTGGTTGGCGATCCCTGCCCCAGGCCGTGGCCCCCGGCATCCCGATCGGGCACGGAAGCGGGTGCGGAAGCGAATCCGCTGGCTTTGCCCGCGGCTTCGCCGTGACACGAGCGGGTGGGGGCTATACCCAGATCCCAGCCCCTCACTCCTGGCCGGGTTGGGGCGCGTGTACACTGCGGACACGTGATGGGACGCGGGACCTCGCAGCTGCTGGCGGCCCTCGCCCTCGGGCTGGCGGTGTCCGGCACGGCGGCCGCGGTCGACTACCAGATCGTGGTCACACTCGAGGCGGGGCAGCACCGGCTGCAGGGCCGGCAACGCGTTCGCTGGACCAACAGCTCGGACACGGCGACCGCCGAGCTATGGTGGCACCTCTACCTCAACGCCTTTTCGAGCGACAGCACGACCTTCCTGCGCGAGCTCGGACCCCGCCGCCTGCGTTTCGGCCGGCGGCCCGAGGCCATGACGTGGGGCTGGACCAAGGTCACTCGGATGGCGCTGGCCGACGGCACCGACCTGCTGCCCAGCCTCGAGTTCATGCGCCCCGACGACGGCAACCCGGAGGACTTCTCGGTGGCCCGCGTGCGGCTGCCCGGCGAGGTCCGGCCGGGAGGCTCGGTGGTGGTGGAGGTCGAGTTCGAGGCACAGCTGCCGTCGCTCATCGCCCGCACCGGCTTTGTGGGCGACTTCCACTTCGCCGGGCAGTGGTTTCCCAAGCTCGGGGTGTTCGAGGGCGCCAGAGGGTGGAACTGCCACCAGTACCACGCCAACAGCGAGTACTTCGCCGACTTCGGCAGCTACCGAGTGACGATCAACGTGCCGCACGGCTGGGCTGTCGGCGCCAGCGGCGTCGAGCTCTCTCGGGTCGAGRAGCCGGGCGACCCGGCGCAACGGTTCAAAGTCGCGTTCGCGGCGGACCGGGTGCACGACTTCGCGTGGACAGCGGCTCCCGACTCGCTGATGGCGGTCGTCGACAGCGACTTCGAGCCCGGCCGCGACGTCCCACAGGCGTGGCTCGAGAGGGCGGCCCGGGTTCTCCGGATGAGCGCGTCCGAGCTCGAGCTGCCGCCGACCCGAGTACGGCTGCTGCTGCCGCGGACCCGGCTGGGATCGGCCGAGCGCCACCTGCGCGCGGCTCGCCTCGGTCTGGCGTGGCTCGGCCTGTGGTACGGCCCATACCCTTACCCCCAGCTGACCGTGGTGGTGCCGCCGTTCGCCGCCGACGAGGCCGGGGGCATGGAGTACCCGACCTTCATCACCGGGCTCGGCAACCAGCTGGCGTCGATCACTCTCCTCGAGTGGCCGACCACCCTCGAGTATGTGGTCGTCCACGAGCTCGGCCACCAGTACTTCTATGGCCTGGTGGCCTCCAAYGAGTTCGAGCAGGCGTGGCTCGACGAGGGCCTCACCAGCTACGCCGGGGCGGCGTGCATGGAGGCGATCGTTGCCGACCGGCTGGGGCCAGCCCCGCGCTGGGGCGGCTTCTGGACGCGCGAGCGCGTGGAGCRGAGCCTCCTCGGGCCAGGTTCGACGATCGACCAGCCGTCCTGGGAGTTCTCGTCCGCCGAGGACTACTACGGCGCCAGCTACGTCAAGACCGCGCTCAGCCTGCGCACCCTCGAGGCTTTGATCGGACCAGAGGGCTTTGCCAGCGGCCTGCGCGCCTACGTCGAGCGCTACCGGTTCCGCCACCCGACCGGCGACGACTTCTTCACCGTCCTCTCCGAGGCCGCCGGCGAGGACCTCGGCTGGTTCTTCGAGCAGGCCTTCCGGTCCGCGGCGGTCGTCGACTGGGCGGTCGCGGGCGTCCGCCATCGCGCGAGCGAGGGCGAGCCCGGCGCGTGGTCGATCGAGGTCGACATCGCCCGCCGCGGTGACTTCGTCGGGCCGGTCGAGATCGAGCTCGAGTACGAGGACGGGCACCGGGAGCGGCGCACCTGGGACGGCCGCGACCCCGGCGTGCGGTGGACGATCGGCTCGGCGCAGCGGTTGGCGCGGGTGGTGGTGGACCCGGATGGCATCTGGGCGCTGGAGACCCGGCGCCGCGACAACTACTGGGCGAGCCGGAGCAGCTCGCGGGTCGCCCGCCGCAGCCTGTGGTGGGTGGTGGAGGCGCTGCACTGGTGCAGCTTCGTCCCACTCCCCTGGAGCTGAAAGGCATGAGAGCTCTTGACCCGGGACCGCCGTCGCCGCGCCGGGGCGCTCAGCAGGCGCTGCGGTTGCGGCAGCTCGTCGCCGCAGTCTGGGTCGCGTCCTGGCTGGCGATCGCGCCGGCCCTCCTGCTGCTGTCGCAGAGCGTCGCCCGCGG
>PQAJ01000031.1:0-4312 GCA_003105185.1 Holophagae bacterium
GTGTTCGACACCGTGTTCGAGGCACGCGAGAAGACCGGCGCCGACGCGAGCGTGATCTACGTGCCGCCGGCGGGCGCCGCCGACGCGATCTGCGAGGCGATCGAGGCCGAGATCCCGCTGATCGTCTGCATCACCGAGGGCATCCCGGTGCTCGACATGGTGCGGGTGAAGCGCGCGCTGGAGGGCTCGCGGTCGCGCCTGATCGGCCCGAACTGCCCGGGCGTGATGACGGCCGGCGAGTGCAAGATCGGCATCATGCCGGGCAACATCTTCCAGACGGGCAAGGTCGGCATCGTCTCGCGCTCCGGCACCCTGACCTACGAGGCGGTGTTCCAGACCACCGCCGAGGGCCTCGGCCAGACCACCGCGGTCGGCATCGGCGGCGACCCCGTCAAGGGCACCGAGTTCATCGCCATGCTGGAGATGTTCCTCAAGGACAAGAAGACAGAAGCCATTGTCATGATTGGGGAAATTGGCGGCAGCGCGGAGGAGGACGCGGCCGAGTTCATCAAGAGCGAGGCCAGGAAGGGCCGCGCCAAGCCGATGGTCGGCTTCATCGCCGGCCGCACCGCCCCGCCCGGCCGCCGCATGGGCCATGCCGGCGCCATCATCTCGGGCGGCAAGGGCGACGCGGAGTCCAAGATCGCTGCCATGGAGGCGGCCGGGATCCGCGTCTCGCCGTCCCCGGCGCGCATCGGCAAGACCCTGGTCGAAGTGCTGAAATCGTAATTCAGTTCTTAAGCTTTTTCTCGTCACATCCTGTGCCTAGATAGGGTAGAAGGCGCTGCCCGCCGGGGACCGGGCGGATTCGCTCGCCTTCCCGAGCGGCACACGGGGCCCCGCGCCCCGCACGACAGGATGCGGCATATGTCTCGCCAGGACGCGAACGCGGCTTTCGCAAATTCCTCCTTTCTCTACGGTGGCAACGCGGCCTACATCGAGGACCTCTACGCCCGCTACCAGGCGGACCCCGGCTCGGTCGACGCCGAGTGGCGCGACTTCTTCGCGAGCCTGAAGGACAGCGCCGCCGACGTGACCCGGAGCGCGCGCGGGGCCTCCTGGAAGAAGCCGCACTGGCCGCAGCCCGCGCGCGACGAGCTCGTCTCGGCCCTCGACGGCCAGTGGGCAGAGGTCGAGAAGGCGGTGGGCGACAAGATCAAGGCGCGCGCCCAGAAGGGCGGCGTCGAGCTCTCCGCCGCCGACGTGCAGCAGGCGACCCGCGACTCGGTGCGCGCGCTGATGCTGATCCGCGCCTTCCGGGCGCGCGGCCACCTCCACGCCAATCTCGATCCGCTCGGCCTCGCGCCGCCGCGCAGCCACGAGGAGCTCGATCCGCGCACCTACGGTTTCGCGGACCACGACCTCGACCGCAAGATCTTCATCGACCACGTGCTCGGGCTCGAGTTCGCGAGCCTGCGCGAGATCGTCGCGATCCTGCAGCGCACCTACTGCCAGACGCTCGGCATCGAGTTCATGCACATCGCCAACCCGGCGCGCAAAGCCTGGCTGCAGGAGCGCATCGAAGGGCCCGACAAGGAGATCACCTTCACGCGCGAGGGCAAGCGCGCGATCCTCAACAAGCTGGTCGAGGCCGAGGGCTTCGAGAAATTCCTCGACGTCAAGTATGTCGGCACCAAGCGCTTCGGCCTCGACGGCGCCGAATCGATGATCCCGGCGCTCGAGCAGATCATCAAGCGCGGCGGCGCGCTCGGCGTGAAGGAGATCGTGCTCGGCATGGCGCATCGCGGGCGCCTCAACGTGCTCGCCCAGGTGATGGCCAAGCCGCACCGCGCGATCTTCCACGAGTTCAAGGGCGGCTCCTGGACCCCCGACGAGGTCGAGGGCTCGGGCGACGTCAAGTACCACCTCGGCGCCTCCTCGGACCGCGAGTTCGACGGCAACCGCGTGCACCTTTCGCTCACCGCCAATCCTTCGCATCTCGAGATCGTCGACCCCGTGGTGCTCGGCAAGGTGCGCGCCAAGCAGGACCAGCACGGCGACACGCCGGACGAGCGCACCTCGGTGATGCCGCTGCTGATCCACGGCGACGCGGCCTTCGCGGGACAGGGCGTGGTGGCCGAGTGCTTCGGCCTCTCCGAGCTCAAGGGCCACCGCACCGGCGGCTCGCTGCACTTCATCGTCAACAACCAGATCGGCTTCACGACCTATCCGCTCTACAGCCGCTCCTCGCCCTATCCGTCGGACGTCGCCAAGATGATCGAGGCGCCGATCTTCCACGTGAACGGCGACGACCCGGAGGCCGTGACCTTCGCGGCCAAGGTCGCGACCGAGTTCCGGCAGAAGTTCCAGAAGCCGGTGGTCATCGACATGTTCTGCTACCGGCGCTTCGGCCACAACGAGGGCGACGACCCCTCGTTCACCCAGCCGCTGATGTACCGGAAGATCCGCTCGCATCCGACCACGCTCGAGATCTATTCCAGGAAGCTCGTCGCCGAGGGCGTCGTCGCCGAGGGCGAGGTCGAGAAGATGAAGGCCGACTGGCGCGCCCGGCTCGACGCCGAGTACGAGGCCGGCCAGGGCTACAAGCCCAACAAGGCGGACTGGCTCGACGGCCGCTGGGCCGGCTTCAAGGCCGCGGCCGACCACGAGGATCCGCGCCGCGGCATCACCGGGGTCGAGCTCGATTCGCTGCGCCACATCGGCGAGAAGATCACCGCCGTGCCGCAGGGCTTCCACGTCCACCGCACGATCCAGCGCTTCCTCGACGCCCGCGCCAAGGCGTTCCGCAGCGGCGAGGGCCTCGACTGGGCGACCGCCGAGGCGCTCGCCGTCTGCACCCTGCTGCTGGAAGGCCATCCGGTGCGGCTCTCGGGCCAGGACTCCGAGCGCGGCACCTTCTCGCAGCGCCATTCGGTGCTGATCGACCAGGAGAACGAGGCGCGGCACACCCCGTTCAATCACCTGCGCGACGGCCAGGCCCGCTTCGAGGTGATCAACTCGATGCTCTCCGAGGAGGCCGTGCTCGGCTTCGAGTACGGCTACTCGCTCGCCGAGCCGAATGCGCTCACCATGTGGGAGGCGCAGTTCGGCGACTTCGCCAACGGCGCCCAGGTGGTGTTCGACCAGTTCGTCTCCTCGGGCGAGCGCAAGTGGCTGCGCATGTCCGGCCTCGTCTGCCTGCTGCCGCACGGCTACGAGGGCCAGGGACCCGAGCACTCCTCGGCCCGCCTGGAGCGCTTCCTGCAGATGTGCGCCGAGGACAACATGCAGGTCGCCTACTGCACGACGCCCGCGAACTACTTCCACGTCCTGCGCCGCCAGCTCCGGCGCGAGATCCGCAAGCCGCTGATCCTGATGACGCCGAAATCCCTGCTGCGCCACAAGCGCGCGGTCTCTCGCCTCGACGAGTTCGGCCCCGGCACCACCTTCCACCGCCTGCTCTGGGACGACGCCCAGACCCATCCGGACGACAAGACCAAGCTCGTCGCCGACGGCAAGATCCGCCGCGTCGTGATGTGCTCCGGCAAGGTCTATTACGACCTCGCCGAGGAGCGCGAGAAGCGCGGCATCGACGACGTCTACCTGCTGCGCGTCGAGCAGCTCTACCCGGTGCCCGTGAAGGCGCTGGTGCACGAGCTCGCGCGCTTCAAGCAGGCCGAGATGATCTGGTGCCAGGAGGAGCCGCGCAACATGGGCCCCTGGCACTTCATCGAGCCCTATCTCGAGTGGGCGCTCAACCAGGCCGGCGCCAAGCACAAGCGGCCGCGCTATGCGGGCCGTCCGGCCTCGGCCGCCACCGCCACCGGCCTCATGTCCAAGCACCAGGCGCAGCTCAAGCACCTGCTCGACGAGGCGCTCGGCTGACCCGCATTGCATGACCCCCGTCGCGCAAAGAGGCGTGACGGAAGAAGGACTTTCATCATGGCTGACATCCGCGTTCCCACGCTCGGCGAATCCGTCACCGAGGCGACCATCGGCCGCTGGTTCAAGCAGCCGGGCGAGGCCGTGGCGGTGGACGAGCCGCTGGTCGAGCTCGAGACCGACAAGGTGACGATCGAGGTCCCGGCGCCGGCCGCCGGCGTGCTCGCCGAGATCGCGGCCAAGGACGGCGAGACGGTCGCGGTCGGCGCGCTGCTCGGCCAGATCAAGGAAGGCGCCGGCGCCGCGCCCGCCGCGGCGGTGCCGGCGCCCGGGCCGGTGCGGGCCGTCCCGCTCCTCATGAAGGCGCTGCTGGCGTGGCTGGCCTCGCTGCTGCGGCGCTTGCGCGGCGGAGCGGGGCACTGAGCGCCTCGGCCAGCCGGGCGAGGCTGTCGAGGTCGTGGACGGGCCGGAACTCGTCCACGTGCGGCAG
>PQAJ01000031.1:4458-4826 GCA_003105185.1 Holophagae bacterium
CCAGCGAAGGTTGAACTCTCGGAGGCAGGCGCCGATGCGCGTGCCCCCCTCCCAGTCCCGCACCGCGCGCCCCACCGCCGCCAGCGCCACGTCCGGGTCGCGGTGGCGCAGGAGGCGGGTGACGTTCTCGAGGCGGGTGCCGAAGGTGAAGGCGTGCACCCGGTCCCGGTCGTCGGTGAGGGCGTGGAGGAAGCGCAGCAGCATCCGGGAGTAGCGGGCCATGGAGCCGGAGACGTCGCAGAGCGCCACGATGGCGGGCGGCCGGCTTCCGGCGGAGCGCCAGCGCACGGGAATGGAGGAGCGGCCGGCGCGCAGGGCCGCCCGCAGGCTGGCGCGGGGGTCGACGCGGGCGCCGCGGGGGTCCGGGC
>PQAJ01000032.1 GCA_003105185.1 Holophagae bacterium
CGATGCGCTGGGTGGTGTTCAACCAGAAGGGCGGCGTCGGCAAGTCGACCATCGTCTGCAACCTGGCAGCGATCAGCGCGCGCGAGGGCCGTCGCACGCTGGTGGTGGACCTCGACCCTCAGGCGTGCGCGAGCCACCATCTGCTCGGCGCCGACGCCGAGCAGGCGAAGCCCAACCTGGCCCAGTTCTTCGAGCAGTTTCTCGGCTTCCACCTGACGAGGGAGGAGACGACGGCCTTCGTGCACCACTCGCGCTTTGATCGCCTGCACGTGATGCCGTCCTCGCCCGAGCTCGAGCCGCTGCAGCCCAAGCTCGAGGCCAAGGTCAAGATCTACAAGCTGCGCGACGCCCTGCGCGAGCTCGACGGCTACGACGCGGTCTGGATCGACACGCCGCCGGCGTTCAACTTCTTCACCCTGTCGGCGCTCATCGCCGCCGACCGCTGCCTGATCCCCTTCGACTGCGACGACTTCTCGCGCCGCGCGCTCTACAACCTCCTGGAAACCGTCGAGGAGGTCCGCGAGGACCACAACTCGGGGCTGCGGGTGGCCGGCATCGTGGTCAACCAGTTCCAGGAGCGCGCCCGGCTGCCGCAGCAGCTGGTCGAGGAGCTGAAGGGCGAGGGGCTGCCGGTGCTCGAGCCCTACATCTCGCAGTCGGTCAAGGTCCGCGAGTCCCACCAGCGCGCCCGGCCGCTGCCCTTCCTCGCACCCGGCCACAAGCTGGCCGGCCAGTTCGAGGAGCTGTACGCCGCCGCCGAAGCCTCGAAGTGGGCTGAGCGATAAGCTCGGGGACGCGTCCGGGCGCGGAAACGGAAGCGGAAGCGGGCGAGAGGCGCTACGGTTGCCCCGCGTTCTCCCGGAACCACGCCGCGGTGCGGGCGAGGCCGTCGGCGAGCGGGGTTGAGACCGCGACGCCGAGCTCGCGCTCGAGCAGCGCCGAGCTGATCGACGAGCGCAGCTGCTCGCCCGCCTTGCCCGGGCCGTGGGCCGCCTCCGGCCCGCTGCCGATCGCGCGGTGGAGGTGGGCGAACAGGGTGTTGACGTCGGTCTCGATGCCGGTGCCGACGTTGTAGATGTTGAAGCCGGGGCGGCCGAGCGCGGCCAGGTTGGCGCTGACGACGTCGCCGACGAAGACGTAGTCCCTGGTCTGCAGGCCGTCGCCGTTGATGACCGGCTGCTGGCCGGCGAGCAGGCGGTGGAGGAAGATCGCCACCACGCCGGCCTCGCCGTGCGGGTTCTGGCGGGGCCCGTAGACGTTGGCGTAGCGCAAGCATGTGGCGTCGAGCCCGTACTGGCAGTGGTAGAAGTACAGGTAGCGCTCGCTGGCGAGCTTGGCCACGCCGTAGGGCGACAGCGGGCGCGCCGGGTGGTCCTCGCCGGCCGGGAAGGCGTCCTGCTCGCCGTAGATGGCGCCGCCGGTCGAGGCGAACACGACCTGGCGGACCCGGCCGCGGCGGGCCGCCTCGAGCAGATTGAGCAGGCCGAGGATGTTGACGTCGGCATCGAAGCGGGGGTCCTCGACCGAGCGCCGGACGTCCATCTGGGCGGCGTGGTGGACGAGGATCTCGACGCCGCGGTCAACCAGCAACGCTGCGGCCTCGCGGCTGCGCACGTCGAGCACCACGAGCTCGGCGCCTGCCGGCACGTTGGCGCGGCGGCCGCTCGACAGGTCGTCGAGTATGATCACCCGGTGGCCCCGGCCGACCAGAGCCTCGGCGACGTGGCTGCCGATGAAGCCCGCACCGCCGGTGACGCAGATACGTGAGCTCATGCCTGGCGACCTCCTCGATCGACGAACGCTGGCCGCAGCACCGGTGCTGAGGCGGGAATTCTACCAGCGCCCCACGGTCGAGGTGGCGCACGATCTGCTGGGCAAGCTGCTGGTGCGGCGCTGCCGGGAGGGGACGGTCGCAATGCGGCTCGTTGAAGTCGAGGCCTACCTGGGGCCGGCCGATCCAGCCTGCCACACCTACGGTGGCCGGCGCACCCGGCGGGTCGCGACCATGTGGGGCGAGGCGGGCCACGCCTACGTCTACCTGATCTACGGCGTGCACCACTGCCTCAACCTGGTGACGGTCGGCGGCGGGGCAGGGGAGGCGGTCCTGGTGCGCGGCGCCGCCGTTGTCCACGGCAAGGATCTCGTGCGCCGCCGACGCGGCCCAGGAGTCGCGGAGCGCTCCCTGACCGACGGCCCCGGCAAGCTCGGCCAGGCCCTCGCCATCTCGCTGGCTGACGACGGGCGCGACCTCTGCGACACCCGCAGCGGGCTCTGGCTGTGCGACGACGGAGTCCGGATCGGTCCCCGCTGGCGCACCAGCGGGCCTCGCGTCGGCGTCGGCTCCGCTGGTGAGGCGGCCGATTGGCCGCTGCGCTTCAAGGTGACGCGCGGCGCGCCCGGCGAGCCGAGCTGATGGGTGCGAAGACCCGGTCGTCGAAATCGCAGCACTGAGGTGGTGCGAGAGCTCATGACTGTCGACTGCCTCGACCCGTGCCGGTGGCGCGGCGAGCGGCCAGAGCCGGGCCCCGGGCTGGTATCCTAGCGGGCGATCGTCGGTGGGGGAGGCGGACATGAGAATCGTCGTGCTCGGTGCCGGTCGGGTCGGAAACGCCATCGCGAGGGACCTCGCGGAGCATCGGGGCTTCGAGGTGACGGTCGCCGACCGCTCGCGGGATGCGCTCGGGCGGCTGGCCGGAGTGGCCGGGCTGCGGGTGGTGGAGGTCGACGTCTCGCGGGCGGAGGTCGTTGCGGAGACGGTCGCCGGCCACGACCTGGTGGTCGGCGCGGTCCCGGGCCCGATAGGCTTCGCGACCCTGCGGTCGGTCATCGAGGCCGGCGTCAACACCGTCGACATCTCGTTCTTCGAGGAGGATCCGTTCGAGCTGCACAAGCTCGCGGCGTCGCGTAACGTGGTCGCGGTCGTTGACTGTGGCGTCGCTCCCGGGCTGTCCAGCATGATCCTCGGTCACTGCGAGGCGACCTGGGACACGGTCGAGAGCTTCTCGTGCTGGGTCGGGGGTCTGCCGACCGTGCGCCACTGGCCGTACGAGTACCGCTCGGTGTTCTCGCCGATCGACGTCATCGCCGAGTACACCCGCCCGGCGCGGCTGGTGGCCAACGGGCGCGTGGTGACGCGGCCCGCGCTCTCCGAGGTCGAGCTGCTCGACCTGCCGGGCGTCGGCACGCTGGAGGCCTTCAACACTGACGGCCTGCGCACGCTGCTGCGGACGAGCACGGTGCCGACGATGAAGGAGAAGACCATGCGCTATCCCGGCCACGCCGAGATGATGCGCATGCTCCGCGACAGCGGCTTCTTCGGCGAGCAGCCGCTGGAGGTCGCCGGCGTCCGGCTGCGGCCGCTCGACCTCACGGCACGGCTGCTGTCCGACGCGTGGCAGCCGTCCGAGGGCGAGGAGGACATGACGGTGATGCGGGTCGAGGTCGAGGGCACGCTGGGCGGCGCCGCGGTCCGCCACCGCTGGGACCTCGTCGACCGCTACGATCGCAGCCGCGGCGTGTCGTCGATGGCGCGGACCACCGGCTACACCTGCACGGCGGCGGTCCACGCGCTCGCGGCCGGGCTGCACCGCCGGCCCGGGGTGGTGCCGCCGGAGGACCTGGGGAGGAACCAGGCCTGCTTCGATGCCGTGATCGCCTATCTCGCCGCGCGCGGCGTGATGCTGCGTCACAGCGTCGAGGAGGCCTCGTAGGCCGAACGCGACAGGACGCGCCGGGTCAGGTCGTCGAGCAGCTGCTCGCGCTCGGGGTCGCTGAGCTCGAGCGTGCGCGCGATGGCCGGCCACGCCGCCGCGAGCAGGAACACCGGGGCCGCCAGCTCGAGGAACAGCACCCGCACCTCGGCCGAGGCGCGCGGTGCGTCGGTGTGGCCGGTGGCCGCCCGCAGGCCATCGAGCGCGCCGCGCAGGGTCGGCTCGAGCGCCTCGACCGCGAGGGTTCCTCCCTCGGTGAGGTCGCGCAGCAGCAGCCGGGTCGCGATCGGATCCTCGCCGAGGCTGCGGAACACCCGGCGGACGACCGCCTTGAGGTCGGGCGCTCCCGCCGGGATCTCGGGCGATGGTGGCGCCTCGACGTGGGCGAGGCGTTGGGCGGCCTGGCGCAGCGCGGTCCGGTAGAGCTGGCGCTTGCCGCCGAAGTGGTAGGACACCGCCCCGGGGTTGACGCGGGCAAGGTCGCAGATGTCGCGCACCGAGGCGCCGCCGTAGCCGCGTTCGGCAAACAGGGTCGACGCTGCGTCGATCAGCCGCTGTCGAGTCGTCAGATTCATACGAGCGTTTGTACCAAATTTCGAGTGCGCCATCAAGGGAGTGACTGGAATCAGCAGGGTGGGGGTCGCACGATTGCCCGAGCATGAACCCAGTGGGTTGACAGGGTCCGGGCTGGGGCTGGTGGGAGTTCACGGACGTTTGCTGGGGCAGCAATCAAACGATTGTATGGATTTGTCGTCTGCGCTTGACTTCGCGTCGACGAGTCCATAGCATCGACCCACAGGATGGAACAGGGTGATCGACTCGTGATTGCGGCGATCCCCGCCCGGTGGGGGTCGACGCGGTTTCCGGGCAAGCCGCTGGCGCTGCTCGCGGGCGAGCCGATGATCGTGCATTGCGTGCGGCGGGCGGCCGAGGCGCGGACCGTCGACGCCGTGATCGTGGCGACCGACGACGAGCGGGTGGCAGCGGTGGCCGCGGCGGCCGGCGCCGAGGTGGTGATGACCGGAGAGTGCGCCTCCGGGACCGATCGGGTTGCGGAGGCAGTGCTCGGGCGCGCCGGCTGGGAGATCGTGATCAACCTGCAGGGCGACGAGCCGCGAATCGCTGCCGAGAACATCGACGCGCTGGTGGCCGGGATGCGGGCGACGCCCGAGGTCGGGATCGCGACGCTGTGCCGGCCGCTCGATCCGCAGCGGGTCAGCGACCCGAACGCGGTCAAGGTGGTGCGCGACGCAACCGGGCGGGCGCTGTACTTCTCGCGCTCGCCGCTGCCGTACCCCCGCGACGTCGGGGTCGCGCAGGACCAGTATCGCCTGCACCTCGGGATCTACGGCTTCCGGCGCCGCGCGCTGGCGTCGTTCGTGGCGCTGCCGCCGTCGCCGCTCGAGCGGGCAGAGGCCCTGGAGCAGCTGCGCGCCCTGGAGAACGGGATGGAGATCCTGGTGCTCGATGCGCCGCAGCCGTCGTTCGGCGTCGACACGCCGGAGGATCTCGCCGAGCTCGAGCGAGTCCTCGGACGAAGCGAGCCATAGGAAGGGCGGGCTGAGATGGCAACCAAGTATGTGTTCGTCACCGGCGGCGTGGTCTCGGGCCTCGGCAAGGGCATCTCGTCGGCCTCGCTGGCGGCGCTCATGGAGGCCCACGGCTACTCGGTCACCATGCTCAAGATCGACCCCTACGTCAACGTCGACCCGGGCACGATGTCCCCCTTCCAGCACGGCGAGGTGTTCGTCACCGACGACGGCGCCGAGACCGACCTCGACCTCGGCCACTACGAGCGCTTCACCACCGCCTCGATGGGCAAGATCAACAACTTCACCACCGGCAAGATCTACGCCTCGGTCATCGAGAAGGAGCGTCGCGGCGACTACCTCGGCAAGACGGTGCAGGTGATCCCCCACATCACCGACGAGATCAAGGCCAACATCCGCGCGGTCGGCGGCGACGTCGACCTCGTGATCGTCGAGATCGGCGGCACRGTGGGCGACATCGAGTCGCTGCCGTTCCTCGAGGCGATCCGCCAGTTCCGGTCCGACGCCGGCCGCGGCAACGTGCTCAACATCCACCTCACCCTGGTGCCCTACATCAAGGGTTCCGATGAGCTCAAGACCAAGCCGACCCAGCACTCGGTCAAGGAGCTGCTGCAGATCGGCATCCAGCCCGACATCCTGCTCGCCAGGGTCGATCGTCCGCTGCCCCAGGACCTGCGCGACAAGATCGCGCTGTTCTGCAACGTCGAGTCGCGGGCCGTGATCCCGGCCCAGGACGCCGAGACCATCTACGAGGTGCCGTTGAAGCTCGCGGCCGAGGGCCTCGACGAGATCGTGCTCGAGATGCTCGGCCTCCCAAGAGGCCAGAAGGACCTCGGCCGCTGGCGCGAGGTGGTGGACGCGATCCGCAGCGCCAAGGACGAGGTGTCGATCGGGATCGTCGGCAAGTACGTCGACCTCGCCGACTCCTACAAGTCGTTGAACGAGGCGCTCGGCCACGGCGGCCTCGCCAACGGGGTCAAGGTCAACCTGGTGTTCATCGACTCCGAGTCGCTCGAGGGCTCCGGCTACCCGGAGCAGCTGTTCGAGGTCGACGCCATTCTGGTGCCGGGAGGGTTCGGCAAGCGCGGCATCGAGGGCATGATCCGGGCGATCGAGTTCGCGCGCGGCCGCAAGATCCCGTACTTCGGCATCTGCCTCGGCCTGCAGACCGCGATGATCGAGTTCGCGCGCAACGTCTGCGGGCTCGCGGGCGCGCACTCGACGGAGTTCGTCGCCCAGCCGCCCTACAAGGTCATCTACAAGATGCGCGAGCTGGTGGGCGTCGACCAGATGGGCGGCACGATGCGGCTCGGCAAATACCCGTGCCGGCTCAAGCCGGGCTCCCTGGCCTGGAAGGCCTACGGCGCTGACGAGGTGTGGGAGCGGCACCGCCACCGCTACGAGGTCAACCCGGAGTACGTGTCGCTGTTCGAGGAGAAGGGGCTGCTGGTCAGCGGCAAGTCGCCGGACCGGATGTTCGTCGAGGTCGTGGAGCTGCCTGGCCACCCGTGGTTCCTGACCTGCCAGTTCCACCCCGAGTTCAAGTCCCGGCCCTACCACCCGCATCCGATCTTCCGGTCGTTCATCGCGGCCGCCATCGAGTACCGCAAGACGCGGGTCGTCGACGAGGCGGAGGAGCCGGTGGAGCTCGTCGCGAAAGCGCAGGTCGAGGAGGCGTCCTCGGTCCAGGCGTGAGGACCTCGGTTCATCGCGGGGTGTCGAGGACTTGGCCTCGCTTCGGCGCCCGCTCCCGGGAGGCGAGGCGAGTACGGGGTAGAGGGCGTCCTGCGGGCGTGCCATCTTTGGCGATTTCGGGCCCACGATCCTCCTGACATCCGCTCGAGACCCGAAATCGCCAAAGGTGGCTCCCTCGGAGAGCGCCTCGAGAGAATTGGCGCGAAGCGCTCTCGAGGACGGACCGAACGAGCAGGCGCGGAAGCGGAAGCGGAAGTGGGAAGGGGAACGAGTCCTTAACTCCCCTTCAGCCCATGCGCTACACTAGCCGGCGATGATGGTCTTGCCGTTCGAGATTGCTCCCGGGATCAAGATCGGGGGCGGCAGCCGCCCGGTCTACATCGCCGGTCCCTGCGTCATCGAGTCCGACAGCGGCACGGTCGAGATCGCGAGGCGGCTCGCGGAGATCGCGGCCCGGCGTGCGGTTCCGCTGCTCTTCAAGAGCTCGTACGACAAGGCCAACCGGTCCTCGCTGAGCTCGTTTCGGGGCCCCGGGATCGAGGCCGGCCTCGCCACCCTGCGCCGGGTCAAGGAGGAGACCGGGCTGCCGCTGCTCACCGACGTGCACGAGCCCGGCCAGGTCGAGCGGGCGGCGGCGGTCGCCGACGTCCTCCAGGTCCCCGCGTTCCTGTGCCGGCAGACCGACCTCCTGCTCGCGTGCGGTCGCAGCGGCGCCGTCGTGAACATCAAGAAGGGCCAGTTCATGGCCCCGGAGGACATGGCCAACGCGGTCGACAAGGTGCGCTCCACCGGCAACGAGCGGGTGACCGTGACCGAGCGCGGCACCAGCTTCGGCTACCACAACCTGGTGGTCGACATGCGCGCGTTCCCGATGATCCGCCGCTTCGCACCGGTGGTGTTCGACGTGACCCACTCGCTGCAGCTGCCGGGCGGCCTCGGTCACTCGACCGGCGGCTCCCGCGAGTTCCACCCGTACCTCGCGAGAGCGGCGGCCGCGGCCGGGGTCGACGGCTTCTTCGTCGAGGTCCACGCGAGCCCGCGCGATGCCCTGTCCGACCCCTCGACCCAGCTCACGGTCGAGGAGTTCGACCTGCTGGTCGGGCAGCTCGAGGCGGTGGTGGCCGCGGTCCGGGAGGGAGCGCCGTGACGCTGGAAGTCGCCCGTCAGGTGCTCGAGACCGAGGCCGCGGCCATTCGCCGGCTGGTCGACCTGATCGGCGAGGACTTCGAGCGGGCGGTCGACATGGTCGTCGCCTGCACCGGTCGCGTCGTGTGGACCGGCATGGGCAAGTCGGGGATCATCTGCCACAAGGCGGCCGCCACCATGCGCTCGACGGGCACGCCGGCGCTCCATCTGCACCCGGCCGACGCCATCCACGGCGACCTCGGCATGGTGGTCGCGGGCGACCTGGTGATCGCGATCTCCCACTCCGGCACCACCGAGGAGATCCTGCGCCTGGTCGAGGTCCTGAAGCGTCAGGCGATCCCGCTCATCGCCCTCACCTCGCACCCGGACTCGCCGCTCGCACAGGCGGCCGATCTCCACCTCGACCTCGGCGTCCGCCGCGAGGCGTGCCCCCTCAACCTGGCGCCCACGGCGTCGACCACGGCGAGCCTGGCGCTCGGCGATGCGCTGGCGATGGCGGTGTCGGTGCGCAAGGGATTTCGCGAGGAGGACTTCGCGGCGCTGCACCCGGGCGGCAAGCTGGGCAAGCGCTTCCTCAAGGTGGGTGACCTCATGCACCGCGGCGAGGACGTCCCCCGGGTGGCGGCCGACACCCCGATGAAGGACGTGATCTACGAGATGAGCCGCAAGGGCCTCGGGGTCGCCACCGTGCAGGACGGCGACGGCCGCCTGCTCGGGGTGATCACCGACGGCGATCTGCGGCGGCTGATGGAGCGCGATGCGGCGCCGCTGGCCCGTTCGGCGGCCGAAGTGATGCACTCGGGCGGCGTCTGCATCGGCGCCGGCGAGCTGGCGTCGGCGGCGCTGCGCCTGCTCGAGGAGCGCCGGATCACGTCGTTGATGGTGTGCGGCGCCGACGGCAGGATCGAGGGCGTGCTCCACCTCCACGATCTGTGGGGCGTGGGACTCTTTTGATCCCGGTCCGTGTTGTATAAACCTGTGGCGTCCGCGCCACTCCCCACGGGCAGCGTCGGTTGGGGAGGAGCGGAAGTTCCGTCATGAGGTGAACGTGAAGCTCACGATTCTGACGACCGGTGGGACCATCGACAAGACCTACGACGAGTACGGCGGGCACCTCGAGATTGAGGGCACCAACCTCGACGAGATCCTGGGCGCGCTGCGGTTGCCGGATCTTTTCATCCGGCACATCTCGGTGATGCAGAAAGACTCGCTCGAGCTGACGGACGAGGACCGTGACACGATCCTGCGCGCGGTGCAGAACGCGCTGCCGAACTCGGACGCGGTGATCGTGGTCCACGGGACCGACACCCTCGCCAAGACCGGCGATTACCTCCACGCCGGGCTCGAGCAGCTGTCGATTCCCGTCGTCCTGACCGGTGCGATGCGGCCCTACGAGTTTCGCGACTCCGATGCGCAGCAGAACGTGACCGAGGCGCTGCTCGCGGCGCGGCTCCTCCATCCCGGGGTCTACGCGGTCATCCACAACCGGATCCTCAGCTTTCCCGGGGTCGTCAAGGATCGGCGGGCCGGCGAGTTTCGTTCGTCGCCGCGGTAGCGCGCCGCTCCGAGCGCCGGCCGCGCGCCGCGATCCGGACCGGAGCCACACACTCCCCGGTGCGTCTGCTACCATCCCTTCCGCATGGTCGAGGCTGAGGGACGTCGCTATCCGTTCGCAAGCGTCGAGGCGCTGACGCCGGAGGTCCTGGAGACCTTCCCGTTCGAGTACGCCGGCCGGGAGGCCCTGGTCGAGATCACGACCGACGAGTTCACCGCCGTCTGCCCTTACTCCGGCCTGCCCGACTTCGGGACCCTGACCGTCCGCTACCTGCCGGCGGGTTCCTGCATCGAGCTGAAGTCGTTCAAGTACTACCTGACGAGCTTCCGCAACGTCGGCATCTACCAGGAGCACGCCGCCCCCCGCATCCTCGACGACCTGGTGGCCTGCTGCGCGCCGCCCTGGATGGAGGTGGTGCTCGACTACCGCCTGCGCGGCGGCATCCACACCGTGGTCACCGTGAGCCACGGCCGCCGGTAGCTCGCCGAAGGCCGCACGCCATCTGTTCACAGTTCTGCAAAGCGCGAGGGACTATGCCTCGCCCCATCTCTTGGCCAGGGTGTTGACCGCGGTCGCGAGGATGATGATCGCGCCGCCCACCGCTGCCCACGGTCCCGGCCGCTCGCCATGCACGAGCAGCGCCCACAGCGGGTTGAGCATCGGCTCGAGCAGCAGCAGGAGCGAGGCCTCTAGCGCGCCCACCCGGCGCACGCCGCGGGTCAGGAAGACGTAGGCGACGGCGATCTGGAACACCCCGAGGAAGGACACCAGCAGCCAGTCGGCCGGGCGGGAGGAGACGACCGGCAGGGCGAACGGCAGCGCGATCAGGCAGGCGAGGAGGTTGCCGGACACCACGGCCGCTGCCGAGGGGTCCTCCCCGGTCGCGGCATGCCTGCCGAGCCACCGCAGGCCGATGATGGTCAGCCCCCAGCAGAGGCCGGCGCCGGCTGCCAGAGTGTTGCCCAACACCGGGTGCGGCGCGGTGTCAGCCGCCGGCTGCTCGCCGACGAAGAACAGCACCATGCCGGTGGCCAGCGCCGCCATGTAGACGAGGTCGCGGCGGCGGATCCGCTCGCGGAGCAGCAGCGGGCCGAGGAGCACGATGTAGAGCGGCGCGGCGGCCTGCAGGAAGATCGTGCTGGCGGCGGTCGTGAGCTTGTTGCAGAGCACGAACAACAGCGTGGTGGCGGCGAAGGCGGCGGCGACCGGGAGCAGGCGCAGCGACCAGCCGCGGCGGGCGGCGGGGAGCATGATCAGCAACGCGACGGCAGCGATGCCGGCGCGGCTGGCCGCGATCTGCCAGCTGGTCAGGGTGCAGGCCTTGATGGCGGCGCCGCCGGTCGAAAACAGGAAGGCGGCCGCCAGCACCTGCAGGCGATCGGCGGTTCCCGCGGAGGCGGTGTCATGCGCCATGACGGAGGAGAGCATGATACGGCATGGCGCCGATCCGCCCCGCCCGACCACTCGGGGAATCCGGTGTGTGCTAGCATGCGCCCGATGCTCGTGGCAGCCCCAAGGACCTAGGGAGCGCCTTCCCGATCGGGAAGGTGCTTTTTGCAGGCGGGCACCCAGGCGGGGGAGACATGGCTGACAAGCGCGCCGCACGCGCACGACGGATCCAGATCATGGACGCGGGGGAGATCGAGCGGACGATCGCCCGGATGGCGAGCGAGATCGTGGAGAGCAACGGCAGCGACCTGCTGCTGGTCGGGATCCACACCCGGGGCATCCCGCTCGCCCGCCGTCTCGCCGAGCGGATCTCCGTTCTCACCGGGGCCGAGGTCCCGGTGGGAAGGCTCGACATCACGCTCTACCGGGACGACGTCGGCCCGTGGCGGCCGGCCCACCAGCAGCCGCTGCTCAAGGAGACGGTCCTGCCGGTGCCGATCAACGACCTGGTCGTGTTCCTGGTCGACGACGTGCTCTTCACGGGCCGCACCATCCGCGCCGCCCTCGGCAGCCTGGTCGACTACGGGCGCCCGCGCGCGGTGCGGCTGGCGGTGCTGGTAGACCGCGGCCACCGCGAGCTGCCGATTGCGGCCGACGTCGTCGGGAAGGTTCTCCAGACGACGAGCACGGAGGACGTGCAGGTGCACCTCGCCGAGGTCGACGGCGACGACGGGGTGTGGGTCGGGAAGGAGGCGGGTCATGGCGGTTGAGTCGGCCTCCGAGCTGAAGCGCAAGGACGTGGTGGGCATCGCATCGCTCCAGCCTGGCGAGATCCAGCTCATCCTCGACACCGCGGAGGAGCTGCTCGAGGTGGCCCGGCGGCCGATCAAGAAGGTCCCGGTGCTGCGCGGCGCGACCGTGGTCAACCTGTTCATGGAGCCGTCCACCCGCACCCGCTTCTCGTTCGAGATGGCGGAGAAGCGGCTGTCGGCCGACACCCTCAACTTCTCGGCCTCGACGTCGTCGGTGTCCAAGGGCGAGACCCTGGTCGACACCGCCCGCAACCTGATGGCAATGGCGCCCGATTACATCGTGATCCGCCACCCCAACGTCGGCGCGCCGCACCGTCTCGCCGAGGTGGTGCCGGCCTCGATCATCAACGCCGGCGATGGCATCAACGAGCACCCCACCCAGGCGCTGCTCGACGCCTTCACCATGCGCCAGCACTTCGGCCGCCTCGAGGGGCTGAACGTGGTGATTGCGGGTGACATCCGGCACTCCCGGGTGGCGCGCTCCAACGCCTTCCTCCTCAATAAGATGGGTGCGAAGCTGCGGTTCGCCGCGCCGGCCTCGCTGCTGCCCGCCGGGGTCGAGGAGCTGGGGGCGACGACCTTTCTGCGCCTCGAGCCCGCGCTCGAGGGCGCCGACGTCGTGATGATGCTCAGGATTCAGCGCGAGCGGCAGGCGGCGGTCAACTTCCCGTCGGCGCGCGAGTACTACGACTTCTTCGCGCTGACCGAGGAGCGGCTGGCCCTGGCCGCGCCGCACGCGGTGGTGATGCACCCCGGGCCGATGAACCGCGGCGTCGAGATCGACTCGCAGGTTGCGGACGGCGAGCGCTCCCTCATCCTCGACCAGGTCACCAACGGGGTCGCCGTGCGGATGGCGATCCTCTACTTGCTTGCCGGAGGTCGCGGTGCAGCGACTGCTGATTCGTAACGGGCGGGTGATCGATCCCTCGCAGAGTCTTGACCAGGGCATGGATGTCCTGCTCGAAGACGGGCACGTCGCGCGCATCGGCGAGCGGATCCGGGTCAAGGCCGAGACGCCGGTTCTGGACGCCGCCGGGTTGGTGGTCGCGCCGGGCTTCATCGACCTCAATGCGCACCTCTGCGAGCCGGGCCACGAGCAGCGGGAGACGATCGCTAGCGGCTGCCGGGCAGCCGTCGCCGGCGGGTTCACGGCCGTGTGCTGCTCCGCCGATACCAAGCCGGTCAACGACGAGCCGTCGGTGACCGCGTTCATTCTCGAGCGGGCCAGGGACGTCAACCTCGCGCGCGTGTATCCGGTGGGCGCGGTGTCGCATGGCCTCGCCGGCACCGAGCTCGCCGAGATCGGCGAGATGGTGCGGGCAGGAGCGGTGGCAGTCGGCGATCCGGGACCGGTGGCCAACGCACAGCTGATGCGCCGCGCCCTCGAGTACACCCGCAGCTTCGACATCCCGGTGACGTCCCACGCCGAGAGCGCGGGCCTGTCCGACGGCGGGTTGATGCACGAGGGCGTGGTGTCGACCCGGATCGGCCTGCGCGGGATGCCGGCGGCCGCCGAGGAGGTCGTGGTCGCGCGCGATCTCATGCTCGTCCGCCTCACCTCGGGCCGGCTCCACCTCCGCCACCTCTCGACCGCGGGCTCACTCGAGGCGGTGCGGGCCGCGAAAGCCGAGGACCTGGCGGTCACCTGCGAGGTGGCGCCGCACCACTTCACCCTGACCGACGAGGACCTTGCCGGCGCGACCTACCACACCGACTGGAAGATCAACCCGCCGCTTCGCTCCTCAGAGCACGTCGACGCGGTCAAGCAGGCGCTCTACGACGGCACGGTGGACGCAATCGCCTCCGACCACACGCCTCAGCACCGCGATGACAAGGAGCTCGACTTCTCGGAGGCGCCGTTCGGGGTGGTCGGGCTGGAGACCGCCGTCAGCCTGGCCGTGGACCGGCTGGTGCACGGCAAGGTGATCGGCATCGGGCGGCTGGTGCGCCTGTTCTCGATCGGCCCGGCCCAGGCGTTCCGGCTGCCGGGTGGAACGCTGCGGCCGGGGTCGCCGGCAGATGTCACGATTCTCGACCTGCGGCGTCGAGTCACGGTCGACCCGAACAACTTCCGGTCGAAGTCGCGGAACACGCCGTTCGCGGGGCTCAAGCTGCGGGGCGCCCCGGTGGTGACCATCGTCGGCGGCCGCATCGTCTGGCGCGCCGACGCCTAGGCACGTAGTCGGGCGAGGTCGCGGAAGCGGGCGCCGAGACGGTCGCGGCACCGACTCGGGAACCGGAGCGGGGGCGGGAACGGAGACGGATACCGGCGGCGGTTAGCCCCAGATCACAGATCCCAGATTCTGGATCCTGCGCCACGGCACCCTGTGCTATCCTTTCTGTCCACGTGCGCATGCGCGCTGCCCGAGGTGTGAGGCCTACCATGAACGAAAAACCCAAGAAGACCAATGAGTTCCAGGAAGCCCTGCTGGACAGCTTCGCCGCCGACGACGTGCAGGTCGGCGACGTCATCGAGGGGACCATCGCCGCGGTCCACGGCGACGTCGCGCTGGTCGACATCAGCGGCAAGTCCGAGGCGGTACTGGCCCGCGAAGAGCTCGACGAGCTCGGCACCGGTGACCCGGTCGAGGTGATCGTGGTCTCGATCGGAGACGAGGTGCGCGTGTCGCGCCACCTCGCCATCGAGCGCCGTCTCAAGGAGAAGCTCTCCGAGGCGGTGGCCAGCGGCGAGCCGCTCGAAGGCAAGGTCGTCGGACGGCGCAAGGGCGGCTTCGACGTGACGGTGGCCGGGGTGCGCGGATTCTGCCCGGTTTCGCAGATCGAGGACCACCGGACCGACGAGCTCGATGTCTACCTGGGCCAGACCTACAAGTTTAAGGTGCTGGAGTACAGCGCCGACGACCGCAAGCTGGTGGTGTCGCGGGCGGCGGTGCTGCGCCAGGACAAGGAGCGGCGGCGCACGGAGGCGTGGGAGCGGCTCGGCGAGGGAGCCATCGTCGAGGGCCGGGTCCGCTCGCTGACGGATTTTGGGGCCTTCATCGATCTCGGCGGTGTCGACGGGCTGGTCCACGTCACCGAGATCGCGCACGGCCGGGTCGCCCACCCCAGAGAGGCGCTGTCGGTGGGTGACCTGGTGCGGGTCAAGGTCCTCGAGCTCGATCGCGAGAAGAACCGGATCTCGCTGAGCATGAAGCAGCTGCTCAAGGACCCGTGGGAGGACGTCGGCCAGCGCTTTCCGGCGCGGGGCGCCTTCGAGGGCCGGGTCGTTCGCAAGGCCGACTTCGGGATCTTCATCGAGCTCGAGCCCGGGATCGACGGCCTGCTGCACAGCAGCCAGCTGCCGCCCGGCACAGAGCTCGGTTCCCCCGAGCTCGCCGTCGGTGAGACCGTCCGGGGCTGGGTTCGCGAGGTCGACACCGCCACCCGGCGCATCAGCCTGACCCTGCGCCAGCTCCCCGACCGCGATCCCTGGCAGCGAATCGAGATGCGGTACCAAGAGGGCCAGGTGGTGCAGGGCAAGGTCGAGAAGGTGGCGGATTTCGGCGTCTTCGTCGAGCTCGAGCCGGGTCTCAGTGCCTTGATTCCGATGTCGGAGCTCGGCATCGGCCGCGACCAGGACCCGGGTGCCGTGTTCAAGCCGGGCGAGGCGGTCACCGCCAAGATCCTGTCGGTCGACCCGGGTCGCCAGCGCATGAGCCTGTCGGTGAAGGCGTATGCGCGGGACCAGGAGCGGGCCGAGTACTCCGACCACTTGGAGTCCGCGGCGGCGGAACCGGCGATATCCGGGTTCGGCGCGGCCCTGATGAGCGCCCTGGAAACCACCAAGAAGGTGAAGAAGCCGAGCAAGAAGGCGGCCAAGAAGACCGCGAAAACCGACTAG
>PQAJ01000033.1 GCA_003105185.1 Holophagae bacterium
CGGGACCTCGGCCGGGTAACCCATCGCGAGCAGCGCGACGACCGACTCGCCCTCGCCGACTCCGAGGATCGCGCGGGCTGGCGGCGATGCACCGACCGACAGCCAGACCGCTCCGATTCCGGCGTCCCAAGCGGCGAGGCAGAGGTTCTGGACCGCGGCGGCGGCGCTCAACGGGTTCTCGATCCGCTGCAGATCCTCGGTCGGGCGACGGCTGACCACCGCGACCATGAACGGCGCTCCGCCGAAGTCCTCCCGCAGGGCCGCAATACCTGCTCGCTTGGGCGGGGGCAGATGCGGGTCTGCCAGGAGCTCGTCGGCCTTGACGCGGAACACCTCGAGCAGGCGAGCCCGCGCCTGGCGGCCGACGATCACGAACTCCCACGGCTGCAGGTTGGCGTGCGAGGGGGCCCACATCGCGGCTTCGAACATCGCGTCGAGGGTGGGACGTGGAATCGGATCGGRMTTGAACTTCCGCACCGTGCGCCGTGCCTTGAGGTGTCCCAGGATCTCCATCCGAACCTCCCGAGAGAGCCGCGGCCGCTTCGCGGCAGAACGCGCCCGCGGGCGTTTCGGCAGCGGCAGATCAGAACAGCGTGTAGATGAAGGGCGCAGCCGCTGAGCCGGAGAGCACGATCAGCACCGCGACCAGGAGCAGCACCACGATGATCGGGGTCAGCCACCACTTCTTGTTGTTGAGCAGGAAGTGGAGGAACTCGGCCAGCAGGCCGGTCTGCTTGGCGCTTGCCTCCTTTTCGAAGGCACTGCGCTGATCGTCTTGCTTCGGGTCTTCCTGTGAGCTCATTCCCACCTCAGAACTGGCGGAAGTAGCGCTTCGGCGCGGTCGCCGCCGGATCGCGCTCTATCCAGTACGACGAGGCGGCGTCGTCGAACCGCCTCCTCATCGGATCATACCCGAAGATCCGCATCGCGAGGCCCACCGGGGTGAACACCAGGTAGTAGACCAGGGCCAGGATCACGTGCGACACCACGAAGCCGATCGGCCACGCCGCGTAAGACATGCCCAGGAATACGGCCCGCATCACGGACGGGATCAGCCAGCCGACGACCGGCACCACCACCGCCGTGACCCACAGCACCAGCGCGAGCGTCGGCTCGCCCAGCTTGAAGCGCGCAATCACCCCGAAGAAGGCCAGAAACCCAAGCCAGATGAGCCCGAACTGGTTCAGCTCGTGGCGGGTCGGGTTGCGGTTGATCTCGATGACTGCCATCGCGGGCTTCCTTCGCCTCAATCCAACGCGAACTTCGCCAGGTACTCGTCGCGCTTCGGAATCGCCGACTTCGGCTGCTCGTCCTTGAGCAGGATGTGGTTCTCGAGCACCAGCACGTCCATGTCGGTCCCCATGAAGCAGTGGTAGGCGTGCTCCGGCGAGCAGACGATCGGCTCGCCGCGGACGTTGAACGAGGTGTTGATCATCACCGGGCACCCGGTGCGGGCCTCGAACGCCTTCATCAGCCGGTAGAGCCGGCCGTGGCGCTCGGCGTCGACGGTCTGGACGCGCGCCGAGAAGTCGACGTGGGTGATCGCCGGGACCTGGGAGCGGATCACCTTGAGCTTGTCGAGACCCTTGGCGCCGCCGTCGTCCACCGCCAGCCGCTTGTCCTCGGACACCGGAGCCACCAGCAGCATGTAGGGGCTGTCCTCGTCGTCGCGCATCTCGAAGAACTCGCTGACCCGCTCGCGGAGCACGATCGGCGCGAACGGCCGGAACGACTCGCGGAACTTGATCTTCAGGTTCATCACCGACTGCATCGCGCGGCTGCGGGCGTCGCCGATGATCGACCGGCAGCCGAGCGCCCGCGGCCCGAACTCCATCCGCCCCTGCAGCAGGCCGACCACCTTCTCCCGCTCGATCAGGTCGACGATCCGCCGGATCAGCTCGCCCTCGTCCTCGACGTGGTGGTAGACCGCGCCCCGCTCGTCCAGGAAGGTGCGGATCTGCTCGTTCGAGAAGCGCGGCCCGAGCAGCGAGGCGCGCTGCGCGTCCGGGGACTCGACCTTGCGCTCGTGCCCCAGCAGCTGGTGCCAGATGAAGAGGGCGACGCCGAGCGCCCCGCCTGCGTCCCCGGCCGCCGGCTGGATCCAGATCCGCTCGAACGGACCGTCGCGCAGGATCCGGCCGTTGCCGACGCAGTTGAGCGCCACGCCGCCGGCCAGGCAAAGGTTCTTCATCCCGGTCTGGTCGTGCAGGTGCCGGGCCGCGCGCATCATGATCTCCTCGGTCACCACCTGGACCGAGGCCGCCATGTCCATCTCGCGCTGGGTCAGCGGCGACTCCGGCCGCCGCGGCGGGCCGCCGAAGAGGCCCTCGAACTTCTTCGAGGTCATGGTCAGGCCCTGGCAGTAGTCGAAGTAGCTCATGTCCATCCGGAACGAGCCGTCGTCCTTGAGGTGAAGGAGCTTCTCGGAGATCGCCTCGGCGTAGCGCGGCTCGCCGTAGGGCGCCAGGCCCATCAGCTTGTACTCGCCGGAGTTGACCTTGAAGCCGCAGAAGTAGGTGAAGGCCGAGTAGAGCAGCCCGAGCGAGTGCGGGAAGTGCAGCTCGTGGGTCAGCGTGACCCGGTTGCCGCGGCCATAGCCGAAGCTCGCGGTCGCCCACTCGCCCACCCCGTCGAGGGTCAGGATCGCGGCCTCCTCGAACGGCGACGGGAAGAAGGCGCTGGCGGCGTGCGACTCGTGGTGCTCGGTGAACACCACGCGCTTGTGGTAGCCGCCGCCGAGGCCGCGGCTGATCTCCCGCGGCAGGTGCAGCTTCTGGCGCAGCCACAGCGGCATCGCCTTGAGGAACGACTTGAAGCCCACCGGCGCGTAGGCGAGGTAGGTCTCGAGCAGGCGCTCGAACTTCAGGAACGGCTTGTCATAGAAGCCGACGTAGTCGAGCTGCTCGGGCGTGATGCCGCCCTCCTCGAGGCAGTAGCGGATGGCGTTCACCGGAAACCCGAAGTCGTGCTTGACGCGGGTGAAGCGCTCCTCCTGCGCCGCGGCCACGATCTCGCCGTCCACCACCAGGGCGGCGGCGGAGTCGTGGTAGAAGGCCGAGATGCCGAGGATCGTTGTCATCTCTGGGTGTGCTCTCCGTGAACGACGCGCACCGTCAGCGTCCAGTGATCGTACTTCAAACGCCGGCCAGGCGCCAAGTCTTCCCCTACTCCGGCGGACCCAGGTACGAGAGCAGCAGCGCCTTCTTCGCGTCCATCAGCTCGCGCGTGCGCGCCTCGAGCACCAGGCGCAGCAGCGGCTCGGTGTTCGAGGGCCGGACGTTGAACCACCAGTCGGCGTACTGCACCGTGATCCCGTCCAGGTAGTCGATCTCGCCGTCGGCGAAAGCGCCGGCGAGGCGCCGGATCATGCCGTCCTTGTCATCGACGTGGAAGTTGATCTCGCCGGTGCCGTGGTAGCGGTGCAACGGCGCCGCCAGCTCCGCGAGCGGCCGGCCGGTTTCGCGCAGCAGGTTGAGGACCTCGATCACGGTCAGGATCGACGAGTCCGCCGTGTAGTTGCAGCGGTAGTAGAGGTGGCCGGCGAGCTCGCCGCCGAACGGCGACCCGTGGTCCCGCATCGTCTTCTTGATGAACGAGTGCCCCACCCGCTCGCGCACCGGCTTGCCCCCGGCCTCGGCGATCGCTTCCTTGGTCGCCCACGACGACCGCAGGTCGTAGACGATGACCGCCCCCGGCTCTCCTCGGAGGAAGCGCGGTGCGAGCAGTGCCGTCACTAGATCAGCCGTCACCACGGACCCGTCGCCGTCCACGATCATCGCCCGGTCGGCGTCGCCGTCGAAGGCCACCCCGAGGTCGCAGCCGTGCTCCCGCACCGCCCGCTGGAGGTCGACCAGGTTCTCGGCCTTGAGAGGGTTGGCCTCGTGGTTCGGGAACGTGCCGTCGAGTGAGAAGTACAGCGGCACCAGGTCCACGTTGAGCCGCTCGAGGATCGGCCGGTAGAGCGTCCCCATGCCGTTGGCGGCATCGGCGGCGAGCTTCAGGCGCGGCTCGCTTTGTTCCACCATCGACAGCACGTGGTCCGCGTACGGATCGAAGACACTCTGGCTGGTCTCGGCCGCGGCCGGCTCGAGCGACGACGACACGGTTGAGCTCGTGACCAGGCGCTCGAGCTCGGCGATGCCGGTCTCGTAGGAGACCGGGATCGCGTCCCGCCGCGACATCTTGAAGCCGTTGTAGACCGACGGGTTGTGGCTGGC
>PQAJ01000034.1 GCA_003105185.1 Holophagae bacterium
GTGACTGACTGACCGGTGGGCCGAGCGGACCGATTCCGCGGCAATCGGCGGCCGCCGGGCCACCGATGCCGCAAAGACGCACGGAAACGGGAGGACCGAATGAGCAAGAGTGCGGCGAGCGTGAAGGTGTTCGCAGGCTACCTGCTGCTGCTCGGCCTGGTGCTGCTGCTCAGCCCCAACAGCCTGCTCCGGGTCTTCCGGATGGCGGCGACCGGCGAGGTCTGGATCCGGGTCGTCGGCATGCTGGTGCTGCTGCTCGCGTACTACTACTGGAACGCCGCCCGCACCGAGCTCACGGGCTTCTTCCGCTGGTCGGTCGCGGCCAGGACCTCGGTGCCGCTGTTCTTCATTGCCTTCGTCGTCGCAGGCCTCGCCCCGCCGACCTTCATCCTGTTCGGCGTGATCGACCTGGCCGGCGCCATCTGGACCGCGCTCGCGCTCCGCGGCGAGGCCGGTCACCGGGCGGCGTGAGCCGTGGCTCTGCTGGTCACGCTGTTGGTGCTGGTCGGCGGGGTGATAACCCTCTGTGTGGTCTGGCGGGTCGCCTCCCTGCCGTGCCCATGGTGGCTGGTGCCCTTGCTCGAGAACCCCTACTTCCAGGTGGTGGCCGGCGCCGAGCTGCTGATGGATCGGGCTGGGATCGGGTCCGGCATGTCGGTGCTCGACGCGGGCTGCGGGCCCGGCCGGATGACGGTGCCGATCTCGAGAAGGGTCGGCGACGCCGGTCGCGTGGTGGCGTTCGATCTCCAGCCGCGGATGCTGCGGCGGTTGCAGCGGAGGATCGCCGACCACGGCCTCGCCAACGTCGAGACCGTTCTCGGCAGGCTCGGCGAGGGCCGCCTGCCGGCCGCGACCTTTGACGTCGCGGTGCTGGTCACCGTGCTCGGCGAGATCCCGGACAAGGCGGGCGCGCTGGCTGAGATCCGGGATGCGCTGCGCGACGGCGGCGTGCTCTCGATCACCGAGGTCCTGCCCGACCCCCACTACCAGTCGCTGGGGAGAGTGCGCGCGCTGGCGGCCGCGTCCGGGATGCGCGAGCAGGGGCTCTTCAAGGGCTGGGCAGGGTACACGATCAACCTGGTCCGCGAGGCCCGCGCCTGACGCGCAGCCGGCCGGGTGGCGCGACCGCCTGGGATGTGGCAGGATCACGGGGAAGGAACGCCCCATGAAGGTCGAGCCACCCACCAAGGTCAGTCGGAGCTTCACGCAAACCCTGTGCGCCCCGCCGGACGAGGTCTTCCCGCTGCTCTGCCCGGTGCGCGAGGCGGAGTGGGTCAACGGCTGGCGGCCGTCGCTGGTGCTGACCGACTCGGGCGGCGGCGAGCCCGGATGCATCTTCGTCACGCCCGGGATCCCGCAGGACTCGGTCTGGATCATGACCGAGTTCGATCGCGAGCGGCACGCCGTCGAGATCCTGAAGGTGATTCCCGGCGTGGTGGTCGGCAAGATCGAGGTCCGGCTGCGTCCGCACGGCGACGGCGAGTCGCAGGCCGACATCACCTACACCTACACCGCGCTCAGCGACTACGGGACGGAGATGCTCGAAGGGTTCACCGAGCCGCACTTCGTGTCGTTCATGGAGACCTGGGAGAACGAGCTCAACCACTTCCTGACCACCGGGACCAAGCTCGACCTGCGGTGAGGCCCGGCCTCGTCGCGTGCCCGGCGGTCGCGTCAGGCGAGGAGACCGGAGGGAAGCCATGAAGCGGGTCCTGCTCCTGCTCTGTGACGGCGTCGAGATCTTCGAGGCCGCCGCCTTCCACGATGTCCTCGGCTGGGCCTCGGAGTACGGCAGCGAGCCGGTCGAGGTGGTTCCCGTTGGCCTGCGACCGGAGGTTGTCTGCACCTTCGGTCTCCGCGTCGCGGCCGCCCGGCTCCTCGGCGAGGTTGAGGCCGACGACTTCGACGCGCTGGCGCTGCCGGGGGGGTTCGTCGAGTACGGCTTCGACGAGTGCGCGCTCTCCGATCCGGTGGCGGCCTTGATCCGGCGAATCGATGAGCTCGGCCGTCCGATCGCCGCGATCTGCACCGGCGCGGTGCCGGTGGCGGCCAGCGGCGTGCTCGAGGGGCGGCGGGCCACGACCTACCAGCTCCTCGGGGGCCACCGCCGCCGCCAACTCGCCGGCTTCGGGGTCGAGGTCGTCGACCAGCCGGTGGTGACCGACGGCGAGGTCACGACGTCGGCCGGCCCGTCGACGGCGGCCGAGGTCGCCTTCCGGCTGCTCGAGCAGCTCACCGGCGCCGCCAACGCGTCCCACATCCGCTACCTGATGGGTTTCAGCCAGCCGATTGCGAGCGACCAGCCGCTCGGTCAGGAGGGATCATGATCGACCACATCATCGTCACGGTCTCCGACTACGCCCACAGCAAGGCGTTCTACCTCGCCGCCTTGGCGCCCTTGGGCTACGAGGTCATCATGGAGTTCGGGCCGGCAGGCGGCTTCGGCGTCGCCGGCAAGCCCGACTTCTGGATCCGCCAGGCGGAGCCGGTGCGACCGCCGGTCCACGTCGCCTTTTCGAGCGGCGACCGCGCGACCGTCGACCGCTTCTGGGAGGCCGCGATCGCGGCGGGCGGTCGCGACAACGGCCCCCCGGGATTGCGGCCGGACTATCATCCGAACTACTACGGGGCCTTCGTGTTCGACCCGGACGGCAACAACATCGAGGCGGTCTGCCATCGGCCGCTGACCGAGGGCTCCTGAACCGAGGCGCCGATGCGGAGCTGTGTCCGCGCCGGCGGTGGTGAGGACGGCCATGGATGAAGCTGCCGTCGCGCGGTCGTTCGCGACCACGCTCGGGCTGTTCGTGGCGGTGGCGGCGGTCGCGCTGCCGGTGACCGTCTGGCGGCTGCGGCGGCACCACCGCGAGGCGTGGGAAGCTCTGGTCGCGACCCCCAGCGGCCGGCTGCCGGCGCTGGTGCTGGTCTGGCGCGTGATCCGCTTCAGCCTTTCGCCGCGCCATCTCGGGATGACCGACCTGACCTTGAGCCTCGCCTGCGTCGCCTTCCTGCTCGGCGTGCTGGCGGTGCTGGTGGGGTTCATTGGCTGGATGCAAGCCATGTTTGCCGCAGGCTGACCGCGACCGGCCGTGGGCCGGCCGCTCACTAGGGGAGGGACGATGCGTTTTTCGTTGAGCCACCGCAGAGCGCTGATCGGTCACGACATCGCGGTCAAGGTCACGGCCGCCGCCAAGGAGACGATCGCCCGCGTTGCGACCGAGCTCGACGGCCGCACCCTGGCCCGGGATGCGCTCGCGCCGCCCGAGGTGCAGTACGAACGGATGTTCCACCAAGTCGGAGGCGCGGGACCGGGACAGGACCATGTGCTGGCCGTCCGCGCCACCAGCGCCGACGGCACGACAACCGTCGCCAGCCTGCGCTGGAACGACGTCTCGTAGGGGTTCGTAGCAGAGTGGCCGTTTCGCCGAGCGTGGTGGACCGAAGCGCAGAAGGTCGGCGGCTGCGCCACGAACCCCTGAGGATGCGCCGAGCGCATCCATCGAGGAGCGGGTGGAACCGATGCCAACCAGGAGAGGAACGAGGGGAGCGCGCACGATGCCTGCGCCCTCCGCGCTCCTGTGGGGGTGGATGATGGTGAAGCAGGACGACGTCGTCTATCACAGGACCCAGTTTGGGGCAGCGATCGTCGCCGCGATGGGCTCCGCGGTGGTGCTGGTCGGGGCACTTGGTGTCCTGACCGTCCGCCATCCGGTCGCGGTTGCGGTGCTGGTCCTGCTGGTCGCGGCGCTGGCCATGTTCTGCTGCCTGACCATCGAGATCGACAGGCGGCAGCTGCGCTGCTTCTTCGGCCCGGGTCTGATCCGGCGGACGATCGCTGTCCATGAGATCGTGTCGGCGCAGCCGGTGCGCAACCGCTGGTACTACGGCTGGGGCATCCGGATGACCCCGACCGGCTGGATGTTCAACGTGTCCGGGCTCGACGCGGTTGAGCTCGCCCTGGCGTCCGGAAGCCGCTTCCGGATCGGCACCGACCGTCCCGACGAGGTGATCCGGGCTCTCGCTTCGGTCACCAGCCTGGCGGTCTCCCCGCCCGTCGATCCGGGCCGCGGCTGACGGGCTGCGAGCTGCGCGGGTCTGCCCGTCGATCCGCGGTCCAAACCGCGTACAATCGTCGACGATGAGAGTCCTCCTGCTCGTGGTGGTGCTGGCCGCCTCCCTGGTGGGAGGGTTCTTTTTCCGCGGCGACGTCGACCACTCGGTGTCGGCGCCGGCGGTGATCGTGCTGTCCGTGTGCGTCCTGGCTGCCGATCTCCTCGGTTCGCCGAAGAGCCGGACGGCACGGATGGGCGCCGCCGTGCTGGCGGGCGTGCTGTTCGCCGTCGGCTGGTACCTCGGCGGGCGGGAGCTCGAAGCCGCGACCAACGACTGCGCGCAGCGCGCCGAAGAGGTGCGCACCGCCCTCGCCGAGCACCGCCAGCGCACCGGGAGCTTCCCGGCATCGCCGGACGAGCTGGTCGGGCTCGAGTGGCCGGGCAAGCGGTTGCTGCGGGCAAGCCCGCTGCAGTACATGCGTACCGAGGACGGCTACCTGCTGTGGTACCGCGACGGCCGCCTCAACTTCACGGCCACCGACGAGCACGAGCTCTCGGTGGAGCGCCAGTACGAGTGAGTGGAACAGTCACCCCGTCGCTGCGTAGATCACGACGATGAAGGTCGTTCTCGTGTTGGCGCTGGCCTGCGGTGCGCTCTACCTTCTGCACCGGCTCGCGCTGTGGGCCGAGGATCGCGGTTGGATCTACTACCAGCGCCGCAAGCCGTCGCGGACGGCCCTGGGCAGTGCTTTCCTGGAGGTCCAGGCGATCGTCGAGCCGGGCAAGCGGCTGCTGCTCGAAGCGAGGCAGGAGCAAGGCTGCGAGGAGGACGAGTCTGGAGAGCCGCCGGAGCCGACCGGCGTGCGTGCGGAGATCTCCGCAGGGGAGGACGCGTGACGCGGATCCGGCGAGCGCTGCGGCGGTGCGATCTGCTGGTTCGTGGGCGTTCACGTCGGCTGCACCGACCCCGGCGGCCCCTGGTCCCCGCCGAGCCTCGCGGGGTGGGTCGATGAGCGGCGCAAGCGCCCCGGCATCGCCGCTCCAGATCGCGCCGCTGACGGTCGGCGCCTGGCCGGACTTCGAGCGGCTGTTCGGACCCCGGGGAGCGTACGGGGGCTGCTGGTGCATGTGGTGGCGGCTGACCCGAAGGGAGTTCGAGCAGCAGCAGGGGGACGGCAACCGTCGCGCCATGAAGGCCCTGGTCGAGGCTGGAGTCGTGCCGGGGATCCTCGGCTATCTCGACGGCGAGCCGGTTGCCTGGTGTTCGGTGGCGCCGCGGGAGCAGTTCCTCGCGCTCGAGCGGTCGCGAGTGATGGCGCGGATCGACGACACCCCGGTGTGGTCCATCGTCTGCTTCTTCTTCGGGCGTGGAGCGCGGCGCCGAGGGCTGATGCGGCCGATGATCCGCGCCGCCGTCGCACACGCTGTGCGTCACGGCGGACGGGTCGTCGAGGCCTACCCGACCCTGCCGCGCGACCGCCCGCTGCCGCCGGTCTCGAGCTTCATGGGCGTCCCTGCGGCCTTCGCGGCCGAGGGATTCGTCGAGGTTGCGAGGCCGTCGGCTCGGCGTGTCATTCTTCGCCATGTCATCACGGATGGGTCGGCATGACGAGGCTGCCATCTCGCGGGGAGGAGGAGTCGTGAGGAGGTACCACCACCTCGGGATTCCCACCACGACCCCGCGGCCGGACGAGACCTACCTTGCCAACTTCGGGGTCTTCATCTCGGGCTACGAGTCGAGCCCGTACGGCATCGAGTGGATGCGCTTCGAGGCCGACTCGCCGCTGCCCGAGCTGGTGAGGACCGTCCCCCACGTCGCGTTCGAGGTCGACGACCTGGCACGCGAGCTCGAGGGCCACGAGCTCCTGATCGCGCCCAACTCGCCGTCCGCGGGGGTGACGGTGGCATTCATCGTCGACAACGGTGCGCCAGTCGAGCTGCTCTGCATCGACCGGACGCCGGAAGCGGGCGACACCGCGGTGGACAGGAGCGGCGCAGCTCGGCGCGGGTGCGGCAGCGCTGGCAAGGGGAAGTGACATGAGCGAGTCACGTGAGCCGATCTCGGACGAGGTCCGGAGGATCTTCGAACAGGCGGCCTTCATCACCGACCTCGGTGTCTCACTGGACAGGGTCGCCCCCGGCGTGTGCGAGACCTCCCTGCGTTTGGAGCGGCGGCACCTCCAGCAGGACGGCTATGCGCACGCCGGGGTGCTGGCCACGCTGGCCGACCACACCGCGGGCGCCGCCGCCGCGACCCTGGTCGGGCCCAACGAGTACGTGCTGTCGGTCGAATTCAAGATCAACCTGCTGCGTCCGGCGCACGGCGAGCGGCTGCGCTGCCGCGCCACGGTGCTGAAGCCGGGGTCGCGGATCGACGTTGTCGAGTCCGAGCTGTGGGCCGAGGACGGCGGCGACTCCAAGCTGGTGGCCAAGGCGACGGTGACCTTGGCGGTGCTCGCCCGCGCGCCGAGGGAGGACTGATGTTCAATCGGTATGCCGGCGCTGACCCTCGCGAGCTGCTGCCGGGCGTGACGTTGCGGACGCTGGCGCACGGCGAGCGGACCTTGCTCGCCGAGGTGCGTCTCGCTCGGGGTGCAGTCATCCCGGAGCACCGCCACCCCCAGGAGCAGACCGGTTACCTGGTGTCGGGCCGGCTCGAGTTCTCGGTCGCGGGCGAGAGCCTCATCGCCGAGCCGGGCTCGTCGTGGAGCCTGCCCGCCGACCTCCCGCACGGCGCGAGCGCGCTCGAGGACAGCGTCGTCGTCGAGGTGTTCTCTCCGGTGCGCGACGACTACCTGCCCCTGCACTAGCTTCTGCTCCGGCGGGCAAGATCGGGAGTAGACTGGGCGCGCCACATCTGATCGGGATCCAAGGAGGTGAACGATGCCCACTCAGGCCGCGATGGAGGCCGCCCGGATTCTGCGCGACGGGAGCCTCTTCCAGTGGTACGTCATCCCCCTGTTCGCGCTGGTCGTGTACGTCTACTCGGTCGAGATCGAGCGCCGGAACTGGAACCTGGTGTTCGCCGGCCTCGCGTTCTGGGGCATGGACTGGTTCAACGAGATCTGGAACTCGCTGGTCTTCCACTTCACCAACTACGCGCCGGTGTGGGGTGCGCCCGGCAAGACCGCCTATCTGATCCTGATCGGGCTCAACATCGAGATCACCTTCATGTTCGCCATCGCCGGCATCGCGTTCGGCAAGATGCTGCCGCCGAACAAGGGCCTGCGGATCCTGGGCATCCCCAACCGACTCTTCCTGGCCGTGGTGAACGCGGCGTTCTGCGTGATTGTCGAGATCTGGCTGAACTCGGTTGGCGCCCTGACCTGGGACTACTCGTGGTGGAACGTCCGCTCGCCGATCCCGATCTTCCTGTTCGGCTACCTGACCTTCTTCCTGGTCTCCTACTGGGTGCACGACATGAAGGCGGTCCGCTCGAAGGTGGCCACGGTGGCCGTGATCTTCGGCGTGGACATCGTGGCCGCGATCGTGTTCGGCGGGATCCTGGGCTGGATCTGAGCGGGTGCCTGCGCGGTGGAATTGGTGCGTCCCCAGCGCGCTGGCCGTGCGCCACGCTGGGGAGGCGTGATTCGGATCGGGGGTGGTCGAGATGTCCCTGACAACGATCGCTGACGCCATGGGCGTGCCGCTGCACGCGCTCGAGGAGCTCCTCGACGGTCACTCGACCGAGGCCATCGCGTCACGGCTGCGGACCGGATCCCAGCTCGTGCAGGAGTTCATCGACGGCCGCACGAGCACCGGGGTCGCCGCCGCGATCGGAGCGCCGCCCGCCTTCGTTCAAGACCTGCGCGAGCGGTTGGGCCACGACGGCGCGATCGGCCTGCTGGTGGGCCTGTGCCTCTCCCGCTAGGGCTGATGCCGGGCGCCTGCACGAGCGGATCGACACGGGAGCCGGAGCCGGCTCCGGACCACCGGCTCACCGCCGCCGATCTCCGGCGGTCGGGCGCGGCCGCGGCGGCAGGTGGCCTTTGAAGACATCGGGTGTGTGGGAGGGAGCCATGTCACTCAACGAGCGTGACGCGAGGTTTGTCGAGCAGCGTCGCCTGCTGGTCCGGCGCTGGCGCGTGGTGGGGTGGGCCCTGTTCGCCGCCATCGCCGCGGTGGTCGGCTTCCTGTTTCTGAGAAGCCCGATGCTGGTCTCGCCGTGGGAGGTGGCGGGGCGGATCCGCACCGACTCGGTCCCGCCGACGACGCTGCAGATCATGAGCGTGATGCTGCCCTTGACCATGCTGGGCTGCTTCGTGCTGCTCGCGATTGTCGTGGCCTTCCAGTTCGCGGCCGCCGCCAACGAGCGCCGCCTGCTCGCGATCATCGACTCCCTGCTCGCGCGGCCGGGCGGCGGCTGACCACCGAACGCCGTCGCCAGGCCCGGTGCCCAGCGTGCCCGTGCGGGCTGCCTTGTTCCGTGCGCGTCCGCCGCACGTCGCTCGCTGGAGGCCATCGCACAGGGCGTAGCCAACCCCAGATCTCGCCGGGAGCGGGGACGGGGACGGCAACGGGGACGGGGAGACCGCCACCCTGATCCGAAGTGGGAGGCGAATCGGCGGGTTTCCACCGCCGCGAGCTCAGCGCGCGGGGTCGCGGTACCAGTAGTCCTCGACCAAGGCGTTGCGAGCGCTCGGCGAGCGGAGCATCGGCCCGAGCAGACGGAAGAGCATCGGGAAGTAGTGCCAGTCGCCGTAGCGGTCGAACTTGCGGGTCGAGGCGATGGCCTTGGTGCGGCGGGCGCGGCCGAGCCGCTGGCCGCGGGGACGGCCGAGCCGACGCAGGTCGAGCAGGAACTGGACGTCCTCGCCGAACGAGCGCCGCTCGTCGAAGCCGCCGACCGCTCGGAAGTCGGGGGCCCGGCAGAACACGACGCCGGTGTCCATGCGCAGCAGCCAGATCCACGGCACCATCAGCGCGTAGGTCACGGCGAGGCCCAGGGACCACCGCTCGAGGGTGACGCCGGTGGCCCCGGCGACGATCCGGCCGCTCCCGAGCATGTCGTCGATCGCGTTGAAGGTCTCCGGGTGGACCCGCATGTCGGCGTCGGCGAAGCTGAGGATGTCGCCGGTCGCAACCGCGGCGCCGGCGTTGCGGGCGGCGGCGATGCGGCGGGCGGCGAGGCGGACGACGCGGCAGCCCCACTGCTCGGCGATCGCCGACGTGGCGTCGGTCGAGCCATCGTCGGCGACCACCACCTCGACCGCTGCGGCGCCGAAACGGCAGCGCGAGCGGGCGATGTCCGCGGACTCGAGGAGGCGCCCGAGGTAGGACTGCTCGTTGTGTGCCGGCACGATCAGCGAGAAGCGAGGTGTGGGACCCGAGTTCATGCCCCAATCATAGGCTGGCCGCTGCGCCGCCCTCGCGCGGCCAGTCGGTCCCTCGGCTGCATTTTCACGGGAGCTACTGCGGCGTCGATTCAGGGCAGCTCTCGATGCAAAGAGCTCCGTGAATCGAGTTCTGTACTGGGAGGCGCGCAGCGCATCCCAGCAGGATGCTGTGGGGAGCGGGCCGAGCAGAATCTCCGTCTCAAGAGAGGGTGCGGGGTTCCGCACCCCACGCGATCCTAATTGATGACCCCGGACTCGCCGAGGTTGCGCTCGGCGAACTCGAGCGCTCGGTCGTAGCCATCGTACTCTCGGCAGTGGTTCTGCATCAGGTGGAAGACCTCGGTGGCCTTGGCCATCTCGCCGGCGTTCGCGTAGCTGACCATCAGGTGCTCGAGGGACTCGCAGTCGTTGTGCCGGGTGAAGGCGGCGGCCTCGGAGAAGACCAGCGCGGCCTCGTTCTGGCCGGTTCCCTGGAAGGACAGGTTGAGGAAGGTGAGGATGTTGCCGATGTAGGTCTCGTCGTAGACGTCGTGCATGTACGGCAGGCAGCGCAGGAAGTAGGGGATGGCATCGGCGAAGCGCTTGGCGTCGAACAGGATCACGCCGAGCGTGTAGCAGGACTGGCAGTAGACGCTGAGCACCTCATCGAAGGTCTCGAGAAAGGCCTTGTACCCGGCCACCGACTGCTCGAGGATCCTGCTGGCCGGCTCGATCTCCTCGAGGTCGTAGTGAATCGTCCCGAGCAGGCCGAGCAGGAAGCACCGCCAGTTGGGCTCCTGCTCGAGCTCGAGCAGCGCGCCGAGCTTCTCGATGTCAGTGTGATCGGCGGTACGAGCGTCCATGCGCTCGATGGCGACCTCGATGCCGGCCGCCACCCGACCCGTGAGGTCGGTGCCGCTGTACCACTCAGGAATCGCCATGACGTCCACCTCGTCCATATCGGGCGGACAGTGTAGCGGCTCCTGCTTTCCGGGTAAACCATGGCAGTCGAGAATCTTCCATGTGCCGGGCCGGCGCGGCGCCGGCTGTCGCACGAAGCTGGCTGAAATCCCACGCAGCCGTCGGCGGTTGTGGGGCGGGCAGCTACCGGACCGGCTCGGGGTCGTGCGGGCCGGCACTTGACGGCGCGGCGGGAGCGAGTACAATCGCGACCTCATCTCATGTTTGTCGCGGCTGATGGAGGCCCTCATGCTGAAGAAACGAGCGGTACGAGGCGCCGACCCAGGCGTCGTGACCTGAGCGCCGCCATGAGCTGCCGCAAGGGCAAGTCCAAGACCAAACCGAAGGTCGGCGCTTTCAGGTGTGCGGAGTGCGGTGCGTTCGTCAAGCAGAAGAAGGATGTCTGCGAGCCCAAGAAGATCAAGAAGTGACAAAGCTGCCGTCGGCTGCCGTCGGGTGGCGCCGGACGTCGCGCGCGATCACGACTCGCGCCGGGCGCCCGCCGTCGTTCGGTGGTCAGAGGGAAAAGAGCGCCCGTGCCCCCGAGGCGAGCGGACTGATCCGTCCGGCTGCGGTATGGCACGGGCGCTTCGATGCTGCACCGCGCAGTATACGAGACCCTCGGGCGATGCAATAGCCCCCCTTCGCTTCGGACGCCCGGGGCCATCGCGGTTGAGCCGACCCCGCCGAAGCACTATGCTTCGCGCTCGGACCGGCTGCCGGCGGCAAGCGGAGCGCAGAGATTCATGAACAACGCCCACGTTGACATCTCCTACCGCGGTGCGCCGCATCGGGTGCGAGCCGGCACCCGGATCGACGAGTTCCTGCGTGAGGTCGATGGCGAGATTCCCGACACCGTGCTGTCGGCGCTGGTCAATCGGCGGCAGGTGATGCTCGATTTCCCGCTCCGCGGCTCGGTGGAGCTCGACCTGGTCCGCTACGGCGACCGCGAGGGCGAGTCGGTGTACAAGCGCTCGGTGAGCCTCATGTTCTACGAGGCCTGCCTCGAGCTCTTTCCCCAGGCCCGGCCGGTCATCGGCCAGTCGCTGGGCAACTGCTACCACTATCAAATGCGCGGCGAGCATCCGCCGCTCGACGAGATGGCGGCGTCCCTCGACCGGCGGATGGGTGAGCTGCACCGCGAGCGGCGCCCCTTCGTCCGTTCCACGGTGACCATCGAGGAGGTCGAGAACCACTTTCGGGCGATGGGTTACGTCGGCAAGCTCGAGCTGCTGGAGACGCGGCGTTCGTCGACGGTGCACACGGTGAGCTGCGGTCGGTTCGTCGACATCGCCCACGGGCCCTGCGCGCCGCACACCGGCTGCCTGCCGACCTTCGGCGTGCTGCCCTACGGCGACGGGCTGATTCTCCAGTTCCCTAGGCGGGCAGACCGCAGCCGGCTGCCGGCGTTCACGCCCCGGCCGAAGCTGTTCGCCACCTACCTCGAGACCCGCGCCTGGCAGGAGCTGCTCGGCGTTCACCACGTCGGGCAGCTGAACCGGCTGTGCCTCGACGGCGGAATCCGCGACATCGTGCGTGTGGCCGAGGGGCTGCACGAGAAGAAGATCAGCCAGATTGCGGACCAGATCATGTCCCAGCAGCCGCGGGCGAGGCTGGTGCTGGTGGCCGGGCCATCGGGATCCGGCAAGACCACCTTCGCCCACCGCCTCGGCATCCAGCTGCGGGTCAACGGCATCGAGCCGGTGGCGCTGTCCCTCGACAACTACTACGTCAACCGCGAGATGACACCGCGCGGCGAGGACGGCGAGCCTGACTTTGAGGCGCTCGAGGCGATCGACTTGCCGCTGTTCCGGCAGCACCTGGCGGAGCTGCTCGACGGGAACGAGGTGGCAACCCCGCGGTTCGACTTCCCGCGCGGCCAGCGGACCGACCCCAGCTCGTGGGTGCCGCTGCGCCTCCTCGAGCACCAGGTGCTGGTGATCGAGGGCATTCACGGGCTGAACGAGCGGCTGACCGAGTCGATCCCGGCGTCGAGCGCCTTCCGGATCTTCATCTCGGCGCTTTCCCAACTGGCGGCCGACGACCACAACCGGCTCTTCACCGCGGACGCGCGGCTGGTCCGCAGGATTGTCCGCGACCGCAGGTATCGGGGATTCTCGGCCGAGCGCACGATCGAGCTCTGGGAGCAGGTGCGGCGGGGGGAAGGCCGCTGGATCTTCCCGTTCCAGGAGCGTGCGGACGTGATCTTCAACTCGGCGCTGGTCTACGAGCCGGCGGTGCTGAAGACCTACGCCGAGCGCTTCCTGCTCCAGGTACCGCGGACCAGCCCCGCCTACACGGAGGCGTTCCGGCTGCTCAAGGGCCTGTCGATGTTCGTGCCGATCTTCCCGGACGAGGTGCCGCAGACCTCGATCTTGCGCGAGTTCATCGGCGGCAGCGGCTTTGACTACTAGCTCGACCTCGGATGTCGAAAGCCCCGGCGCAGGGGAGCGAACCGCCACCAGCGCGGAGCCCGCAGAGACGGCCGCGGAGAAGGTCAACAGGTTCTTCCCCGTGTTCCCCGCGGTCTCTGCGGTTCAAGTGGCGTGCGGCCTTGCACGGAAGCGAATGGAGGCAGGAAGCACCAACCTGCTGCGAAGGGGGACCCAGCCGTGACGAAGCCTGAGCAGGCGAGGGCGGTGGCCGAGCTGCTCGCCGGCGCCTACCCGGACGCCAGGTGCGAGCTCGACTACCGGGACCCCTGGCAGCTGCTGGTCGCGACCGTACTGTCGGCGCAGTGCACGGACCAGCGGGTCAACCAGGTGACCCCGGGCCTGTTCGCGAGGTGGCCGACGCCCGCTGCCGTGGCTTCGGCGCCCCTCGAAGAGCTCGAAGAGGCCGTCCGCCCGACCGGCTTCTATCGCAACAAGGCGCGCGCCG
Source organism: Holophagae bacterium (assembly GCA_003105185.1). Taxonomy (GTDB): domain Bacteria; phylum Acidobacteriota; class Thermoanaerobaculia; order Thermoanaerobaculales; family Sulfomarinibacteraceae; genus FEB-10. Next base: position 13,205 of record PQAJ01000034.1, read on the forward strand.
TCCGCGACGCGGCGCGGGTGCTCGTGTCACAGCACAGCGGCGAGGTCCCGCAGGACTTGGAGGCCCTGGTGGAGTTGCCCGGCGTCGGCCGCAAGACCGCCAAGGTCGTGCTCGGCGAGGTCTTCGGTCTCGCTGCCGGGATTGCGGTCGACACCCACGTCCGGAGGGTCGCCGGGCGGATCGGCCTCACCCGGTCCAGCGACCCGGAGCTGATCGCCGGCGAGCTCGAGCGGCTCGTCCCGCGGTCCGGCTGGGTGGCGTTTTCGATGCGGATGATCCTTCACGGCCGGCGGGTGTGCGCGGCGCGGCGGCCGCGCTGCACGGAGTGCGCGCTCGAGCCGGTGTGCGAGAAGGCCGGAGTCTGAGAGCCCGAGCTGACGGCGCCCCGGCCCGGAGTCGGGCCTCGCGCACCGGCCGGCGGGGCGAGAGTCGCTCGTTTGGCTGCTGGTCAGCCGGCGACGGCTGATCCCTCGCCGGAGAGAGTGCCGCCGGCCGCTGCAGCCGGCTGCCGCCGCCACCGCCGGTGCATCCACACCCACTGCTCGGGGTAGTCTCGGACCTGGCGCTCGATGGCGGCGGTGGCGTCCGCGGTGAGCGCGGTGATCCGTTCCTCGATGGGGCCGGGCGGCGGCTCGGGCAGTGGAGGGTGGATCTCCGCCAGGTGCCGGCCATCGGCGAGGCGGTGGTCGAAGACGGGCAGAACCGGGCAACCCCGGCGGAGGGCCAGCGACGCGGCGCCGAACGGCGTCCAGGCTGCGCGGCCGAAGAACGGCACGAACACGCCCGGGATGTCCTTGATGTCCTGGTCGATGAGCAGGCCGTTGACCCGGTTGGCGGCGAGGGCGGCGAGCAGACGGCGGCCGGCGTCCTGGCCGCGCGGCACCATTTCCGCTCCGAAGCGCGACCGCAGGGTGGTGGCGATGTGGTCGAGCCGCGGGTCGTGCATGCCGCGGACCGCGACCGTCAGCGGGATGCCGGCGACCCCGAGCCGGGCGTTGAGCAGCTCCCAGTTGCCGCAGTGGCCGGTGATGATCACCGCTCCGGTTCCGGCGTCCAGCGGGCGTTGCACGTGCTCGAGCCCGGTGATCGTGCACTGCGCGGCCACCTCCTCGGGTGTCGCCTGCAGCAGCCAGGCGACCTCGGCCAGCAGCATACCGACGTGGTGGGCGTTGCGGCGCAGCAACTCCCGGACCGCCCTCTCGTCGAGGTCGGGGAACGCGATCCGGAGGTGGTCTCTCGAGCGCCGCCGGTCGCGGGCGTTGAGCGCCATGACGAGCGCCCCGACCTGCGCTCCGACCGGCCGGGTGACGCCGAGCGGCAACCGGCCGGCACCTGACAGGAAGGTCACGATGGCCCGGTACAGGAGGTGATCGCGCAGGCGCAGCGGACGCTCGCTCATCGCAGGGCTCCAGCGCGAGGGCCGGCCGAGATGGTCGCCAGGATGTGCGACACCCGACCGGAAACGGCGTGCGTGGTCATCGCGCGATCGGCCACGCGTCAATCCTCGAGATCGTCGCCCGCTGGCCGTCGACCTCGACCTCATCGCCGACGCGGCTGCCGAGCAACCGCTGCGCCAGCTCGCTGCCGTTGGCGTAGATCCGGCGCCCGACGTCGGCGTCCCACGAGCCGAGGATGGTGACCGGCGGCAGCGCAGTTCCTGCGGGGTCCTGGAGTTGGACCACGGTGCCGATGTTGACACGGGAGGTGTCGGCGGCGCCGGGCTTGAGGGTCCTGACCAGCCCGAGCTCCCGCTGCAGCTTGGCCGCCTTGGCCGACTGCAGCTCCTGGCGGTCCCTGAGCATGTGGTACTCGAAGTTCTCGCGGAGGTCGCCCTCGGCGGCTGCCGCGGTGATGCCCTTCAGCGTTCTCGGGATCTCGACCTCGAGGAGCTCCTTCAGGTCGCGGCGCTTGGCCTCGATCGCCTCGGCGCTCGCCACGAACAGCGGCGTCTCGACCGCGGTCGCCGGCGCCCCCCGCCGCTGGATGGCCGCCTGCTCGATGAGGCGCGCGCGCTGCGGCTCGACTGCCGAGATCCGCGCGACCCGGGCCACGAAGCGGTCCACCTGCTGGGGTGAGGCGGACTCCAGGATGATCCGTACCGCCACGGCGCCGCCGTCGAGCAGGGCCTTCGCCCGCCCTCGCAGCGGCCCGAACTCGGACCGGGTCAGGGTGTCCGGGAGCTTCTCGAGGAGGGATGGCGTCGCTCGTCGGCGGACCGGCTCCGGCGCGCCGGGCTGCACCATCGCCTCGCAGGCCCACACGAACTGGGCGGGGTGCTCGAAGTGGTTGCGGAACACAGCCTCGACCGCGGCGTCCAGGAGGTCGCCTGCGCCCGCGTCGTCGAGAGCGCGGGCCACCATGTCGAGCACGGCCGGATGCTGCTCGTGCAGCATCCAGTCGCTCCACAGCTCGGTCCAGAGGTCAGGGCGCGCCGCCTGGACGGCCGCGAGGGCCGCCTCGCGCTCGCCCCGGTCCTGGATCCCCATCAACAGCTGGAGCGGCGGGCACTCCGCGATGAGCCGATCGCGCGACGTGGCGGCGTCGCCGGAGCCGCGAGCCATCCCGGCCAGGACCCCAGCGGTCTCCCAGGCGAGCCCGGGGTCGCGGCCGGCCAGCTCGGCGAGCGTGCCGGTGAGAAACGCCGCCGTCTCCGCCGCCTCGGCCGGACCCCGCGCGGCGAGGCGGCGGGCGACCGCCAGCCGCTGGCGGGGCTCAGCGGAGCGGAGCTCGTCGAGCAGGGCCTCGATGGTGGCCGTCGCGCTCGCGCCGACCGTGTAGCGCAGCCGCGACCCCGAGCCCGAGGCGAGCAGCCGCGGGTGCTTGCGCGCCTTCGCCCACCAGCCGGTCCAGTCGTCCGCTTCGACGATTCCTTCGAGAGCCGCCTTGATGGCGGCGACGTCGGCCGGCTCGCCGAGGCTCTCGAGGAGCCCGACCAGCGCCTCTCCGGGAGACTCGAGCGCCTCGCGCCGGAGGCCGCCCGGGTCTTCGACCCCGCGGCGCCGGAAGTCGCCCGGGGGAAGGCGCCGCAGGAAGCGGGCGGCGGCTCCGAACGGCACCGACACCGGGCGCCGTCCGCCACCGAGGTCGACCTTGATGTTCTCGAGCTCGAGGTTGGCGTCGACCACCCGGCCGACCCCCTGGCCGATGACCTCGACGATGGTGTCCCGGTCGTGATCCAGCCAGCGCTCGATGACGTCGAGCTGTTCGAGCGGTCGACGCGAGTCGCGGAGCGGGTGGCGATCGAGGACCTGCTTGAGCGACGGGCTGCCGGCGCGAGCCGCGATCAGAGCCTTCTCGAGGCGTGCGATCGGCTCGGCGCCCGGTTTCTCGGCCAGCCGGACGATCTCCCGCAGCACTGCGAGCGCGTCGTCCCGCTCGCGGCGCTGCTCCAGGGTGTCCGCGAGCAGCTCGAGCAGCGTCGCGGCGAACGGCTTGTGGCCCTTCTTCCAGAGGGCTCGCCGGACCTCGAGCAGGCTGGCGGTCGCGATCGTTGGCGCCTCGAGAGCCTCCAGCCACAGCTCCTCGATGCGCTCGAGATCGTCGGCCTCGAGCGCGGCGTCGAAGAGGCTGTCCACTGTTGGTTGCTCGTCCAACGCTGTCCCCCTTACCGGGCCCCGGGATTGTACCAAGGGTTGCGGCGGCGCTTTGCGATCGCCGGGCGAATCGCGTAAGGTGACGGCGGTTCGGGGAGGCTGCCATGAGAAGCATCCTGATTGTCATCCTGGCCGGCGCACTGACCGCCTTGGCATCTCCGGCAGCGGGCGAAGAGCTCGATCTGCTGCCACTCGGCGGCGGCGAGCTCGCGACCCAGCTCGGGAGCGCCCCGGCGGGCACCTTCGTCGACACCGCCGCCAACAGCGAGCTCTCCCTCGGGGAGCTGGCCGCGGAGCTCGTGAAGGCGCGCGTCGTCTTGATCGGCGAGGCGCACACCGAGATCGAGCAGAAGAGGTTTCACGGCGAGCTGCTCGACGTCATGGCGGCCCTCAAGGGCGAGCTCGTGCTCGGCATGGAGTTCTTCCTGCGCACGGACCAGGAGGCCCTCGACGCCTGGCTCGCAGGCACGATCGACGACGCCGAAATGCTGCGGCGGACCGCCTGGTACGACCGCGGCAGCTACCGTTTCGAGTACTACCGCCCGGCCATGGAGGTGGCGCGCTCTCGCGGCCTGCGCGTGGTCGGGTTGAACGTCCCCCGGGAGATCCCCCGGGCGGTGAACCGCGGCGGTCTGGAGGCGCTGAGCGATGAGCAGCGCGCGCTGGTGGGGGAGGTCACGACCGGCGGTTCGCCCGAGCACCGCTACCTGATTGCCCGCTACTTCGGCGACACCGTGGCCGTGATGCCGCCGAGCTGGTTCGAGAACATGTATGCGGCGCAGTGCCTGTGGGACGTGGTCATGGCGCGCTCCATTCTCGCCAACCTCCGCCCCGACGAGACGATGGTGGTCATCGTCGGCACCGGGCACGTCGCCTACGACCTCGGCATCTCGCGGCGGATCGCTGACGAGCTCGCCGCGGCCGGCCGGCCCGCGATGGCGGTGGCCACCTTCTGCCCGGTGACCGCGCCGCCGCCTCCCGACCCCGAGGAGGACCCGGCTGGGCACCCGATGGGCGGAGGGGGCAAGGGCATGGGCACCGGAGCCGCGACGGCCAGTCCGGCCAGCTTCACTCGCAGCCTCGCCGACTTCGTGGGCGTGTTCCCGGACGCCGGCGGCGTCGAGGCCTACCCCCAGCTCGGGTTCCAGCTGACGGAGAAGGACGAAGGCTCCACAGTGTCGATGGTCTGGCCCGACAGCATTGCGGCTGCGGCCGGACTCGCCTCGGGCGACCGCATCGTCGACCTCAACGGGGTTCGTCCGGCCAGCCGCTCCGAGCTGCGCACGCTGTTGGCGGCAACCGAGTGGCGGCAGCGCGTCGGCTTCCTGGTCGAGCGTGGCGGCGCGCAACAGGAGGTCGCGATGCTGCTCTACCCCAAGGTCGACATCGGCGAGCCGGCGACCGCTCCGGGCTGGTCGATCGCGACCGCGGCAGATGTCGATCCGGAGGCGGGATCGCCGGTGGTCGAGGCAGGGGCAGACCCGCGTCCGCGCTCGATCCTGGTCCGCCGCGACGGCATTCCGCAGTGGGTCGAGGTGCGGACCGGAGACGCCCTCGATGTGGTGCATGAGCTGGATGCCGACGGTCGGGTGGTGCGCAGCCTCTACCGGACGCAGCAGCCGGACGGCGCGGTCGAGGTGCGCTACCGGCGAACGGCGGGCGGCGTGCTCGAGTCAGCGGTTCGCGTCGACCGCACCGGCAGCGAGCTCGCGCCCTGACCGCCGCTGGTGAGGGGGCCCCGCCTCAGCCCCCGACCTGACGGCCGGGGATCTGCAGCACGTCGCCCGGATTGATGCGCGAGCCCCGCAAGCCGTTGGCGCGCTGCAGGAGCGCCACCGTGATGCCGAAGCGCCGGGCGATGTCGAACAGCGTGTCGCCGCGCCGGACGGTGTAGGTTGCCGGACCCGACCCCGACCAGGCGGGCGTCGTCGCGGCGACCGGCTGACCACCCGGAACGGTCAGCCGCTGCCCAGGTCGGATCGGCTGTCGGGGCGACAGTCCGTTGGTCGCGCACAGGCGGTCGACAGAGACCCCGAACGACCGGGCAATTTCCCACAGGGTGTCGTTGCGCTGGACGACGTAGGTGTCACCATGGGCCACCCGCTGCTGCACCGGCTCGACCGGCGCGCTGCTGGCAGTGCCGGCGCGCGGCACGATCAAGGTCTGCCCAGGGTGGATGAGCGTGCTGCGGAGGCCGTTGGCCGCCCGGATGTCCGACACCGTCGACCCGTGGTGTCGAGCGATCACAGACAGCGTGTCGCCCTTCCGCACCGTGTACATCGTGCGCGGGGCCCACTGCGAGGTCGGTGTCGAGGCGAGCACCTGCTCGGCCCGAGCGCCGTAACCAGCCGGCAGCCGGATCGCGGTGTCACGGCCGGCCGGCGTCAGGTCGAGGCGGATCGCGGGGTTGAGCTCGCGGACATCGGCGACCTCCAGGTCGAGCTCCCTGGCGAGGAACTGGAGGTCGAGCGGGTCGCCGACCACGACCCGGTCGTACGTCCAGTCGTCTTCCGCGATCGGCGGGAAGCCGAAGCGCTCGGGCTGCTTGGAGACGATGACCGACGCCATGAAGGCCGGGACGTAGTTCCTCGTCTCCTTCGGAAGGTGGTTCTGGAGCGTCCAGAAGTCGCGGCTGCCCGACCGTTGGATGGCCCGTCGCACGTTGCCTTCCCCCGAGTTGTAGCCGGCGAGGGCCAGGTTCCAGTCGCCGAACTCGAGGTAGAGGTCCTTCAGGTACGCGATCGCGGCGTCGGTCGACAGCTCCGGATCGCGGCGCTCGTCGAGCAGTGAACCGACGGCGAGCCCATACCGGCGTCCGGTGCCGGCGATGAACTGCCACAGCCCGTGAGCTTTGGCCCGCGAGTAGGCGGTGGTCGAGAAGGCCGACTCGATCAGCGGCAGGTAGGCGAGGTCCTCTGGGAGACCCACCCTGGCCAGCTTCTCCCGGATCATCGGCAGGTAGGCGCCGGCGCGGTCGAGACCGCGTGCGATCCGGTTGTGGTACTCGCCGGACGCCGACATCACGTCAACGAACTTGAGGACCGTTGGGTTGAGCTCGAGCGGGAAGTCGCTCGAGGGCAGCAGCGACGCGGTGCCATCGTCACGCGCGATCGCCGTGGGAAGGCCCTCGATCGGCGGCAGGTCCACGAGCTCGCCGTCAGCCGCAGTCTCGGTGATCAGTGCGAGGTCGTCTTCGAGGACGTCGGCCTCGGTGATCAAGCGCGCCACCCAATCGAGGTGGTCGGGAGAGGTGGTGCGGCCCTCAGGCAGCTCGAGGGCCACGCAGATCGCCTCATCGATCCGGGCAAGGGCCTCCTCGGTCCGGCCCTCGGCAGCGAGGCTGCGCGACTCGTCGAGCAGACCCTCGGCGTGGCGACGCGCCGCCTCCTCCCAACCGGTGTCGGTTGCAGCCGACGTGCCGGTCATTGCCGTCGACGCCGTCGTGCGCAAGTTGGCGGTGGGAGCGCTGGGCGCCGACGCGCAGCCGGCTGCGAGCACCGCAACGAGGACGGCCGAGCATCGCAGGGCCACGGCCGTCCGTCGGGACGGCATCACTGCTTGTTCTCCAGGTCGACGATGAACCGCAGCGACAGCCTCTCGAGCTTGCCGGCGCGGCTCACGGCGACCGTGATGGGGTCCAGCGCGTGGATCGTCTCGCCGTCCTGGTTGTGGATCCGGACCGCCACCTGGACGCCGCGCATGTTCTTGAAGATGTCTGAGTTGAGAGACTCGTGGACCCGCTCGCGCAGCTCGCGGACCGGATCGGAGCCGGCCAGCAGAGACTCGATGTCGACGTCCCGATCGGCCGGCCGCGACCAGCGCCCGCCGCCCATCGTCGCCTGCTTGCGCAGGCCCTCGAGCTCGGCGAGGATGTCCATCTGGTTGGACAGCTGCACCCTCTTCAGCGGCGGTGGCGTGACGGCCCCGGAGTCAACGTCGGTCTTGTCGAACTCCACCGAGACCTCGGTTTCCTCGCTCACCGGCAGGGCGGCAGCCTCGATCTGCGGCATCGGCTCGTGGACGGGTGCGGCCGCCGATCGTTCATCGACCGGGAACGGCTCGTCGAAGTCGGGCATCGCCCCGACCGGAGGCGGTCCGGCGTCGACGTCCGGGCTCTCGTCGTGCGTGACGAATGCCGGCTCGGCAGGCGGCGGCGCCTCGGCGGGCGGGGACGTCCGGGTGGCCGCGCGGTGCGGCGCGTGGGCAGGGCCCGCTGCGGCCGCCGTGTCGACACCCTCCTCCGCAGCCCGCGCCAGGCGGGCGGCGGACACCGTGGTCGGACGCCGGGGCGCCGCGATTGATGGCCGAGCAGGCGCGCCCGGTACACGTGCCGCCGGCCCCGCCGCGTGCGGGGCGACCATCCGCTTGCGCAGCTTCTTCAGGGTGAGCTTGGTGATCTCCTTGAGGGTCTCGAAGACGCCCAAGCCATGGATCGCCTGCGCCTCGAAGAATGGGTAGGCGCGATCCGAGTTGAGGTCGCTGTTGAGCTCGTCGACCGCGAGGATGTTCTTGAGGTCACGCTTGTTGTACTGCAGAACCAAGGGCAGGTCTTTGACGTCGAGCCCGAGCTCGGTGAGGTTGTCGATCAGGCTCTCGAAGCTCTCGATGTTCGCCTCGCGCATCGGCCGCTGCGAGTCGGCCACGAAGACCAGGCCGTCGACCCCCTTCAGGACGAGCTTGCGGGTGGTGTTGTAGAAAACCTGGCCGGGCACCGTGTAGAGCTGCAGACGGGTCTTGAACCCGCCGATCGTGCCGACCTCGATCGGCAGCAGGTCGAAGAACAGCGTCCGGTCGGACTCGGTCTCCAGCGACACCATCTCACCCCGCGAGTTGGGGGAGGTCTTTGCGTAGATGAAGCTCAGATTTGAGGTCTTGCCGCAGAGGCCGGGACCGTAGTACACGATCTTCGCGGCCATCTGCATGGTTGCCCAGTTGAAAAAAACCATTCCTAGTCCGACCTCGATCGACGCTCCCACGCTAACACAGCGGCGAGCGGTGGTCAAACCTGCTAAGTCGTTGCACTTGGACGCGTTCGCCGCCGTTGCGGCGGCCTCGCGGCACCCCCTGGGCGGGCCCGAGCCGTGCGAGCCGTCCCCCAGCAGGCCGCAAGTTCAACGAGTGATGCAAGATCCGAACCGACCTGGGGGCGATGCTAGAATACGGTCAGGCCGCCTCCGAGTGTTCGTCAGCTTCATGACGCGCGGCCCAGGTGAGGATTGTCTCCGGATGAACACGTGGACTGAGGACGTCGACCTGACTGCGAGAGACCGCGCGGTGCTCGCATGCGTGGTCGAGCTCTACATCGGCTCCGGCGCCCCGGTTGCATCCCGGCAGATCGTTGCGAGCTCGGGTCTCGAGTTGTCGTCGGCCACCATCCGCAGCATCGTCGCCGGGCTCGAGGCCAAGGGGCTGCTGACGCGACCGCACGCCTCCGCCGGCAGCCTGCCCACCGACCGCGGCTACCGGACCTTCGTGGACTCGCTGTCGGTGCAGCGCAATCTGCCGGTCGCGTTCAGGCGCCAGCTCGAGGCCCGTATCTTCTCGTTGCGCAGGGAGTTGGTCGAAGACCTGGAGTGGGTGGCCCAGGTTGCGGCCGACCTGACCCAGGAGGCCGGTGTTGCCATGCGGCCGATCGGCGAGGAGCCGGTCGTCGAGGCGGTGTCGCTGGTGCCGCTGGGTGGGCGCCGAGTGCTCGGCGTCATCGTCACCACGGACGGAGCTGTCGACAAGCGGGTGCTCGCCTTTGACGACGAGCCGCGCGCCGAGAACCTCCAGGAAGAGAGCAACTACCTCACCACGACCTTCCGCGGCGCGGCTCCCGAGCGGATCCGGCGCTGGATCGAAACCGCCGGCGAACCGGACGCGGGCCTTGACGTGGTCGCCCGGCGGGCGGCGACCACCGCTCGGCAGCTGTTCGCGGAGCGCGGGGAGGACGTCGAGGTTCAGCTCGCTGGCACCGATCGCCTGCTCCAGTCGGCTGAGTTCACCGAAGCCGACCGGATCCGATCCTTGTTGTCGGCGTTGCACGACCGGCGGCGGATGGCGAGCGAGTGGCGGAGGGCGCTCGACAAGGGCCCGACCCAGGTCATCATCGGCCGCGAGTCGGAGGTCACAGCCTCCGGCAGCCTCGGGATGGTCGCGACCCTGTTCTTCAAGGGTGGTCGACGTGCCGGCGCTGTCGGGGTGGTCGGGCCGCGGCGGATGAACTATGGTCGTATCGTGCCCGTTGTCAAGTTCATCGGCGACGCCCTGACGCGCATGCTTGAGGAGCCGGGAGCCAGTCATGCCTGAGGACAAGGACAACGACCGTCCGCTCGTGGACGACCTCGACGACAAGATCGAGATCGAGTTCGTCGACGTGGACGAGGAGGAGCCGGTACCGCACCCGGCTCCGGTCGAGGTTGCCCCTGCGGAGCAGGCCGGGGACGAGGAGATCCGGCGCCTGAAGGCGGAGGTCGATCACCTGCGCGAGATGTACCTGCGCAAGCTGGCCGAGTTCGACAACTACCGCAAGCGAGTCGATCGCGAGCGGCAGGAGTTGCGGCGGACCGCCGCCGAGGGCCTGATCGGTGAGCTGCTGCCGGTGCTCGACAACTTCGAGCGCGCCGTCCAGCACGCCGAAGAGAGCGAACCGGCGGCCTTTCGCGAGGGCGTGGCGATGATTGCGCGCCAGTTCTCGGAAATCCTCCAGCGCGGCGGTCTCGAGACGATCGACCCGACCGGGCAGCGCTTCGACCCGGAGCTCCACGAGGCGGTGCAGCGGATCGAGGGCTCCGAGTTCCCGACGGGCAGCGTGGTGGGTGTGTTCTCGAAGGGATACCTATTCGGCGGCCGGCTGATTCGACCGGCGATGGTCGCGGTGGCGGTTGAGCCGGTGTCACCCCTCGGGGACGGATCGCGCAGCCGTGGCGTGGAAGCTGACGAGGGGGGCGGCTCGTGAGCAAGATCATCGGTATCGACCTCGGCACCACGAACTCGTGCGCCGCGGTCGTGGATGTCACGAAACCGGTCGTGATCCCGAATCGCGAGGGGGCCCGCACCACGCCGTCGGTGGTCGCCTTTACCGCCAGCGGCGAGCGCCTGGTCGGCCAGATCGCCAGACGCCAGGCGATGACCAACCCCAAGAACACGGCCTATGCGGTCAAGCGGCTGATCGGCAGGAAGTACAGCTCCGACGAGGTGAAGTGGGCTCGGACCCTGGTGCCGTACGCGATCGTCGAGGCTGACAACGGTGACGCCCACATCGAGTTCCAGGGCCGGAAGTACAGTCCCCCCGAGATCTCGGCGCTGCTGCTGCGCGAGATCAGGGAGTTTGCCGAGGAGTTCCTCGGGGAGGAGATCTCGCAGGCGATCATCACCGTGCCGGCATACTTCGACGACAGCCAGCGCCAGGCCACCAAGGACGCCGGAACCATCGCCGGGCTCGAGGTGGTGCGGATCATCAATGAGCCGACCGCCGCCTCGCTCGCCTACGGGTTCGGCAAGGACACCCACGAGGTGATCGCCGTCTACGACCTGGGCGGCGGCACCTTCGACATCTCGATCCTCGAGATCGGCGACGGCATCTACGAGGTCAAGTCGACTGCCGGCGACACCTTCCTCGGTGGCGAGGACTTCGACGCGCGGGTGATGGAGTACCTGCTCGACCAGTTCAAGCAGGACACCGGCCTCGATCTGTCCGAGGACATGATGGCGATCCAGCGCATCAAGGAGGCCGCAGAGGCTGCCAAGTGCGACCTCTCGGCCAACGAGGTCACCGAGATCTCGCTGCCGTTCATCGCGGCCGACCACACCGGGCCGAAGCACCTCCAGGTCCGTCTCACCCAGAGCCAGCTGGAGGATCTGGTCCGTGATCTCGTGGAGCGGACCCTCGAGCCGTGCCAGAACTCGCTCGAGGCGGCGCGGGTCGAGCGCGAGCAGATCGACCAGGTGATCCTGGTCGGCGGCCAGACCCGGATGCCGATGGTCGTCCGGGTGGTCTCCGAGTTCTTCGGGCGCACGCCCTGCCAGGACATCAATCCGGACGAGGTCGTGGGCATCGGTGCGGCGCTCCAGGCCGGGATCCTGCAGGGCGAGGTCAAGGACCTCATCCTGCTCGACGTCACTCCGCTGTCGCTCGGCATCGAGACCCACGGCGGGCTGTTCACCAGGATCATCGAGCGCAACTCGACCATTCCGACCAAGAAGTCCATGATCTTCACCACGGTTGCCGACAACCAGACCACGGTCGAGGTCCACGTCCTCCAGGGCGAGCGCGGCATCGCGGGCGAGAACCGCTCCCTCGGCCGCTTCGATCTGGTCGGCATCCCGCCGTCGCCGCGCGGCGTGCCGCAGATCGAGGTGACCTTCTCGATCGACTCCAACGGCATCGTCCACGTCGGTGCCCGCGACCTGGCCACCGGCAAGGAGCAGGGCATCGAGGTTCAGCCCGCCGGCGGCCTGTCGAAGATCGAGATCGACGGCCTGATCGCGGAGGCCGACAAGTACCGCTCGGAGGACGAACGACGGCGCACCGTCCGCCAGCTCCAGAACCGCCTCGAGGGCCTGCTCTACACCAACGAGCGAGTGGTGCGGGAGTTCGGCAACAGCCTGTCGCCGGACGACCGCGAGTCGGTCCGGGCGACCCTCAACCGCGCCCGCAAGGCGATCACCAGCGAAGAGCGCACGGTGCTCGAGGAGGCGATCGGTGCGGTCCAGGAAGTGTCGCAGACCCTGACCGAGGTCGTGATGATCAATCCCCTGGCGGCGCTCGGGGGAAGCGGATCATCCGACAAGGCGGGCTCGTCCGATGACACCCCTGACGGTGACTCCTGAGGACCGATGGCGACCGGGACGAGGCGTGATTACTATGAGGTCCTGGGCGTCGGCCGCGACGCCTCCCTGCCTGACATCAAGCGCGCCTACCGCAAGCTCGCAGTGCAGCTCCATCCCGATCGCAACCCCGACAGTCCCGAGGCCGAGGAGCGGTTCAAGGAGGCGTCGGAGGCCTACGCGGTCCTCTCCGACGCCGAGAAGCGCGCCCGCTACGACCGCTTCGGCCATGACGGCGTGGCGGCGAATGGCTTCACCGGATTCGACCCGACGGCGTTCGGCGACTTCGCGGATGTGCTGGGTGACCTGTTCGGGGTCACCTTCGGCGACATCTTCGGCACCCAGCGTCGCCGCGGCGGTCCGCGCCGGGGCCACGACCTGCAGTACACGCTGAAGATCGCGCTTGAGGATGCGGCCCGGGGTATCGAGCGCGTCATCCGCATTCCAAGGCTGGTGCGGTGTGCTGCGTGCAGCGGTTCCGGAGCCGAGCCCGGCACCACCCTCGAGCCGTGCGGGACCTGCCGCGGAGCCGGTCAGGTGCTGTTCCAGCGGGGGTTCCTGTCGGTGTCGCAGACCTGCCCGACGTGCGCCGGGGCGGGTCGCATCAACCGGCACCCATGCCAGGAGTGCGGAGGACGCGGTCGGGCGGAGGAAGAGAACAGCCTGCGGGTGAAAGTGCCGCCGGGCGTTGCCACCGGGATGAGGCTCCGGCTGTCCGGGGAAGGCGAGGCGGGAGAGCGCGGCGGGCCTGCCGGTGACCTCTACGTCGTAGTTGCCGTTGACGAGCACGAGCGATTCGTGCGCGAGGGTGCCGACCTCCACGTCGAGGTGCCCGTGTCGGTCTTCCACGCCATGCTCGGGGGGGCCCTCGAGGTGTCCACGGTGCTCGGCGAGAACCGGACCGTTATGGTCGAACCCGGATCGCAGCCTGGCGACGTGCTGCGGCTGCGGGGCGACGGCATGCCGCACCTCGACTCGAAACGCCGCGGCGACCTCCACGTCCACCTCAGGGTCGTGGTGCCTCGGCGCTTGACCGATGAGCAGCGCAGGCTGATTGCCGAGATCGCGGCAGCCGGCGGCGACGGACTCGACCAGGAGCCCCAACGTGGGTTCTTCGATCGGCTGAAGCGGGCGCTCGGCGGGGACGACTGAACTTCGAGCCGGCCCGAGGGTCGTGGGCTGGCCGGGAGCTGCCGGGAGACGACCGAGACCGATGACGGACTGCGTCGAAGTCAGCTGCGAGCTGCCGGTCGAGGCGGAGGAGCTCCTTCCGGAGATTCTCGGGCAGCTGACCGTGCTCGGAGCCCACCTCGGGGACGCGGTCGGGACCGCGGTTGCGCTGCGCGTCTACATCGACGGCGACCGGGCCGGTGAGCCGGCCAGATTGCAGGCCGCCCTCGCAGGGGCGGGCGCGCGTCGGATCGAGGTGCGCGTCCTCGAGAGCCAGGACTGGCTGGCCGGGTACCGTGAGTCGGCGCGACCGTTTGCCGCCGGACGGAGCTGGTGGATCGACCCGCACCCCGACGCGCCCACGGCGGCTCCGATCGGCAGGCGCCGGCTCGCGATCGAGCCGAGGACCGCCTTTGGCAGCGGGAGCCACGAGTCGACCCGGCTGGTGCTGGCGGCGCTCGAGGCGCTGTCGGTGCGCGACAAGTCGGTGCTGGACATCGGCACTGGCTCGGGCATTCTCGCGATCGCCGCCGACCGCCTCGGTGCTCGCCCGGTGGTCGCGTTCGACGTCGACCGCGAAGCGATCTGGGTCGCGAGGCGGACCGCGATCGAGCAGGATTGGCTAGCGCGCCCGCTGTTGTTTGCCGGGCCGATCGCCGCCGTCGGACGGTACGAGTTCGACGTGGTGCTGTGCAACATGATCACCGAGCACTTCCGGCCCCTCTTGCCGGACATCCGGCGCGTCCTCGCCCCGACGGGATTCGCGGTGCTGTCGGGGATGCTCGAGACCGAGCTCGCCGACGTGTCCTCGGTCCTGCGCGGCGTCGGGCTCGACGTGCGCGACCAACGGAGGTCGGGGGAGTGGCTCAGCCTGACGGCGGTGCGCGATGACGGCTGACCGCTGGGTGCTCGTCGAGGCGGGGAGTCTCGCGACGGGCGCCCGGATCGTCCTCGACCGGCTGGAGTCTCGCCACCTCGCAGCCACGCTGCGCCTGCGACCGGGCGACCACGTCACGCTCTGCGACGGCCGCGGCGGGGTTGCTGATGCCGCGCTGGTCACCGTTGATGCACGGCGCTGCGAGGCCGAGGTCCTCGCGCCTCTGGAGCCGCCGGGCGACCGGCCCCCGCGCGTGGTCGTCGGGCTGGGAGTCCTGCACAGCCAGGCCATGGACTGGGCGGTGCAGAAGTGCGTCGAGACCGGGGTCGCGGTGCTCATTCCGCTGCTCGTCGAACGCTCACAGCTCGGCGCGCGCGCTGCCGAGGGTCGCAGCGAGCACTGGCGGCGAGTGGCCATGCAGGCGCTCAAGCAGTGCCGGCGGCCGTGGCAGATGGAGATCGCCCGCCCGCAGGGTCTCGATCAGCTGCTGTCCGACATGGATGATGCTGCCGGGCTGGTTGCCGACCCGGCGGGAAGGCCCCTCGGCGAGTACCGCGGGCCGCTGCCCGAGGTACTGGTGGTCGGCCCCGAGGGGGGCCTCGCACCCCGCGAGCAACAGTTGCTGGCCGCGGCGGGCTGGCCGAGCGTTCGGTTCGGCAGGTGGGTGCTCCGTGCGGAGACGGCGGCTGTCGTCGGCGCCGCGATGCTGATGGCGGCGCATGAGGAGCCCGCGAAGGGTGCGAGCGGTAGCGGGTAGACTGCCGAAACCACCTCGACGCGAAGACACTTGCTAGACTCCCGCCGATGCCCGCCGACTCGCAACCGCTTTGGATCGACTCCCACGCGCATCTGACCATGTTCGAGGACCGCGAGCTGGCCGCCGCACTGGACCGGGCGGCCGAGCTGCGGGTCGGTGGCGTGCTGGTGCCCGCAACCGGGCCGGCCGACCTCAAGCGGACCATCGAGCTGGCAGCAGCATGGCCGGGGCGAGTGGTGGCCGCGGTCGGGGTCCACCCGCACGACGCATCATCGCTGGACAGCACCGTGAAGGAGCGCGTCGAGCGCGCTCTCGGCGAGGGCGGCGTCGTCGCGGTCGGCGAGATCGGCCTCGACTACCACTACCTGCAGTCGCCGCGCGAAGATCAGCTGCGGGCGCTCGACTGGCAGCTCGACCTCGCGCGCGGTGCCGGCCTGCCGGTGGTCCTCCACAACCGCGAATCGTGGCCGGACCTCGAGTCGCGGCTGGCCCGTCATCGTGGCGTCCTGCGCGGCGTCTGCCACTCGTTCACCGAGGGCCCCGCCGAGGCGGTGAGGGTGGTCGACCACGGACTGCTGGTCGGGGTGTCGGGAATGGTGACGTTCAAGGGTGCGCACAACATCCGCGAGATGGTCGGCGCGCTGTCACCGTCCCAGGTGCTCGTCGAGACCGACAGCCCCTATCTCGCCCCGGTCCCCCACCGCGGGCGGCGCAACGAGCCGAGCTATGTGGTGCACGTCGGCGAGGCGCTCTCCGAGATCTGGGCCGTCACCAGCGCGGAGGTGGCGATGGCGTCGACGCGGAGCTTCCGGGAGCTGTTCGCGTTGCCTCGGGAGTGGCCGGGGAACCTGGCCTGAGCTCGGCGGCGGATGGCGGCCGGCTGGAGCGACAGTACGCGCCGGGCTTGGTCAGCTCTTCTTGGGGCGGCGCCCACGCCGCCGCTGGACGTTCTTCATGCTGATGGTCAGCATCTTGCTCGTCCGATCGTCGCTGATGTCGAAGCGCTGAGATTCCTCGAAAGCCAGGCCGTATTGCGTGAGGAACTGCGGCGCTTTCAGACTCACCGATCGACGGCGGCGGGACAGCGGGAATGCACCCACTTCGTTTCCGTTGTTGGTGATCTGTACGCCGATCAGCTTGCGGCTCTTGTCGAAGAAAAGCACGGCGTGCGATGCCTTGTTGAGGCCGAAAGCCGCGACTGCTGCGGCATCGAATGAAATCAGCCCGCTCGGCCGAACCGTCGCCCGGGGTTTCATTCCGGCTGTTCGTGGAGGAACGTATCTTTCGAAAGCCATCGAGTCACCCCCCCGAGACTTTGTACTAACGATAGACGGATTTTCTTCTAGAGTCAAGCCCAAACTGATGTCGAATTTGCGCCGCTATTGAGTGTGGTTTACGTTCGAATATGGCGCCGTCGACGTCGGCAATTGTGCGTCACATGGGAGACTGCCGGGAGGCGGCGAGGCAGCGGCCGCTGCGGAGCGCCCCGCTGGGTGGGGGCTCACCGCCCGCAACGGCCACTGGACCCGGGCGCCGGCAGGGCGGGACTTTGCGGGGCCTGAGCCGACCGGGTACACTCGGTCGCATGGAATGCCGTGGCAACCACTCGCAGTGGCTCGAAGTTGACGTTCGAGCTCTGGCGCACAACTTGAGTGTCTTTCGAGAGATCTTGACCCGCGGCACGAAGCTGGCTGCGGTCGTCAAGGCCAACGCCTACGGGCACGGCACGGCTGAGGTGGCTCCGTTCGCCGCTGCACATGCGGACTGGCTGGCTGTGCACACGGCCGAGGAAGCGCGACGCCTCCGCCGGTTGGGGCTCTCGAGCCCGGTCCTGATCATGGGCTTCATGGCCCGCGGCGAGCTCCACGATCTCGATGCCGACGTCCACGTTTTCGTGTCGACCGACGAGGTCCTCAGGTGGCTTGGTGAGTACCGCAGATCGAGCGGTATTTCACTGCCCATTCACCTCAAGATCGACACCGGAACGAAGCGCCAGGGTTTCGAGCGTTCGCGCATCGCCGACGTTTGCCGGACGGCGGCCGGCGAGGGCCTTTCGATCGTCGGGATCGCCACTCATTTTGCCAACATCGAGGACACACTCGAGCACGATTTCGCACGCCGACAGCTGGCCCTATTCGGTGACGCCGTCGCGGCATTACGGCGCGAGTTGAGCAGCGACGTGCCGTACGTCCACGCCGCGTGCTCGGCCGCATCGCTGCTGTTCCGAGAAACCGATTTCAACCTCGCCCGGATCGGGATATCGATGTACGGGCACTGGCCGTCGCGAGAGACCAGGTTGACCTGGATCCTCGACCACGGCCGCAACGGCGTCAAGCTGGAGCCGGCGCTGGCCTGGCGGACCGTGATCGGGCAGTTCCAGCACGTGGCCACCGGCGAGACCGTCGGCTACGGCCGGACTTGGAGAGCTTTGCGCGCGACTCGCTTGGCGGTTCTGCCGGTGGGCTACGCCGACGGCTACGCGCGCGCCTTGAGCAACCGCGCTCGGGTCCTGGTCGGCGGCCGGCCGGTGCCGGTCGTGGGCCGGGTGTGCATGAACATGATGATGGTTGACGTCACCGACGTGCCGGAGGCCGCGGTGGGCGACGAGGTGGTGCTGCTCGGCCGGCAGGGAGACGCGGCGGTGACCGCCGAGGAGTTGGCGGAGCTGAGCGGGACCATCAACTACGAGTTCCTCTGCCGGCTGTCCCCGGCGATCCCGCGCTTCGTGGTGGGTGACGCTGGCGAGGTCGCGGCCCGATGACCCGCGCGGCCGCCCGTCCGCAGGCATTCGGGTGGTGAGCATGCGGGACCACTACCCGCCGGCGAGCGTGGTCATTCCGACCCACAGCCGTCTCCGCGACCTGCAGAGGGTGGTGGCCGCAGTCGAGGACCAGTTCGCGCCCGGCGGTCGGCGGCCGGAGTTGATCGTCGTTGACGACGGCTCGAGCGACGGCACCGGAGACTGGCTGCGCCAGGAGTCGGGGAGTGGCCGCCTCCGCGCCCTGAGCCAGAGCAGCGCGGGCCCGGCGGTCGCCCGCAATCGGGGCGCAGCCGCTGCCACCGGCGAGGTGCTGCTGTTCCTCGGTGACGACACCGTTCCGGAGCCCGGGTGGTTGCTGGCTCACCTCGAGGAGCACCGGCTGCACGGGGTCCGCCATCACCCGTTGGCAGTGGTCGGCTATACCGGCTTCCCGACTGCCGGGGAGACTCCCTTCCTTCGTTTCATCAATGAGTACGGGCCTCAGTTCGGCTACCTGCTGATCGAAGACGCGCGACGGCTTCCGTTCAACTTCTTCTACACCTCGAACGTCTCGATCGACCGCGCGGAGATGGTGCGGCTCGGCGGGTTCCGGGAGGACTTCCCGGCGGCAGCCTGGGAGGACATCGAGTTCGCCTACCGGGCGGTCCGGGAAGGGCTGAGTATCCGCTACCAGCCGCAGGCCAGAGTCACTCACCACCACCGTATCCATCCACGGACGTTCTGTCGCCGACAGAGGACGGCGGGCCGCTCGGCTGCGATCTTCGCTCGGCTCCACCCCGAGCTCGCCAACTTCCTGGGCGTCGACCGGGTGCGGGCGCTGCGGCCCGGACAGCCCCTGCTGCGGGGGCTGTTGGCGCTGGCGGTCGGGCTCGGAGAGCGCGTGCCTGGACTGGTCCCGCCTCAGTTCCTGCAGCGATTCGTCGACGCCAGCTATCTGCAGGGTCTGGCAGGAGCCTTGCAGGAGATGTGAGCCGGAGGTGGTGCATGCGCGGCAAACACTCCTGGACGCTGATGGCGGCGGTGGCTGGGTTTCTTGTCGCCGCTGCCGCGGCTGACGATGGTCCGCCGGCCGCGGGCGGGAAGCCCAACCCGACGGCGTCGGCCGAGGACGGCGCACGCGACGTACCGTGCAGCCCGGTGGCGACGGCGTGGCCCGTGTCCGGGTCCGGGCCCGCCACGCTCCAGGCGCCGCAGCTTGCGGTGGCGGTCACCGACATCAGACCCAAGGACGGCCTGGTCTTCCTCGATGGCCGGTTCGCCGGCCGCGCGCGGTACTTCAACGGCACCAATGGTTTCCTCTACCTCGAGCCGGGCGACTACCGCCTCGAGCTGCGGTTGGACGGGTACCGGACCGAGGCCTTTCAGATCGCGGCGCGACCGAGCTGTCTGTTCGAGATCCGGCACCGGATGCAGCGGTCCCACGGTCCGGCGGCCGAGGGAACGGCCCCCCCGGTTGGCAAGGGCGAGCCCGAGCAGTGGATCTGGGAGCCGGTCGCGGGCGCGGCAGCGGCGCCATCCGGCCCCACCCCACCAGCCGGGCCGGACGCCGCCTTGCGGCCGGACCTCGATCTCGGGCCCTCGACGGCAGCAGGGGTCGGTGCGCCCCGGGGATCGCTCCGGTTGCGCGTGAAGCCGCCCACGGCGGAGGTCTTTCTGGATGGCTCGTTCCTCGCCACCGGCCGGGAGCTCGACCTCATGGTCGCGCCGCTCGCCGTGCCTGCGGGGCGCCATGTCCTCGAGGTGCGGGCTCCGGGTTTTGCCAGTCGAACCGAGGAAATCTCGGCGGCTGCGGGAGGCGTGGTGGAGGTCGAGATCGTTCTCCAGAGGGGTCCCAGCTGAGCGAGCAGCCGCGGGTCTTGACACGGTCCGGACGGGGCTTTACAATTTGCCGACCAGACAGTAGAATGAGGCAACATTAGAGCATGGGAGGGATCCGGGAAGGCTTTCCACCTTGAGCCTGCCAACAACGGCCAACCTTTTGCGGCCAACCTATTGACTGCCTTTCATTTGATCCTGCCTGAAAAGCTCAACGGTCCCTCCCGACTCACGCTCGACGGCCCAGCCCCAACGGGCTGGGCCCTTTTATGAGCCGGTTACTTACCGAACGGTAGGTCCGGCGGGTGCCGGGGGCGGAATCCACTGGAGGGCCCGCGCCCGCTTCCGCGCCCGCTTCCGATCCGGTTTCACGACGAACGCACACCGTTTCGTGGCTGGCTCGAGCTTGTGCCTGCACGAGGACCAGCGGGTGAGGTCGCGTGGGTCGGGCCGTCAACTCGGCGCCGTGGCACCTCGATCAAGTCGAGCGTGCGAGATCGTTGCAGGTGAACAACGACCCTGACCGCGGGCGGATCGTTTGATGTTTCCGACACGTGGTTGCTGGGAGAACGCCAGGTGAGGAGTCGGCGTCGAGTCGCGGCCTGGGTGGGAGGGTGGGCGAGCCGTCAACTCGGTGCGCCCGAGCCGAGGTCGACTAGGGCTCCCGGCTCGACGCCGATCGAGCGCAGAGCGGCGGTCCAGCGCTCCTCGACCGGCACTTCAAAGATGATCGAGGTATTGAGGGGCGCCACCAGCCAGGAGTTGTCCTCGATCTCCTGCTCGAGCTGGCCGGGGTACCAGCCCGAGTAGCCGAGAAACAGGTGATAGCGGCCTCCGAGGCGGCCTCGCGCGAGGTTGGCGAGGGTCTCGGTGCTGCCCGAGACCATGATGTCGCTGTCGACGGCGAGCGCGGTCTCGTCGGGCTCTTGGCCGCTGCCCTCGAAGACGACGAAACCGTGGTTGGGCTCGACCGGGCCGCCAGCCAGGACCTGAGGGAGCTGCGCCTCGGCCACCGTCTCGCCGAGCTCCTCGAGGATCTCGTTGAGCTCGACGCTGAGTGGGCGATTGATGACCAAGCCGAAGGCGCCCTCCTCCGTGGAGTGCACGCCGACCAGGACCACGGCGTGCCAGAAGTTGGGATCGACCAGACCTGGCATGGCGATGAGCAGCTTGCCAGCCAGCGGGGTTGCGGCGTCGCTCACGGCTTCATGCTACCAGAGTCGGCAAGGGGGTCGACTGTCCGCGGGGGACCCATGGCGTCTCCGTCTCCCTGCCCCTCTCCGTCTCCGAACAGGCCGCCCAAGAGTGGACGACACGTCCGGAACCGGGCATGGAGACGGGCATGGGCACGGAACGCGCCACGCCCCCGCTCAGGTACCATGCTCAGGATGCGCGGCGCGGACGAGCTGGTCATCTCTCCCCCGGAGCAGCCGCTTGACCCACGAGTCAAGACGCGGCTGGCGGAGGAGCTGGCGAGCTGCCCGGACCTCGCCTTCGCCCACCTCCCTCAGGTCATGGTCCCGGCGCGCCAGAACGCGCCGTCGCTGGTGCTTTTCGTGTGGCTGCGCCCGCCCGCGCTGCGCTCCCTGCGCTTTGCCCTCAACCTCGTCAGCGAAGCCGTCGCGCGCGCGCTTCCCGACGGCGACTTCCTCGACGTCGTGGTGCTCAACTCGGCGCCGGAGCTGCTCGCCGATGTCGAGGGTGCGAGGTCGCTGCTGGTGGAGAACGATCCGGAGGAGCGGGCCCGAGCGTTGGCGGCGGCCTCCGCGGACGAGCGGTAGCCGAGTCCAGGGCGCCCTCCCGCAGGTGTGTCGTCTGATCCTTCCACGACGTGGCCTCACAGAGCGCTGGTGGCTCGGGGTCGGTGCCGAGTCGCGGCCTGGGTGGGGGACGGGCGAGCCGTCAACTCGGCGCCGGAGCTGCTCGCCGATGTCGAGGGTGCGTCCGCTGCTGGTGGAGAACGATCCGGAGGAGCGGGCCACAGCGCTCGCGTCGGCCGCGGCTCAAGGGGCTTGAACTCCGCGAGCCGACACGCGAGTTGACAGTCCCCCCGTCTCTCCGTGCCCGTCTCCATATCCGATTAATTCCCCTCCGGAATCGTGTTCGGGCACGGGCACGCGAACGACGTGCGCCGGACTGGCGGGGCCGCCCGACCGTGAACGTGCCGCACCCTTGAGGCGGCCTAGACCGGAATGCGGTGCCGCCAGCCGAAAGGATCTGCTGCGGTGGCGGTCTCGATCCCAACCAGCTCGTCGTAGAGCCGTTGCCAGCGCTCGTCGAACGGGAACTCCCAGACCCGGTCGCCGTCGGCAATCTGCCGGATCCAGGTGATGACGGCGGCAGTACCGCAGCAGGCCGCGGCGCGGATCTCATCGAGCTCCTCGAGCGGGATCTTCCTCCGCTCCGTCGGCCAGCCGAAGATCTCGGCCGCGATCTGCAGCAGCGACTCGCGCGTGATCGATGGCAGCACGCTCGTCGAGTCTGGGGTGATCAGGGTCCGGTCGCGGAAGGCGAGGAAGTTGGCGGCTCCGATCTCGTCGATGTAGCGGTGCTCGGCAGGGTCGAGATAGAGCGCCTCGGCGAAGCCCTTGGTCTTGGCCTCGACGCCGGGCCAGAATGAGCAGGCGTAGTTGCCGCCGGCCTTGACGTGGCCGCTGCCATGGGGAGCCGCGCGGTCGAAGCGCGTGACCATGAAGGCCTTGCCCTGATCGGCGCCGAAGCCGCCCTTGAAGTAGGGGCCGACCGGGGTCACGAAGATCCGGAACACGAAGCGCGAGGCGGGTTTGACGCCGACGTTGTCGCCGATCCCGATGTAGAACGGCCGCAGGTAGAGCGCGGCGCCACTGCCGAAGGGAGGCACGAACGGGAGATTCGCCGCCACCACCTCCTCGATGCCGCGGACGAACAGCGCTTCCGGCAGCTCCGGGCCGCGCAGGTAGCGGGCCCCGGCGTTCATGCGCCGCGCGTTGTCGTGCGGCCGGAAGGCGTACACCTCGCCGTCGGCCCCGGCCTGCGCCTTCATGCCCTCGAACAGCTGCTGCCCGTAGTGCAGGCACTGGCTGCCCTCGGGAATCTCCATCGAGGACCCCTCCAGGAGCCCGCGCACCCGCCACACGCCGTACTCGTAGACCGCCTCGAATCGGTAGGGACAGGCGATGTAGCTGAAGTCGAGCTTCGAGAAGTCGAGGTCGACCTTCTCACTGTCCCCGGTGAAGTAGTACCGCGGCTTGTCCATGCGCGTCTCCCTCGCCCAGCCGATGGGGTGGCATCGTGCCGCCCCGCGCGACAGCCCCTCGCGGGCTGTCGAACGCCGCCCCTACTATAGCGAGTCCGGCTCGGGAAAGGTCAACCGGGATGGTCGGATCCGACCACCGGCACGCGGGCGGGGTCCCCTAACAGCAACGCCGGATCGACGCGTGCGCCGTGCCAGCGGACGCCGAAGTGAAGGTGGGGGCCGGTGACGCGGCCAGTCGATCCGACCGTGCCGATGACCTGACCGCGCTCGACGGCCTCGCCGTCGCGCACCTCGATGCGGTCGAGGTGGAAGTACATCGTGACCAGGTCACCGCCGTGGTCGATGAACACGCTGTTGCCGGAGAAGTAGAGGTCGCTGGCGATCGCCACCCGGCCGCGCTCTGCCGCAAGCACCGGCGTGCCCGTCGGCGCGCTGAGGTCGACCCCGCTGTGGGGGTCGCGCGGCTGGCCGTTGAAGATCCGGCGCGAGCCGAAGCTCCTCCTGTTCGGCATCGGGGCGAGCGGCGGCCCCAGAGGGAGGCGGAACAACGGCGTCCCGCCGAGACTCCACACCGCGCCGACCCGCTCCGTCTCCCGGCGGATGCGACCGAGCTGATCAGCCGGGGGGTCGGCCATCTCGGGGGCCACCCGCAGGCGCTGGACGGCGTAGGGGTAGTCGGCAACGGTGACGATGAGCCGCTCGCTGCTGCCGAGCCGGACCCGCTCGAGCTCGAGCGGCCCCGCCTCCTGGAGCAGGTCGACGGCGAACCAGCAGGCGCCATCCCACGGAGGCCATTGGAGATCGCCGAGCTGGCAGCGGTCGATCCCGCGGCCCGGCCAGCGGACGACGCCCCCGGGTGCCACGCTCGACGCGGCGGCCGGCGCGCCGGTGGAGGTCGCGGCGCCAGGGCTACCGGCGGCCTCTCTCGCGGCCGGCCCGATCGCCGGCACCAGCAGCAGTACCGCGAGGGCGGCCGTAACTGTGAAGGGGGGCGCCGTGGGGGTCACTGGATCGCGCACGTGGTGCTCCCAATTCACGCCGTCACACAGACCGAATCTTCACCGGTGTCGACCGCTCCCGTGGTTCGCCGCCAACCCGTCGTATCCGAAGGTGAGAGAACGTCGGCGCCGTTGACCGCAACGACCGCGACGCGACCGCTCCGGCTTCCGCCGAGCAATCTGCGTGGTCGCCACCGGCGCCTCAAATCATGCTATCACGCGCGGGGGGCCGCGAGCGGGAAGCTTCGGGCAGCCACGGCGGTTGACGATGGCGAATGAGTGAACCACGTCACCACCGATCCGTACTCCCGGGATGACAGCCGCTGCGCGTGGGCTGAAGTTGAAACCGTGTTGCATCTTGGCATCTGAATTGCACAGACGATTGCGGTGCGAAAGGGGGACCATGACCATGAAGCGGATGACACTCTTGACTGTGCTGCTGGGGGCCGTCGTTGCGGCGTCGGCCTGCTCGAGCGCGGTGCCGACTGAAACTCCCGGCGTCGAGCAGCTCGGCCAGTACATCATGCGGCAGAACGGATCCGAAGCCGACGTCGTCGTCGGGTACAAGCACGCCGCCCAGTCCCTGGGTGACGAGTGGCTGCTGCTCGAGCTGGCCATCACTTCGCCTTCAGGCGAGTCGGCGAAATTCGAGCGAAAGAACATCTGGGTGCGGACTCCGGCGGGTGTGCAGGTGCCGGCAGCCAGCCAAAAGGCGTTCGGTGAGGCCTACGGGTCGATGCGCAACAAGATCGCCCAGGCCAATGTGGCGCGCGACCCGATGGACTACTTCCCGCCCAACCGACTGCCGTGCGACCTCGACCTCTACGTGGCGCCGGGGGAAGGCGTCGCCTTCGATCAGGTGACCGTCAACCAGCGCCGCGCCTGCGAGGGCAAGCTCTTCTTCTACATTCCGGGCGGCGTGCAGCCCGGCAAGTACGTGCTCGGCATCGACCTCGAGGAGGACGAGATCCGCATCCCGTTCACGCTCGGGTCCGAGTGACGGCGCGCTGTCGAGCCGGCAAACCGTGACCCTGCCCCCAGGGTTCGCACCCAGGGGGCAGGGCCTTTTTCGCATGGTCTCAGGGGAAGATCCCGCGGTCGGCGTAGGCGAGGGCGACCTTGTCGATGGCGTCGATCATCGACGCCGCGCGCAGGTCGTAGGCGCCGCCGCCGCGCTTGAAGATTTCGCGGATCTCGTGGTAGGCCTCGATCATTGTCTCCTCGAGGCCGGAGTTGACGAGGTCGATCTCCTCCGCGCCACGGGCGATCGACGAGATCTCCTGGTCGGAGAAGGCGCGGCCGGTCGCATGCTCGATCGCGGTCAGCAGCCTGCGGGCGGACTGCTCGTCGAAGCGCTTCTCGAGGCGTCCGAATCGAACGTGCTCGAGGTTCTTCAGCCACTCGAAGTAGGACACCGTGACGCCGCCGGCATTGATGAAGGCATCCGGCAGGACCAGGACGCCGCGCTCGAAGAAGAGGTCGCTGGCCTCGGAGCTGGTCGGTCCGTTGGCGGCCTCGGCGATGATCTTCGCCTTGACGCGTGGGGCGTTGTCCATGGTGATCGCGTTCTCGAGCGCGGCGGGGACCAGGATGTCGCAGTCGAGCTCGAGCCCGAGCTCGCGGCTGGCCAGATCGGTGGCGCCAGGGAAGCCGAGGATCGAGCCGGTCTCACGGCGGTGGGCCATCAGGGCCTCGACGTCGATGCCGGTTCGCTTGGCGATCGCTCCCTCGTGCTCGATCGCGCCGACGATGACCGCACCACCGTCCTCCTGGAGGAACTTGGCCGTGTGGTAGCCGACGTTGCCGAGGCCCTGGACGACCACCCGCTTGCCCTCGAGGCCGGGGGAAAGGCCGAGCCCGCGCATGTCCTCGGCGACGCTGCAGACCTCGCGCAAGCCGTAGAACACGCCCCTGCCGGTCGCTTCGACCCGGCCGTCGATGCCGCCCTCGGAAACCGGCTTGGCGGTGACGCAGCCGAGGGCGTTGATGTCGTGCGGCGCAAGGGTCGAGTAGGTGTCGGCGATCCACGCCATCTCGCGCGGACCGGTGCCGAAGTCGGGCGCCGGCACGTCGAGGCCCGGGCCGATGAAGTGCTTGTTGAACAGCTCGAAGGTGAAGCGCCGCGTGATCCGCTCGAGCTCGCCCTCGGAGTACTCGTGGGCGGCGATCCTGATGCCGCCTTTGGCGCCGCCGAAGGGCACGTTGACGATCGCGCACTTGTAGGTCATCAGCGCGGCCAGCGCCATCACCTCATCCTCGTTGACGGTCATGGCGTAGCGGATGCCGCCCTTGGTCGGGAGCTTGTGGTGGCTGTGTTCGGCTCGCCAGCCGTGCATCACCTGGATCGAGCCGTCGTCCCGCTTGATGGGAAAGGCGAAGTGAATCACGCTGTTGATCTGTTTGATCTGCTCGAGGATGCCGTGGGGGTGGTTGGTGAACGCGGCGGCCTTGTCGAAGTTGCGATTGACCTGATCGAAGAAGGTGAGCGGTTCGGACACGGTTGCCTCCCGTCGCGGGCGCATCGACTCACTGGTGAGCGCCGACTGCGGAGGACCGATGATAGCACCGGATTCGGTCGGAATTCGGGCCGTGGTCCCGACGCAGCTCGATGGTCACCAGCGGCATGGCGAGGGCGCTATCGGCGGCTCCCGGGCCGGCGGAGGGAAACATGGACAGGATCTGGACGTTGATCATGCTGCTGGTTGTTGCGGGCGCTGGCCAGCTGGCCGCGCAGACGGCAGACCAGGACGAGCAGGGGGGCGGGAACATGATGCGGCGCATCGAGGTCTACTCGGTCGAGCTCGGGCAGACCATCACCGTCGACGCGGTCGAGCTGTCAGACGCGGAGTGGCGCGAGAGGCTCACCGAGCAGCAGTACCAGGTGACGCGGCGGCAGGGGACCGAGCGGGCCTTCACGGGGCTGCTGCTCGACAACCACGGCGCGGGGGTGTATCGCTGCGCGGCCTGCGGCAACGACCTCTTCCTGTCGACCACCAAGTACGACTCGGGGAGCGGCTGGCCGAGCTTCTTCGCGCCGGTCGACCCCGCCAACGTTGACACCGAGATCGATCACTCGCTGGGGATTGTGCGGATCGAGGTCCGCTGCAGCCGCTGCGGCGCTCACCTCGGGCACGTCTTCGAGGACGGCCCTCGGCCGACCGGCCAGCGCTACTGCGTCAATTCCGCCTCGCTGACCTTCACTTCGATGGAGGTGGGCGACCAGGGGGACGCGACCGCCGGCGACGGTGCCCACGCCCCCGCAAAGGCCAGCTGCGCGCCCGACTGATGTAGCGCCAGCCTGCSGGCGCCCCATCGTCCGGCGCCGGGCGCACCGTACCGGCTGCAAGCGGATGCGGAGCCGGCCGGGCGCGGCCGTCGTTCGGTCACGTCCGGTCGGCCGTGGTCAGGGAGTGGCGCCCGCCGCCGGTTTGGGAACCGGCACCGGCTGACCGTTCTCGTCGAGGAACACGATGTCGGCGGTGCGGCCGAGCGTGTTCACCAACTGACCGACGGCGACGTTGGTCTTCTCGTTGACGATCACCCGCCGGATGGGCGCCTTCGCCTCCTCGAGCGGCACCGTCCCGGCTGGCCGGCGCTCCTCGACCTTGATCACGTGGTAGCCGAACTGGGTCTCGACGACCGGCGAGATCTGGCCCGGCTGCAGCGCGAACGCCGCGTCGGCAAACGCCGGCACCATCCGGCCCTTCTCGAAGAAGCCGAGGTCGCCGCCCTGCGCCGCGGTCGAGTCCTCGGAGAGATCTTTGGCGAGGGTCGCGAAGTCCTCGCCGTTGGTCGCGCGCTGGTGCACCTGGTCGGCCTTCAGGCGGGCGATGGTGCGAGTCTGCTCGTCGGCGGCAGGGTCGGCCTTGATGAGGATGTGCCGCGCATGGACCTGCTCCGCGCGCTGGAAGTCCTGCGGGTGCTCGTTGTAGAAGTTCTGGATCTCCTGGTCCGAGACCTCGACCGTGGGCTGGATCTGCTGGGCGATGAGCGCCCTGCCGAGCTCCATCTCGCGGAACATCTGCTCGAGCTGCGTCCGGTTCGAACCGCCCTTGGCGAGGACCGAGTCGAGCTGGTCACGGCCGCCGGCCTGCCGCTCGGTGAGCTCCATCATCTGCGCGATCCGCTGCTCGTCGGGCTTGACGCCAAAGCGCTGCGCCTCCTGGGCGAGCAGCTTCTGCTCGACGATCCGCTGGGTGGCGACCTGGACGATCTCATCCTCGGTGGCCTCGCGGCCCTGGCTCTTGAGATAGCCCTGGATGTTCTGCATCATCAGGCTGATCTCGGCGGCGTACACAGGCTGGCCGTTGACGGTCAGCACCTTGGGGTTGACACCCGGGGCGGCAGCGGGCGGCTCCTGCGCGGGAGCGCAGACGGCAACGGCGGCGACGGCGACTGCTACCGCCGCCGTGATGAAGGTCTTGCGGGTCATGATCTCTCCAATCTCGCGGGTCGGAGCCCACGACAGGGGTGGGAGGATACCACCGACCGTCGGGCCGCGTCCGCGACACTCGAGGATTTACAGCCCTTTTGCGTCGCGGAGACCATGCGTCGCCACCCGTCTCCGTGCCCGTCTCCGTTCCCTTGCCCGATCCAACGGCGATTCGCAGCGTCAGTCTCGGTGCCAGGGCGCGACCGCCATCGGGACGGCGGTCATCACCCGAAAGGCCGGCAGCAGCCCCACCTGCTCGTCCCAGAACCGCGTGCGCCGGTACCACCACAGGTACCTGGCCCTGCGATCGGCCGCGAATTGCCCGTCCTCGAGCGCCTGCTGCCAGGCAGCCGCCACCTCAGGGTCGCCGAGCATGTCGCGCGCCAGGTCCTCGAGCAGGTGCACGTCGATGTAGTTCTTGCGCTCGAATACCGTGTTGAGCAGGCCCCAGCGGAGCATCGAGTCAGGGGCCTCGGGCTCGAGCAGCTGCACGGCGACCTCGAAGTCGGGCTGATCGGCGGGCACCCACAGGGCGCCGGCCGGGATCGTGCGGCGCTCGACCGCGTGGCTCACGGCGACGCTCTCGATCATCACCGCTCCCTGGTAGCTGGCCGCAGCGAACACTGGGTCGGCGACCCGCATCGTCTCGACGTCGGCGACGAGCGGCGCCGTCAGCCGCCACACCATCAGCCCGTGGCCGGCCAGCAGCTCCTCGATCTGCGGCCAGCCCGGGAGCACGAGGTAGCCGCGCGGCCTCGGCACGGTGAGGTCCGCCTCCGGGAGGTGGAACGACGGCACCTCGACCTCGCGGATCTGGCCGGGCCGGAAGCGGAGCAGCTCGCCACCCATCACCACCGACGGCTCCGTGAACCAGTCGTAGGCGGGCCAGCGGATCGCGATCGGGGTCGTCGATGTCCGCCAGCGCAGGACGACCTGCGACGGCTCGGCGTCGGGCCGGCCGGCGGCGACCGTCGCCCGGTCGGCGGCGGCGGCTGCAGCGACCAGTGACGCCGGGGCGCCCTCGACCTCGGCCAGGAGGGCGAGCAGGAAGTCGCGGTTCGCCTCGACGCGCTGCCGGTACGGCTTGTAGCTGTGCATCTCGACCAGGACCGACGGCCGGTTGCGCAGCGGGTAGTAGTCGGTGGCGAAGCGCGGGGAGCCGGGGCCGAACTGGTGTCCCTTGGCCGGGTCCAGATCGTCCGCGAGTTCGACGTAGCGGCCGTTGGGGTGGCCGGCCTGCGCGGTCGCCGCGAGCGCCGGCGGCAGGTGAGCGCGGATCCACCCGTCGAGGCTGGCATCGAGCTGCGGCGCCTCGGCCACTGCCCAGGTCAGGACCCAGGCGTGGTCAACCCCGTCGGTGACGTGGTTATCGCAATGCAGGTGCGGCCGCCACGCGCTGAAGAGGCCGATCATGGCGCGCGCCTCCGGGCTCGCCAACCGGAGGTGGTCACGATTGAGGTCGATGCCGGCGGCAGTCGTGCGGATGCCCATGCCGGCAACCGGACCGTCCTGGTTGGGACGGTTGAAGGGCGACACCTGCTCGTGGCCGTCGACGTTGTAGATCGGCGCGAAGAGCACGATCGCCTGCCGCGGCAGCTCGCGGCGGCCGAGCGCCCAGTCCCGCAGCATCATGAGCGATGCGTCCTTGCCGTCGACCTCGCCGGCGTGGATGCAGCTCTGGATGAGGACAATCGGCTTGCCGGTGGCGGCAGCAGCCGCCGGTGTGAAGGCACGGTCGGCGGACACCACCACCAGCGGCAGCGGCCGGCCCATGCCCGAGCGGCCGAAGGACTCGAGGTGGATGGCCGGCGAGGCGTCGGCGAGCCGGCGCAGCAGCTCGACGGTCTCGTCGTAGCTCGAGGTTGCCTGAAAGGAGCTGCGCTCGGCGACGGTGAGCCACTCGTCGGGCACGGCGTCGGCGGCGAGCGCCGGCGCGGAAGCGGGCATCATGGCCGTGATCACGGCGGCAGTGAACGCGAGAAGCAGTGATGCGCGAATCATGGCGGACACTGTAGCGAAGCCGGCCGCCGGCGCGAAGCACCGGCGGCGCGCCCCCACGCTCAGGAGTGAGGCGCCGCGGCGCTGTCCATCATCGACATCGCCTCGGGCCGCGGCCGGTTGGCGGCGGCGTCCCAGTAGGGCGACAGGCGGCGCAGGTTGGCGACGATGCTCGGGAAGATCTCGATCACACGGTCGACCTCGGCGTCCGTGCTGTAGTGGCTGAGGCTGAAGCGGACCGAACCGTGGATGGCGGTGAACGGGATCTTCATCGCCCGCAGCACGTGCGACGGCTCGAGCGAGCCCGACGTGCAGGCCGAGCCTGATGAGGCGCAGATGCCGTGGCTCGACAGCTGATAGAGGATGCCCTCGCCCTCGATGAAGTGGCAGGCCACGTTGAGAGTGTTGCCAAGGCGCGGCGCGCCCGCACCGTTCACCTGCAGGAACGGAATCCGCGCGACCAGCTCGCGCTCGAGGCGGTCCCGCATCGCCTGGATGCGAGGCTCGTCCGCGTCGCGACGCTCCGCCATCAGCTCCATCGCCCGGGCGAGACCGACGATGAAGGCGACGTTCTCGGTGCCGCCGCGCCGTCCGTCCTCCTGATGGCCGCCGAGCAGGAGCGGTCGGCAGCGCGTGCCGCGGCGCATGAAGAGCGCCCCAATCCCCTTCGGGGCGTGGAGCTTGTGCCCCGAGAACGAGAGCAGGTCGAGGTGGCGGGAGGTCCCCGACAGGTCGATCGGCAGCTTGCCCACGGTCTGGGTGGCGTCGCTGTGGACGATGATGCCCGGGTCTGTCTCCTTGGCGATGCGCGCCATCTCCTCGACCGGGAAGAGGACGCCGGTTTCGTTGTTGGCGTGCATCACCGACACCAGCAGCGTGTCGGGGCGAAGCGCGCGGACGAAGTCCGCCATGTCGAGCCGCCCGGAGCGGTCGACCGGCAGGAAGTCGACCTCGAGGCCGCGCCGCTCGAGCTCCTTGGCGACGTTGTAGACGGCCGGGTGCTCGACGGCGCTGGTGATGACGTGTCGGCGTTCAGAGTTGGCGGCGACCGTGCCGAAGATCGCCGTGTTGTTGCTCTCGGTTGCACAGGAGGTGAAGAGAACTTCGTCGGGCCGGACCTTGCCGAGCAGCCGGGCGATGGTCCGGCGCGCCTGTTTGATGGCCGCCGCCGGGCCGCTCGCCGCGTCGTACATCGAGCTCGGGTTGAAGTAGTCGGAGGTGAGAAAGGGCATCATCGTATCGACCACCTCGGGCGCGACTCGGGTGGTGGCGTTGTTGTCCAGGTAGATGACGTCCACGGTCAGGCCTCCCATCCGAGGGACATCCTAGCGCTTCCGCTTCCGGCTCCGCTTCCGCGCCCGGGAGGCGAGGCGAGTGCGAGGAGAGCGCGCCCTGCGGGCTGGTCACCGCGGCCGCCGGCCGCGAGTAACCTCGGGGAGCGCCTCCAGAGAATCGGCGCGAAGCGCTTTCGAGGATGTAGCGAACGAGCGTGGCGGAATCGAGCACGAAAGCGGGCGGGGAGAAGGTCACACCGCGACGACCCGGATCCGCTCGTCGATCTCGTCCTTGAGGGCGCGCTCGACCAGCAGCTTGAGGGTCTGCCCGCCGGCCACGCAGTCCGAGCAGGCGCCGACCAGCCGGCAGTAGACGATCAGGTCCTTGATGTCGACCAGCTCGAGGTCGCCGCCGTCCTTGTGCAGCTGGGGCCGGACCTGCTGGTCGATCACCCGCTCGACCTCTTTGGCGAACTTGTAGGGCGACAGCTCGCTGCGGGGGCGCTCCGCGGGCACCCGCGCAGTCGGCAGGACCGGTAGCTCCCGCAGCATCGTGGGCTGCTTGCCCCAGACCTGGTCGAGCAGGTCCTGGAGGCCGCCCGGCGTGTGGTGGCAGGACATGCAGGCGCCGCCGGCCTTGATGGCGTTCGTGATGTCAGGGATGGTGCGCAGCTCGAGCTCGCGGATCTTGCGCAGGATGTAGGGCTCGGTCAGACCGAAGCAGGTGCAGACCAGGCGGCCTTCCTCCTGCTCATCGCGTTGAATGTCGATGCCCAGCTCCGCGAGGTTGACGCCCCGCCGCTGCGCCCAGTTGAAGACCGCGGCCTCGAGCGCCTCGGCTCCCATGACCGAGCAGTGGATCTTCTGTTGCGGCAGGCCGTCGAGGTACCGCACGATGTCGTCATTGGTGATCTTGAGCGCGCCGATCGGGGTGTAGGAGCCCTCTTCGATGATCGCGCACAGCGCTTCTGAGGCGGCGATCGCCGAGGTGCAGCCGAAGGTCAGGTAGCGCGCCTCGGTGATGACGTCGAGCCGGGGATCCGACGGGTGTCGGTTGACCCGAAAGGTGAAACGGAGCGCGTCGCCGCAGGCGATCGAGCCGTGCTCGCCGAGACCGTCCGGGTCGGCGATCTCTCCCATGTGGCTGCCCGGCCCGCCGCGGACGGCGTTCATGAACAGCTCGGTCGTCTTCTGTGAGTAGTTCCAGGTCATGCAGCTCCCCACCGGTGCCCCGGTCGTCGGGGAACCGCATGATAGCCGATTGAGCTGGCCGCGCGCCGGTACCGCCAGGCGCCGAGCCGGCGGCAGGCGTCGCTCAGGCGCGAAGCTGCCGGCGCCGGAAGGCCGCGACGTCGCGTCCGGTGAAGCCGAGCTCGGCCGCGACCTGGAGGATCTCGTCGAGCTCGGAGCCGGCGGCATCGCCGTCAGCGGACGCGATCGCATGCAAGCAGCGGAGCACGCTCACGCGCTCACCGTCGTCGAGGCGGTCACGCAGCAGCCGGCTCTCGGCGTAGGCCATGCCGCGATCGGCGAGGCGCGCCCGGTGCTTGGCGATCTCGACCACCAGCGCGGCCTGCGCCGGGCTGATCCCGGTGTGGTCGGCGAGGGCGCGCTCCATCGCGAGCGCCTCCTCGGAGTTGACCTCGCGGTCGGCGTCGGCGACCCGGGCGAGCACGAAGGACAGCGCCTCGAGCAGGGCCGTGGTTGCCTCAGGCAGGGCTTCGATTTCGTGGGCGAGGCGGCGAATCGCGTCGGCGAGCAGCGACCGGTCCTCGGTCCGGCCTTGCGGCCGCGGTCGGTTCATGGCGTCCTCCACGGCAGAGACTACGCAGCCCGGCCCCTGGAGGTTCACGGCCGGGCCCTGGGGTGTGTGCGGTACACTCGAAATATGGTCGCGGGGCGCCGCCTGTCGGCCCTCATGCTCGTGCTCGCCGTCGCGCTCGGCCTCGGCCAGGCGGGCGCCGCCGACCCGACGGCAGTCGCCGGGACCGGCGGCGCGGTGGTCAGCGCCGAGCTCGCTGCCAGCCAGGCCGGGGTCGAGATCCTCGGCGCGGGCGGCAACGCGGCTGACGCGGCCGTCGCCACCGCGCTCGCCCTCGCCGTGGTCCACCCCCAGGCCGGCAACCTCGGCGGTGGCGGCTTTGCGGTGGTCCGCTTCTCTGGCCGCGTCGCGGCGCTCGACTTCCGCGAGACCGCGCCGGCGGCGGCGCGGGCGGACATGTACCTCGACGGGCGCGGGCGTCCGGTCGCAGAGGCCTCGCTGATCGGGCCGCTCGCGGCCGGCGTGCCCGGGTCGCCGGCGGGCCTGCGCGAGCTGCACGCGGCCTACGGTCGCCTGCCGTGGCCGCAGGTGGTGGAGCCGGCGATCCGGCTCGCGGGCGAGGGTTTCAGGGTGTCGCGGCGGCTGAGCGGCGACATCGCCGAGGAGCAGGCGCTGCTTGGCCGCTTCCCGTCCTCCGCCGCGATCTGGCTGCCCGGGGGCCGGCCGGTCGCGGCCGGCGCACTGGTGCTGCAGCCGGAGCTGGCGGCGACGCTGCGCGACTATGCGGCGGCCGGGCCCTCGGCGATCAGCGAAGGTCCGCGCGCTGCGGCCATCGAGGCCGCGTCCAGGGCGCACGGCGGGATCCTCACCGCCGCCGACCTGGCGGCCTACCGTCCGCTGTGGCGCGAGCCGGTGCGCTTCTCCGCCTTCGGGTGGCAGGCAGCGTCGATGCCGCCGCCGTCCTCGGGCGGCATCATCGTCGCCCAGACCTGTGGCCTGCTCCAGCGCACCGGCTGGGCGGCGCTGCCGAGATTCGGCGCCGACCGCGCCCACCAGCTCGCCGAGACCTGGCGGCGCTGCTTCGCCGACCGCTTCCAGCTCGGCGACCCGGACCGCACCGGCTTTGACGGCTCGCCGCTGCTGTCGGCGAGCTGGCTCGACCTGCGCGCCGGCCAGCTCCGCCGTCACGCCACGCCGTCGAAGAAGGTCCGTCCCTGGAGCGAGCCCGCGGCGCGCGAGAGCGGGCAGACCACCCACCTGTCGGTGGTCGACGGCGACGGCAACGCGGTCAGCATGACCACCACCCTCAACGGCTCCTTCGGCTGCGGGCTGACGGTGGATGGCGCCGGCTTCCTGCTCAACAACGAGATGGACGACTTCGCGGCGGCTCCAGGCCAACCGAACCTTTACGGCCTGGTCCAGGGCGAGGCCAACGCCGTCGCGCCGGGCAAGCGGATGCTGTCCTCGATGAGCCCGCTGGTCTGCTGGCGCCAAGGCGAGGTGCTGGTGCTGGGCTCGCCCGGCGGGCCGCGGATTCCGACCGCAACGGCCCAGGTGCTGCTCAACATCGTGGTCGACGCCGACGAGCTGCAGGCGGCGGTGAACCGGCCCCGAATCCACCACCAGTGGTTCCCTGACGCGATCTTCGCGGAGCCCGATGCGCTGGCCCCGGAGACTGCGGCCGAGCTCAAGCGGCGCGGCCACGAGCTGCGCGAGATCAAGGCGATCGGCGACGTCAGCGC
Source organism: Holophagae bacterium (assembly GCA_003105185.1). Taxonomy (GTDB): domain Bacteria; phylum Acidobacteriota; class Thermoanaerobaculia; order Thermoanaerobaculales; family Sulfomarinibacteraceae; genus FEB-10. Next base: position 48,430 of record PQAJ01000034.1, read on the forward strand.
TGTGCGACGCGCCGCGGACGGCGGCGTGGAGGCGGCCGCCGACCCGCGGGGCGGCGGAGCAGCCGTGGTCCAGCACCCGGCGCCCGGATAGCCGATGACGCGGCGGAAGCTCTCTGCGGCCCAGCGATGCTCCGGGGCAGCCGCCCTCGGGCTCTCTGCCGTGGCGGCGGTCGTGCCGGCCGCGATCGCGACCTCGCTGCTGCAGGAGACGCTTGAGATCTACGAGATCCAGGGGCCCGGCCTGTCGTCGCCCTACCAGGGCGTGGTCGTGCGCAGCGACGGCAACCTGGTCACCGCGGTGGGGCGCGACGGCTTCTTCATCCAGACGCCCGACGCGAGGGATGACGGCGACCCCGACACCTCGAACGGCCTCTACGTGGTCGCCGACGTCTCGCCGGAGGTCGCGGTTGGACAGCTGGTCGACGTGATCGGGACCGTCGTCGAGTTCTTCGGCTGGACCCAGCTGCGAGAGCCCCAGGTGTTCGTGCGCGGCGGCGGCAACCCGCTGCCCGCGCCCATCGACCTCGACCGGCGAACGCCATCGCCGAACCAGCCGTGGCCGGCGATCGAGCTCGAGCGCTTCGAGGGCATGCGGCTGCGCGTCGCGAGCGGGACGGTGGCCGGGCCGAGCGATGGCTTCGGCGACGCGCCGGTCGTGGCGGGGGCGCAGCGTCCCTTCCGCGAACCCGGGATCCTCTACCCGGGTATCGCCGGGCTGCCGGTCTTCGACGGCAACCCGGAGACATTCTGGCTGGCTCCTGGCGGCCTCGGCGGACAGGGGACGCCGCTGGCGGGCGGCAGCGCGTTCACCGCAGTCGGCGTGCTCGTGGAGGAGTTTGACGAGTACCGGCTGTGGCCGACCGAGCTCGAGGTGGGGACAGTCCCGACCCTGCCGCGACCGGTGCGCAGCCGACGCGGCGGCGAGCTCACAGTGGCGACGCAGAACCTGGAGCGGCTCGACCGCGCGGCCACCGAGCCGCCGTACGCGACCCGGCTCGGCAAGCTCTCCCGTCAGATCCGCGGGGTGCTCCGCGCCCCGGACGTGGTCGCGGTGCAGGAGGTCAAGGACCTGGCGACCTTGGCTGACCTGGCGAGCCGGATCCGAGCCGACGATCCTTCCCTTGTCTACACGGCGAGGCACGAGGAGGCGCCACGCACCGACGAGTTCGACGTCGGCTTCCTGGTCCGCGACACCGTCGACATCCTGTCGGTGTCCCAGATCGGCGCCAACGTCATCTTCAGCCTCGACGGATCGCTGCTCAACGACCGGCCGCCGCTCGTGCTCGAGGCCTCGTGGCGCGGCCACGATCCGCCGCTGCCGCTGACCGTGGTGGTCGTCCACCAGCGCTCATTGCTCGGGATCGACGATCCCGAGGACGGCGAGCGGGTGCGGCGCAAGCGGCACGAGCAGGCGGTGTGGCTGGCGGGGTGGATCCAGCAGCGGCAGGGCGAGCGCCCGGACGAGCGCCTGATCGTCATCGGCGACTTCAACGCCTTCGAGTTCACCGACGGCTACGTCGACGTGATGGGCCAGGTCACGGGCCGTCCCGACCAGGGCGGGGCATTGATTCCGGTGGTCGACGTGCTCGAGCCGCCGCTCACCGACTGGGTGGGCTGGCTGCCGGCCGCCGAGCGCTACTCGTACATCTTCGGCGGCGATGCCGAGGCGCTCGATCACGTGCTGACCACGCGGGCGGCCGACCCCTGGGTCGCGACCGTGGCCGTCAGCCGCGGCAATGCCGACGCGCCGCAGTCCCTCGTCACCGATCCGTCAACCGCGGCGGGCAGCTCCGACCACGACGGTCTCGTGCTGTACCTCGGACCACACGTCCGGCGGCCGGATGGCCGGCGCCCGCTGCCCTGACGGGCTGCCGAAAAGCAGCGGAGGCAAATCGGCGGCTTCTTCAGGGCTTCGTCGGCAACCCCCGCCCGCCTTCGTGCGCGTGCCCGTGCCCAAGGTGAGTCGCGGGACCCGCGTCGCCCCGGGGCGGGCCTTCGACTCCTCGCCGCCCTTGGGGGCGACTGGCGCAGGATGACAGCGGGCGCGGGAGTGGATCCGGCTTTGCCTTCGGCTACGCCGTAACACGAGCGGGTGGGGGGAGGGCTATCCCCTATAGATCCTGCATACTAGCCCCTTCACGAGAGCGTCACTCCTCCTCGGGGGCTGCCGCTGGCTTGTAGTCCGGGAAGTGCTCGACCGTGACGTCGAGGTGCCCGGTCAGCTCCTTGAGCTCGCGGGTCAGGGCGCGGCCGATGACCAGCCGCTGGACCTGGTTGGTGCCCTCGTAGATCTGGGTGATCTTGGCGTCCCGCATGTACTTCTCGATCGGGTAGTCGCGGCAGTAGCCGTAGCCGCCGAACAGCTGGACCGCGTCGGTCGTCACCCGCATCGCGGTGTCGGTGGCGAAGACCTTGGCCATGGCGGCGATCTTGTTGATGTTCTTGACGCCGGCGTCGATGGCACGCGCCGAGGTGTAGACCAGCTGGCGCGCCGCCTCGACCTGGGTCGCCATGTCGGCAAGCATGAACTGGATCGCCTGGTGGGACATCACGGTCTGGCCGAACTGGCGCCGCTCCGAGGTGTAGCGCAGTGCCCACTCGAGGGCGCCCTGGGCGAGCCCGAGCGCCTGGGCGGCCACTCCGGGCCGCGCCCGGTCGAGGGTCATCATCGCATTTCTGAAGCCACCCCCCTCCTTGCCGCCGACGAGCTGGGACGCCGGCACCCGGCAGTCGACGAAGTCGAGCTCGTTGACCGGCACGGTTCGGATGCCCATCGTGTCCTCACGCTTGCCGACCGAAAACCCCGGGGTGCCCTTGTCGAGGATGAAGGCCGAAATTCCGCGCATGCCCTTGTCGGGGTCGGTCAGGGCGTAGACCGTGTAAGTGCTGGCGACGGCGCCGTTGGTGTTCCACTTCTTGTGGCCGTTGAGGATGTAGCTCGCACCGTCGCGGGTGGCAGTGGTGCGCAGGCTGCCGGCGTCCGAGCCCGACGCTTTCTCGGACAGGCCGAAGGCGATCAGCGCGTCGCCGGCCGCGATCGGCGGCAGGTACTTCTGCTTCTGCTCATGGGTGCCGCCGAGAACGATCGGGAACGAGCCGAGAGCGTTGACCGCATAGGCGACTCCGACGCCGCCGCAGGCGCGCGACAGCTGCTCCACCACCAGGCAGATGTCCAGCACACCGGTGCCCTGGCCGCCGTACTCCTCCGGGATCCAGATCCCGGTGAGGTGGTACGACTTGAGGGCCTCGAGGATGTCCCAGCCGTACTCGCCGGTGCGGTCGAGCTCGGCGGCGCGCGGGCGCACGTACTTCTCTGCCACCTCGCGGGCGCGGTCCTGGTAGTCGAGGTTCTTGGGGCTCAGCAGCTCACGCATCGGCATCCTCCGGGCACGAGAGTCGAGGGCCATTCTACATTCGGCGTTCTCCCGGTGGCCGTTCCGGTGCCCGAATTCGTGACCGTGATCGGCGGTGCAGAATCGGAGGCGGAGACGGAAACGGAGACGGAAACGGAGACACAGACGGAGACGGAGACGGGCAGGCAGCCGGTCAATCGATGGCGTGCCGAATCGCGGTGTCGAGGTCGGGGACCCGGAAGGAGTAGCCGAGGCGCGCAAGAGCGGCCGGCCGCACCCGCGCGCTCGCGAGCAGCAGCGCGTCCGCCATCTCGCCCATCATCAGGCGGGCCGCCGCCGCCGGCAGCCGCAGCAGGCTCGGGCGGTCGAGGACCCGGCCGAGGCTCTTCGTGAAGTCGGCGCAGCGGACCTCGTGCGGGGAGGCGAGGTTGAACGGCCCATCCGCCGCGGGCTGCTCGAGCACGAACCGGATGACGCCGATGACGTCCTCCATGGCAATCCACGGCCACCACTGGCGGCCGGAACCGATCGGACCGCCGGCGCCGAGCCGGAACGGCAGCAGCATCCGCTCCAGGGCGCCGCCGCGGCCGACCACCATGGCCAGCCGAAGCAGCACGACCCGGGTGCGGCTGGAGTCTGCGGCAAGGGCCGCCCGCTCCCAGTCCTGGGCGAGCTCGGCGAGGAAGCCGGTGCCCGGCGGCGAGCCCTCGTCGAGGACCTCCTCGCCGCGGTCACCGTAGTAGCCGACCGCCGACGCATTGATGAGCAGCGGCGGTGGCGTGGCGGCCGTGGCGATCGCGCGCGCCAGCGTCTCGGTCGAGCGGATCCGGCTCGACCGCAGCTCCTCCTTGAGCCGAGCCGTCCAGCGGCCCTCGCCGATGGTGCGGCCGTTGAGGTTGATGACGGCGTCGGCACCGGTCAGCACGCGGGCGTCGAGCCCACCCCGTGCAGGATCCCAGGTTGCGGCGCCGGCGGTGCCGGGCCGGACCTCCCCCCGAACCAGGCGCACGACCTGATGGCCAGCCGCCTCGAGGTCAGGCACCAACCAGCGTCCGACGAGACCACTCGAGCCGGAGATGACGACCTTCACAGTCCGGGAATCTACCACGCGAAGATGGGATGGGGGTTAGGGGTGAGGGGGCGGAGCCCCCAGCCGCACGATTGGTGCGTGTGTCCGTCTCCGTGCCCGGGAGGCGAGGCGAGTGTGAGGAGAGCGCGGCCTACGGCCACCCGCTGGTGACGGCTGGTCACCGCGGCCGCCGGCCGCCAGTAACCTCGGGGAGCGCCTCCAGAGAATCGGCGCGAAGCGCTTTCGAGGATGGTGCGAATGAGCGTGGCGGGCGCGGAAGCGGATGCGGGCGGGTGGTGGGCCCTAGCCCTTGACCATCAGACCCGGAATCCCACGTCCTCGGCGCGCCGCGCAACGGCGACGTAGCCGATGATCTTGTGCACCAATCGTGCGGCCGCCGCGTCGGCGTAGTGCAGGCCGTCGCGCGGCGCCAGCTCGACCACGTCCGCGCCGACCACGGTGCGCGACTCGCACAGGCGGCGGATGAAGATCAGCGTCTCGGCCCAGCCGAGGCCGCCCGGCACCGGCGTGCCGACCGCCGGGACCACCGCCGGATCGAAGCCGTCGAGGTCAATCGTCAGGTAGACCTCGCCTGGCGGCACGCCGGCGATGATCTCGTCGGCGAGGTCGGCGAGCCGCCCCGCAACCTGGTGCCCGAGGTGGAGGCGGCTCCGCTCGCCGCGGATGAAGCGGCGCTCCGGCTCGTCGAGAGAGCGGATGCCGATGCCGGTCAGGAAGACGCCATCCTCGACGATGCGCCGCATCGGGCAGGCGTGGTTGTGCGGCGATCCCATGTAGCTGTCCCGGAGGTCGGCGTGGGCGTCGATCTGGACGACCGACAGCGACGGCCACAGCGCACGGTGGGCGCGCACCAGCGGCGCCGTCACCGCGTGCTCGCCGCCGAGCGAGAGCAGCAGCCGGTCGGCGCGGACCAGCCGCGCTGCGATCTCGAAGATCGCAGCCGCCGCGGCGGCCGGGTCGGCCGGCAGCTCGGGGGTCGGGTGGGTGGCGATGCCACCCACAAGCTCGCAGCAGACCGCGTCGAGCTCCTCGTCGTAGAACTCGATGTGGTGGCTGGCGGCGATGATCGCCGCCGGCCCTTCGGCCGTGCCGCGCTTCCACGAGGCGGTGATGTCGAGCGGCAGCGGCAGCACCAGGACGCCGCTCGAATCCGGGTCCGACAGTTCGGCCTCGAGGTTGAGGAAGTTGGGTCGGATCTCTTCCATCACACGATGAGCACGGCGGCCGCGACAACGGTGGTCCAGACGCCCTTCCGGCCAACCGCGGACTGCGTCATGCTGCGGGTCTTGACGATCCGGTCGGAGATCTTCCACAGCTCGCGCTTGTTGTCCCAGCTCTCGTCGATGTCGAACTCGGTCACACCGAGGGTGGTGGCGAGCATGCCGGCGGCGAGATCCTCGGCGTAGTCGCTCACCTCCTCGTCGGTCTTGCCGTAGTCGTGGTGCTCCGACAGGTAGCCGAACACGCTCGGGTCGGTCGGCCGCGCGATACCGATCGCCGCTGAGATCAGCCGGTGCGGCTCGTCGGTCTGGGCCTGGCTCTTGACGCAGAACACGATCTGGCCGGGCTGCAGCTTCTTGAGGCCGGCGGCCTTGGTGATGATCTTGCAGTGGGGCGGGTAGATGCTCGAGACGCCGACGATGTTGTAGGCGGCGATGCCGGCCTTGCGGAGCGCCAGCTCGAAGCTGGCCAGCTTCTCGATATGGCGCCCGACTCCCTTGGTCAGGAACATCTGCTGCGGTACCAGATGCTGGTGCACCACCGATCACCTCCAACGGCGCGTCAGCTTGTGCTGACGGCGAACGGTACCATACTCCATGCTTGGTGACGATGGCGACATGACTCTCGCGAAACGGCTCCTCGCCTGGCACCGCGGCAACGCGAGGCAGCTGCCCTGGCGCAGCGAACCCCGCGATCCGTACCGGGTGCTGGTGTCGGAGCTGATGCTCCAGCAGACCCAGGTCGATCGCGTCCTCGACCGGTTCGAGGCTTTTGTCGCGGCCTACCCCGATCTCGCGACGCTGGCCGCAGCGACCGAGGAGGAGGTGCTGGCGGCCTGGTCCGGGCTCGGTTACTACCGGCGGGCGCGCATGCTGCACCATCTCGCGCGCGAGGTCCGAGCGGGCACGGGCGCGCTGCCGACGAGCGCAGCCGAGCTCGCCGAGCTGCCCGGGGTGGGGCCGTACACGGCCGCCGCGGTGGCGTCACTGGCCTTCGCCGAGGCGATCCCCGTGCTCGACGGCAACGTTCTCCGGGTGGCGTCGCGAGTCCTCGCCTTCGCCGGCGACCCACGCACCGCAGCCGGCCGCGAGGCCCTCCTGCGCTGGCTGCGCCCGCTGGTGGAGGAGGGTGGTCCGCCGGGCCTCGTCAACGAGGCCCTGATGGAGCTCGGCGCGACCGTCTGCCGGCCGACGTCTCCCCACTGCGCGCGCTGCCCACTCGCCCCCGACTGCCGGGCGCGCGCCCTGGGGCGCCCGGAGCGCTACCCACCGCCGCGGCGGCGCCGCGCCGAGCTGGCCGTGACCTGGGTGGCCGCGTGCTGCGTGGATGCGGCGGGGCGATGGCTCGTCCGCCAGGTGACCGAAGGGCCGATCCTGCGCGGCCTCTGGCTGCCGCCGATCGCAGCGCTCGAGCCGGGAGCGAGCCCGGAGGAGGTCGCCTGCGACCTGGTGGGGGGCAGACTGAGGGCGCCGCCGCAGCCGCTTGCGTCCGTGCGCCACTCGATCACCCACCGCCGGATCACGGTCCAGCCAATCCGGCTGGCGCTGTCCTCCACGCGCTCGGCGTCCGTCACGGGACGCTGGGTCGACCCCGCATCGCCCACCGTCCCAACTTCGTCTCTGTTCTCTAAGTTAATTAAGGTCAATAATTTGTCATCTCAAGACGCAGGTGAATGACCATTCATTCCGGGTGCTATACTGGCGTCCGTGACAGCCGGTTCGAGCTCCTCGTGACAGGAGGTTCCATGCACCACGCCACCGCAGGGTCGCTGCTCGGCATCCCCGGAGTCGCCTGGTTCTGGGTCCTGACCGTGCTCGGAGTCGGTGCGGTCGTGGTCTCCCTCGGCCGGCGCTTCGAGCTGCTGCGGCTGGGCCGGGCAGACAACCGATTCGACCGCATCGGCGAGCGGATCCGGCAGGTCGTGGTGTACGCCTTCGGCCAGCGCAAGATGTTCGACGACCCCTTCGCGGGGGTCTACCACCTCCTGATCTTCTTCGGCTTCCTGGTGGTCAGCGTCCGCACGGTCACCATGGTGCTCGAAGGGCTGTTCGCGGGCTGGGAGCTGCCGCTGCTGCTCACGCCGGCCGGCCACGGCTACCTGTTCGTCAAGGACGTTTTCGAGCTGCTGGTCCTGGTCGGCCTTCTGGGCGCGGTGTGGCGCCGCGGCGTCGAGCGCAAGCCGCGGGTCATCCAGTCGATGGGGGCCTGGCTGGTGATCGGGCTGATCGCGATCCTGATGGTCACCGATCTCGCGTCCGAGGGCGCGCGAATCGCCGCGGGCGCGATCGAGGGCTCCTTCCTGCCGGTGTCGTCGGTCGTCGCGACGCTGCTCGCCGGCCGTGGCATCGGGACGCTGCAGGCGATCTACTCGGTGAGCTGGTGGCTCCACCTGATCACCCTTTACGTGTTCGCCAACGAGCTGCCGTACTCCAAGCACTTCCACGTCTACACCTCGCTGTTCAACGTCTTCTTCGCCAAGCTCGACCCGCCCGGCAAGCTCGCCGCGATGGACCTCGAGAACATCGACGAGAGCACCCGCTTCGGCGCGGCCACCATCACCGACTTCACCTGGAAGCAGATGCTCGACATGTACAGCTGCACCGAGTGCGGCCGCTGCCGGGAGTTCTGCCCGACCACCATCACCCACAAGCCGCTGCAGCCGGTGCTCTACCTGAAGTCGGTGCGCGACCAGCTCTACGGCGAGCAGAAGACCCTGCTCGCCGGTGCCGGCGACAAGGGCCGGGCGTCACAGGTCGAGCTGGTGCCGGCGGTGGTCGACCCGCAGGTGATCTGGGCATGCACGACCTGCCGCTGGTGCGAGCGCGCCTGCCCGCTGCAGATCACCTACGTCGACAAGCTGGTCGAGCAGCGGCGCAACCTGGTGCTCGACAAGGCGGACTTCCCCGAGGAGGCGCAGCCCGCGTTCCGCGGCTACGAGGTCAACGGCAACCCGTGGCAGCTGCCGGCCGAGGAGCGGGGCGCGTGGGCGGAGGGCGCCGGCGTTCCGTTGGCGGCCGAGGCGGGTAGCGACTTCGAGTACCTGTTCTTCGTCGGCTCGCCGGGGAGCTACGACGACCACGGGAAGAAGGTCTCGCTGGCGCTGGCCAAGATCCTCAAGGCCGCCGGCGTGAAGATCGCGATCCTCGGGCCCGAGGAGGTGTCGAGCGGCGATGCGGCGCGGCGGCTCGGCAACGAGTACCTGTTCCAGATGCTGGCCGCCCAGAACGTCGAGAACATGAACCGGTACGGCGTCAAGAAGATCGTCACCAACTGTCCCCACGCGTTCAACACGCTGTCGCACGAGTACCCGGACTTCGGCGGCAGCTACGAGGTGGTCCACGGCACCCAGCTGGTGGCCGACCTGGTCCGCAGGGGCAAGGTCAGGCTGACCCAGTCGCTCGATCTCGATCTCGCGTACCACGATCCGTGCTACCTGGGGCGCACCAAYGGCGAGTACGACGCCCCCCGTTTCCTGCTCCGGGCGATCCCCGGGCTGCGGGTCCGCGAGGCCGAGCTGTCCCGCGAGCGCGCCATGTGCTGCGGCGCCGGCGGCGGCCGGATGTGGCTCGAGGAGAAGCTGGGCGASCGCATCAACCAGACCCGGTTCGGCCAGCTCGAGGCGAGCGGCACGAAGAACGTCGGCGTCGCCTGCCCCTACTGCTGGGCGATGCTGTCCGACGCCCAGCGCGAGCTCGGCCACGAGCAGGCCCGGACCTGGGACGTCATCGAGCTCGTCGCAATGGCGATGGGGGAGCCGAAGGTGTAGCTCTGCAGGGTTCGGGCGCTCGGCAGGAGTCGCAATGACTCAAAGGCGTGCCTGACACGGTTCCCCGGGACGCGCCGCCGTGGACATCCTCGCGCAGGGACTGGTACCGCAGCCGGGCGAGTACGTGTGGTCGCGGCCGAGTCTGCCGGATGCTCGCGGTGCTCCCACTGACCAGCGCTCGCAGCGGACGCGCCCACGGCCCGCGATACACTTGACAGTGGCCGCTCGCGCCGCTGAACCGGAACGTTAGCCCGAACCGATCGTGTTCCCACGCCAGTAAGGAGTCTTCTCGCAATGGACATTCCTCGGATCTTCAACATCACCGAGGCCGCTCACCGCATCCACAACCCCATCACACCYGARAAGCTCGCCRCTCTBGGCGCSGCGCTGCRTYTGGAAKCSGGGGYCCGRGTGCTCGACCTCGGCAGCGGYTCGGGGGAGATGCTGTGCACCTGGGCACGCGATCACGGCGTCATCGGCACCGGCATCGACATGAGCCARCYATTCACCGAGCAAGCCAAACTCCGTGCTGTAGAACTCGGCGTCGCCGATCAAGTCAAGTTCATCCATGGCGATGCTGCCGGCTATGTCTCCGACGAGAAGGCCGATGTGGCAGCCTGTGTCGGTGCCACTTGGATCGCTGGGGGAGTCGCCGGCACCATCGAGCTTCTGGCGCGGAGCCTGCGCGCCGGAGGGATCATCCTCATCGGCGAGCCCTACTGGCGGCAGTTACCTCCGACGGAAGATGTTGCCAAGGGGTGTCTTGCCAACTCAATCTCCGACTTTCTCATGCTTCCAGAACTTCTCGCGTCTTTCGGCCACCTTGGCTACGACGTCGTTGAAATGGTTCTGGCTGACCAAGACGGCTGGGACAGATACGAGGCGGCCAAATGGCTCACCATGCGCCGATGGCTTGAAGCCAATCCCGACGACGAGTTCGCGGAAGATGTTCGAGCCAAACTGACCTCGGAACCCGAGCGCTACGCCGCTTACACGCGTGAATACCTGGGCTGGGGTGTGTTCGCGCTGATGCCGCGGTGATGCGTTGGCGCACGAAAACGTG
>PQAJ01000035.1 GCA_003105185.1 Holophagae bacterium
ACCCCTCCTCTTGTGCGGAGTCTATCGACTTGACACGGGCCTTCTCATGGGTACCCCACAAGGCAGGCAGGATGCCTACCCCACAACGACCCTGGTGTATCCTGTGCGCAGTGCATTCTGAAATGAGAATCACTCGCGCATCAGCACGGAGTTTCACGGTCGCCGCGCTACGAGCCGCTTCTCGGGGAACGCTCGTCCCGCTCGCCGCGGCCGTGGCTCTCCTGGCGTCAGGCCCGGCCGTCGGCCACGACGTCTACCTCATGAACAGCAACCACACCGACTACAACTGGAACGCGCCCGCGGCCGAGTACGAAGCAACGATGCTCGCCGACCTCGACTACTACCTGCTGCAGATCGCGGCCACCGCGGGCAACCCGCCCGAGGAGCAGTCCCGTTACGTGCCGGACTGCTGGTGGTGGTTGCACCTCTACCACGAGAACCGCTCGCCCGCCCAGTTCCAGCAGCTGCTCGACGCGATCCGCTCCGGCCACATCACGATCCCGCTCAACCCCTTCGTCACCCTGTACGGCGCCCTGCCCACCGAGGCGGCGATCCGCGCCGGCTATTATCCCGGCCGCATCGCACGCGAGTTCGGCCTCGGGTTTCCGCTCGCCGAGTACCGCGAGAACGCGACCATGCCCTGGGGGCTCGCCAGCATCTGGGGCGGCAGCGACGTGCGTTTCAGCTGGAAGGGCATCTGCAACTGCGTGCAGTCGGCGCCGCTGCGCAACGACGACGAGCTGTTCTGGTGGCAGGGCCCGGACGGCAAGGAGCTGCTGGTCAAGTGGTACAACCTGATCGGCGACAACCGGGACTGGGGCGGCTACTCGGAGGCGAGGCTGAATCTGAACGACCCGGCCAGGATCGACCTCAACATCACGCGCACCCAGACCCGGATGCCGGGCATCCCCGTCACCGGCCTGTTCGATGCGGGCTGGGACGACGTGGGTTACCAGACCACCGCCTTCGTCGACAGCGCGCGGGCCTACAACGACCTCGGCACCGGCAACACCGCGATCGTGTCCAACGGCGTCGACTTCTTCGAGGCCCTGCTGTCGAGCGGCGCGGCGGACGGGCTCGCCACCCTGCGCGGCGGATGGGGCTCCGACTGGGACATGTGGCCGGCCTCGCTCGCGGAGCGCACGTCGCGCGCGCGCCGCGCCTTCGAGCGGATGCGCACCGCCGAGGCGCTGGCGGTGTGGGCGCAGCGCCACGACCCCGACTTCTGGCCGCCGGTCCGCGCCGGCCTCGAGCAGGGGCTGTTCTCGGCGTGGAAGTACTTCGAGCACGGCTGGAGCGTCGCGGGAAGCGGGCCGAGCCTCCAGCAGATGCAGGACGACAAGGAGGAGTGGGCATCGGACGTCGTCAATGCGGTGGACGACGCGGTCGAAGCCGCGGATGCAGCCGTCTCGACGCTGTTTTCAACACCCAGCGAGGACCGGCTGGCGGTCTTCAACCCGCTCGGCTTCACCCGGACCGACGTCGCCGAGGTCGAGGTCGCCGATCCCGGTCCCTACATCGTGACCGACGTCGTGACTGGTCTCGAGGTGCCGGCCCAGGTCGTGGAGCGGGGCGGCGCGCGCTTCCTGCAGCTCATCGCACGGAACGTGCCATCACTCGGCTACAAGGTCTTTGCCTACGAGCCCGGAACTCCGGGTTCGTTCCCGCCCGCGGCGACCGTGACGCCGGGGACCCGCACTATCGAGAGCGGGCTCTACCGGGTTCGCCTCGGCGACCGCGGGCAGATCGCCGAGGCTGTGCACAAGGCGCCGGCGCCGGACGTCCAACTCGCCGGAGCGAGCGGTCTCGACGACTTCGGCGCGGGATCCATCCAGTCGGTGGCTGCCGAGAACGTCGGCCCAGTGTCGGCCACCCTCCGGGTCGGCCTCGCCGACCCGAGCCGGACCGTGCGCGTCACTCTTTACGCCGAGGTCGACCGGATCGACATCGAGAACACGATCACCCAGAACGTGTCCGGGTTCCGCACCTACAGCTTCCACGCCAACCTCCCGGGCGCGCAGATTCGCTTCGAGGAGGTCGGCGCGATCGCGAGGCCCGGACTGGTCACCCAGGGCGGCGACTTCCTGCCCGGCACGCGTGCGAGCCGGATGACCCTCAACCACTTCGTGGCCTTCGGCCGGCCCGACTACCACCTCGTGCTGTCGAACTGGGACGCCTACGCGATGAAGCTCAACGACAGCACCGACTCGAGCTTTGACCTCACCGGCGACACGGTGCACGTGGTCGTGATGGAGCAGGGTCCTGGCGCCGGCACTCCCGACCAGGGCGGCGACAGCTTCTTCCTCAACCGCTTCGCCCTGCGCGGTGTCGCCGACGGGTTCGACGCTGCCGATGCTATGCGCACTGCGCTCGCCCACCAGAACCCCCTCCATGTCATCGCGCTGCCGCGCAACCAGGAGGGACCTCTGAGCGCGCCCTCCGCCGGCCTGCTCACGGTCGACGCCGGCAACGTCGTGGTCACCGCCTTCAAGCCGGCCGAGGACCTGTGGCAGGGCTATGTGGTTCGGCTGTGGGAGCTCGGCGGCGCACCCACCGTGGTCGAGATCGACGGCTCCGACATGGGGATCCTCAAGGCGTGGCGGAGCTCGCTCATCGAGACTGACACCGGCGGGGCCCCGACCACCGGCGGCGTGGTCCAGGCCACGGTCGACGCGAGCGAGATCCAGACCTTCCGGCTCGGCGACTACCTGGTCTTCCGGTCCAACCTGGATCACGGCGACCTCACCGAGTGGTCCTCCTTCGTCGAGTAGCTTGTGGGGTAGGTTTCCAGGCTGCCACATCCTGGCTGCATCACAAGGCAGGCAAGATGCCTACCCCACAACACTGAACCTCGGCGAGCCGCGTTTCGTAAATTTCTCCGTGAAGGGCCTTGACAAATCCGATCCGAGGGCTAAATTCTTAGCATGATGCTAATTTTCTAGCATCATCGTCGATGGCCATCGACACCAAGCGCCGGGAGGTGACATGACGCCTGAGCCCAACGAGCTGAGCCGGCGCGAGCGCCAGATCATGGACGTCCTGTATGAGCTCGGCCGCGCCACCGCTGCCGAGGTCCGAGAGCGGCTGCCCGACCCGCCGTCCTACTCGGCGGTGCGGGCGATGCTCCGGATCCTGGAGGACAAGGGGCACCTCCGTCACGAGCAGGACGGCCCCCGTTACGTGTTCATCCCGACCGTGCCGCGTGAGGAGGCAAGCGAGTCCGCCCTGCGGCGCGTGGTCCGGACCTTCTTCGACGGATCGGCCGAGGGCGCGATGACCGCGCTGCTCGACCTCGGCGTCGAGGAGCTCGACGAGGAGGCGCTGCGCCGGCTCGCCGACCGCATCGCCGAGGCGCGCCGGGAGGGCCGCTGATGGCCCCGCTCGGCGTCCTCGTCCTCGGGTCTTTCAAGGCACTGCTCCTGCTGGCAGCCGCGGCAGCCGGCGCAGCAATGCTGCAACGCAAGCCGGCGCGGCTGCGGGTGGTCGTCTGGGCCACGGCGCTCGGCGGCACCCTGCTCATCCCGCTGGTGACGCCGGTCCTCCCCCGCCTCGAGCTGCCCGTGCTTCCCCGACTCGGAATGGAGCTGCTGCCCATCACCGGGGCCCCGGTCGCCACTGCCATCGAAGCGGCCGAGGCGGCGCCTGCCCTCGACGAATTCTCGGGGCGCGAAGCGCCAATGCCCCAACCGACCGTCCTTGCCAACGCGAGCCCTCGCTGGCCGACCCTGATGCTCCTGGGCTGGGCAGCCGGCACTGGAATCGCGCTGGCTCGCCTCGGCATCGCCCTGTGGTGCACGCGGCGGCTGATCCGTCACGCGAGTCCCACCGCGGATCCGGCGTGGCTCGCCGACCTCGCCCGGGCCCGGCGACGCGTTGGCCTGCGGCGCGCCGTTCGGATGGTGATCAGCCACCAGATCGAGATCCCGGCCACGGTCGGCGTCCTTCGGCCGACAATCATCCTGCCGACGAGCGCCGACACCTGGCAGCCCGAGCGCCGGGAGGCGGTGCTGCTGCACGAGCTCGTCCACGTATCGCGGCTCGACTGGCCGCTGCGCCTGGTCGCCCGGCTGGCCCGAGCCTGTTACTGGTTCAACCCACTCGCCTGGTGGGCGGTGCGGCGCCTCGACCTCGAGCAGGAGCTCGCCTGCGACGAGGAGGTGGTCGCGCTGGGGACCCGACCGAGCGTCTATGCCTGCCACCTGCTGGGCATCGCCCGCGCGATCGCCCGGCATCCAGCGCCCGCTATCGCCGGACTGGAGATGGCGCGCGCCTGCCACCTGGAGGAACGCATCATGAGCATTCTCAAAGCCACGACCCGTCGCCGTCTCGGCCGGCGGGTGCTGATTCCTGCTGCAGTCCTTGTCGGTGCCCTCGTCCCGGCGCTCGCGGCCGTCGTGCCGACCGTGACGCCGGTCTCGCCCGAGACTCCCCCGTCACCCCAGGCTCCTGCGGTGACCCCTGCGCCGCCCGCGGCGCCTGACCTCGCCGAGATCCTCGCCGAGATGAAGGCCGTCGAGGAGCGCATGCAGCCGCAGCTCGACCAGATCGAGGCCATCGAGGCCGAGATGGCGCCCACCCTCGAGGAGATCTCCTCAATCGCGGACGCTATCGACGACGGGGCGATCGCCGACATCGAGGCCGAGCTGCAGCCCTACCTCGAGCGCATCGAGGCCATTGAGCTCGACACGGCGCCGGTCGAGGCCGAGATGGAAGCCATCGAGGAACGCCTCGAGGGGATCGAGCTCCACATCGACGACGGCCCGCTTGAGGAGGTCGAACGCCAGATTCGCGAGCAGCTCGAGCCGCTGCAGGAGGAGCTGGAGCGGCTCGAGGCAGCGATGGCTCCGCAGCTCGAGCAGATCGAGGCCATCCAGCGTGAGATGGAGCCGGTCCACGAGAAGCTCGGAGCTTTCCACGAGCAGCTCGAGCCGCAGCAACAGGAGCTCGAACGTGTGCACGCCGGGATGGAGCCCTTCCACGACCAGATGGACGCGATCCACCAAGAGCTGGAGCCGCTGCACGAGGAGATGGAGCGGCTCGGGGAGCGGCTCGAGAAAGCCATCGGCGACGAGGTCGCTGCGGTCCTCCGCGGGCACCTGGCCTCGGTCACCGATGCCCAGGCGCCGCTGCGCGCCGTGGCGGGGCAACTGCTCGACGACGCGTCGATCAACGTCCACGGCGACGTGGTGCGGGTTTCAATGTCGGAAGAGGCAGCGCGCGAGATCCTGTCCAGCAGGCTCGGTCCTCACCGCATCGGCAGCCCGGGAGCCTTCGACGCCGCGGTCGCTGCCGCTGCCGCGGCCGTGTCGGACCTGGAGATCACCGCCCGCTGACCATCCTTGTGGGGTAGGCATCTTGCCTGCCCCATCCACTCTTGTGGGGTAGGCATCCTGCCTGCCCCCATCCATTCTTGTGG
>PQAJ01000036.1 GCA_003105185.1 Holophagae bacterium
GTGACCGCCGGCTGTCTTGAGAACAGGCCCGTGACGTGTCAGAGTTGGCGAGAACCCGACGATCACGTCGCGGCCTGAAGGACACGCCGAGGGGGGACGATGGACAGCAGGCGACGCAACCGGATCGCGCAGTGGGCGTTCGACACGCGGGCCATTCTCGGCCGCTTCCACCTCTGGCTCGAGGATGTCGACGAGGAGTGGATCCAGGGCGGTCGCCGGGACGGATTCTCGTTCGCCGGCGACTCGCTGGACCGGGCCTTCGTGATGGCGGTCGCTGTGACCGCGCTCGGCACCCGGCTGTTCGGCCGCTGGGGCGAGGCCGTCGGCCTCGACAAGGCCGGCATCAACCGCGTCAAGAAGGACGCCGATGCGGTCTCGGCCTACGCCCTCTCGGAGGCCCTCTGGTACCTGACGCGCAGCTTGCCCGAGAACCACGCCGTAATGGTCAACCTCGGCGAGGGGTTGATGCCGAAGGCCGGCGAGACCCCGGAAATGGGATCGAATCCGCTGCTCGGCTTCGGCCGCGTCTACGCGCGGCCGCAGGTGGCGCGCTTCCTCGACCGGCGCGTCCACCGCCTGGTCAACGACCCGGGCTACGACTGGAGCACCTTCTACCGTGAGGTGGAGGCGGCGGGGATCACCGTCTGGGGCGCCGCGGTCGACACCCTCGAGAACACCTCGCGCTTCGCCAAGGGCAGCGCCACCGGCCCGATGACCGTGCTCCACCTCTTCGACCAGCCGCTCAAGATCGCGGAGCCCTACGAGGGCTACATGGGCACCCTGGTGCTGCCCGCGGTGGTGGTCGAGAGGGCCGCCGAGCGGTCGACCCTGATCGACTTCCTGACCCCGCGGCCGCTGGTGATGGACGCCATCGAGTCCGCCTTCCCCGGGATCGCCCGCGCCAATGTCCACGTCTGGACCCTGGGCGGGCCGTCGCGGGAGCACCGGCTGGGCACCCTGTGGAACGACTGGCGTGAGCTCGGGGTCCACCTGGTCGAGGACGGCTGGACCGTGCCGCAGACCGGTCTGCCCGCGTTCACCGAGTCCGGCACCTACGCGCCGGCGTTCTGCGTCGGGCCGTTCCTCGACGAGAACGGGCAGCAGCACCTCTTCCTGTGTGACGGCTATGCCGCCACCGCCGAGGCGATGCAGGCGGCGAGCCTCGACCCGGTCCTCGGGACCCAGACCTCGATGTGTGTGTTCTCGTCCAAGTTCAAGGTCTCCTACGAGCGCGAGCGCCACGTCATGCGGCTCGACCCCGACGCCGCCGACTTCCCGGCCCGGCTCGCCGACGTCCTCGGCACGAAGCTCGGCGAGGCGCAGGTGAGCGAGTACCGGCAGATCCTGCGCGAGGCGGCGAGGGCGCTGATGCCATTGAGGCGGCGGACGATCCTCGCCGACGACTTCTTCCCGGAGAAGGAGTGGCAGGTGCTGGCGCTCGCCGGCTTCATGCTGCCCGACCCCTACACCGGCGCGCCCGGTGTCGAGCGGGTCTCGGACGAGGTCTGGCGCGTCACCAGCCGCGCCGCCACCCGCAAGGGCATGCTCCAGGTCACGCTGTCGCTGCGCCTGATGGACCCGATCGACGAGATGCGGATGGTGTTTTCGCCCCTGCTCGACCGCTTCTACGCCGGCCAGGACTACCGCTCCCGCGCGGTCAAGATCTCCGACTCCGGCCGCATCCGCAACGAGCTGCAGACCCTGGCCTCGGAGGCCATCGAGTACGCGGCCGACGACCGCATGCGGGTCCACTTCGAGAAGGTCGACGACGCCGTGCTGCCGCCGGACAAGAAACGGCTCATCCAGGACGTGCTGCGCTGGTACAAGGACAACCATCCGATCTGGTTTGCCTGGCTCGATCTCGAGTGAGGCACACGCTTCGGGCCAGGCGATCCCGACCCCTGGGTCACCGCGCGTCGGCGGGCAGCGTGAGCAGGGAGAGCCGGGCGCGGAGATCGTCGGGGATGCGCGAGGGGCGGCGCTCGCCGGGCCGCACGTGGGCCATCACCGTCACCGCCTCGGCGGCCAGCTCGCCGTTGGCCTCGACCCGGTACTCGAAGCAGTAGCGGGCGCCGCGCAGGCCGCTGACCCGCACCCCGACCCACACCCGGTCATCGAGCGCGATCTGCCGGCGGTAGTCGGCCTCGAGGTGGGCGACCATGAACGGGATCGCCGTGCCGCCGCCGAACCGCTCCCGCCAGAGCTCGGCGCGGGCGGTCTCCAGGTAGGTCACGATCACGGCGTTGTTGACGTGGCCGAGGGCGTCGACGTCGCGCCAGCGGACCTGGATCGAACACGCGAATGGGTAGCCGTCCACGGCTGCCAGGGTAGCAGCCTCGCTCATCTGTGTATCCGTCTCCGTGCCCGTGCCCGATTCACGGCACGCCCCTCTGCTACGATCCGACCATGTCCGACCCGGCGCCGGCTCAGCTAGCCGTCGAGCTGTGGTGGGGCTCGGTGCCGGCGGCGCAGCCGCACCTGCCCGCCCTCCTCGACCTGCTCGACGCCGACGAGCGGTGCCGTGCCGACCGCTTCCGGGTTGAAGCGGGGCGGCAGCGCTTCGTGGCGGCGCACGCCATGCTGCGCTGCCTGCTCGCCGAGCGCACCGGCATCCCGCCGCAGCGGCTCACGTTCACGGCCGGTCCCCGCGGCAAGCCGGAGCTGGCCGACCCGACCGCCAGCGCGCCGCACTTCAACCTGGCGCACTCCGGCGACCTCGCGGTGGTGGCGCTGGCGAGCCGCGAGCTCGGAGTCGACGTCGAAGCGCTGCGTCCCTTCCCGCGCGCCGAACGCTTCGCCGCCAGGTTCTTCGCTCCGTTCGAGCAGCAGTGGCTTGAAGCGGCACCCGAAGCGGAGCGCGGACACGCCGCGCTCAAGCTGTGGACGTTCAAGGAGGCCTACCTCAAGGCGGTCGGCAGCGGAATCGCGATCGCGCTGGCCTCGGTCGAGGTCGATCCGGAGCGACCCGCGCTGCTTCGAGTCGCAGGCGTTCCCGTTGCGGCCGGGGAGTGGACGCTGCTCGGCGCTCGCCTGCCCGGCCCGGCGGTGGCTGCAGTCGCGATCCGCGGCGGCGGCTGGCGGCTCGTGGCGCCCGAGTTTGACTGGCGGACGGGTCGGAGCTGAGCAGGCTCGCGGCTCACGCGTTTCGGGGCACCACGTAGAGCAGCACTGCGAAGTAGTGCAGGGCGCTGCCCGCGAGCACGAACAGGTGCCACACCGGGTGGTGGTAGGGCAGCCGGCGCCAGCCGTAGAACACCAGCCCGAAGGTGTAGGCGAGGCCTCCCAGGGCCACCAGGGCGAGGCCGCGGCCGGGCATCGCGGCGAGCATCGGCCGGACCGCGACAATCCCTGCCCAGCCCATCGCCACATAGAGGACGACCAGCGCGACCCGCCAGCGCACTCCGAACGTCGTCCTGAGGACGATCCCGGCCACGGCACAGCCCCAGATGACGCCGAACAGTGACCAGCCCCACGGACCACGCAGGCTGACCAGGGCGAACGGCGTGTAGGTGCCGGCGATGAGCAGGTAGATGGCGCTGTGATCGAGCACGCGGAAGACCGCCTTCGCCCGGCCCAGCGGCAGGCCGTGGTAGAGGGTGGATGCGGCGTAGAGCAGGACCAGGGAAGCCCCGAAGATGCTGACGCTCACCACATGCCACGCGTCGCCGCGGGTTGCAGCGGCCACGACGAGCACGGCCAGCCCGGCAATCGAGGCAGCGGCGCCGAGACCGTGAGTGACGGCGCTGGCGATCTCCTCGGCCCGGCGAGGGTGTGCCCGTCGGGTGGTCACAGCCGGGAATTGTAACTTCGCCGCACCGCGGCAACAACCGGTCGTTCGAAGGAGGCGCGCTCCCAGCGCAGGAAGGCCATCTCGGAAACGGGGATGGGAACGGGAGCGGGAACGCGCAGGGCCGAGGGGCGATACCCAAGGATCGTGGTCGGGCGGGCGCGCGGACGCGGATCCGGCCCCCCCTTTGGCTTGCGGCTTCACTCGATGGGGTACGCCGTCACAAGTCGCCGTGGCGAGAGCGGGCGCGGAAGCGGAAGCGGGCGGGGGGATGACCCCGAGATCCTATCCCCCAGATCCTGGATCCTCTTCGTCGACCATTGACTTCGGTCGGTCGTCGCCCTGCGCAAGCCAGTCCGGGGTCGACTTGGTCGCCAGGAAGGTGCGCACGCCGTGCCGGCAGTCCGGGTGCCGCCGCTGCTGGACGTTGGCCCGCGACGCCGCCATCAGCGCGTCCCGCCAGCCCATGCCGACGCTCAGGTTGAGCAACTTCTTGGTTGCGGTGAGGGCTGCCGCCGAGCTCTTGCGCGCGATCGACCGGGCGCGCGCGATGGCGTCCTCGATCGCAGCGCCGTCGTCCACCAGCTCGTCCGCGAGCCCCAGCTCGACCGCCCGCGCGCCGTCCACCAGGCCGGGGTCGAGCAGCAGGCGGCGCGCCACGCTGCCGGAGACCCGGCGGGTGAGGAAGGTCGACACCAGGGCCGGGATGAAGCCGATCGTGATCTCCGTGTAGCCGAAGCGCGCGCTGCGCTCGGCGATCACGAGGTCGCAGGCCGTGGCCAGGCCGCAGCCGCCGCCGATCGCCGCGCCATGGACCGCCGCCACCGTCAGCTTGGGGTGGTCGAGCAGCTCGGCGTAGAGCCGCTCCAGCCGCTCCGAGTCCTCGCGGTTGTCGGCCTCGGTGCCGCCCTCCGCGAGCCGCTCGAGGGCCGCCAGGTCGGCGCCGGCCGAGAAGTGGCGGCCGGCCCCGGTGAGTACCACCGCTCTCACCTCGCGATCTTCAGCCGCAGCGGCCAGCGCGCGGTAGAGGCGGTCCGCGAGCGCCGCCGACAGCGGGTTGGCCCGCTCCGGATCGTTGAGGGTGAGGACGAGGACCGGCCCATCGCGTCGTTCGAGAAGGATGTCGCTCATGATCGAATGGTAATCCAGTGGCGCCACTCCGGCCAACATCCCACACCTCTCCGTCTCCGAGGGGACCAACCGCGTCGCTCGACGTCACCCGGACACTGAGACGGGCACGGGCACGGAAACGGGCAACGAGCTGCTGTGCCCGATCGCCGGAGCACCTGAGCTACCATGGCCTCGCCATGGTGCGCTCCCTGCGCTCGACGCTGCGCTTCTTCGGTCACGTGCTGCGCGACCTCGCCGGGACCTTCCGGACCCGCTGGCTACGCTTCCATCACCGGCTCGCCGAGGGCGAAGGCGAACTGGTGGTCGGGGTCGACGTCTTCCCATTCACCGAGCGCAAGACCGGGGTCGGGTGGTACGAGTGGAACCTGCTCGAGGCCCTCGACCGCCGCGACGACGGCCTCGTCTTCAACCTCTACGCCCACACCTTCCTGGCGCCGCAGGAGCCGCAGGCGCCGGACACCCCGGGCCGCCGCAAGCAGCGGCTGCGCGCCCACCACCTGCCCGCCGACCTGGCGCTTCCGGTCGGGCCGACGCTGGCCGCGCTCCGCACGGTTGTCGAGCCGGTGCTGCGGGTGCTCGACGGCAACGACGTGCTGTGGGCGCCCAACTTCTTCATGCCGGGACGCCAACTCCCCTTCGGCCGCGCCATGGTGGCCACGGTCCACGACCTCGCCTTCGCGGCAATGCCGGAGACGGTGGCGCCCGACACTCTGCGGCTGCTCCGCACTCACCTCCCGACAACCCTGTTCCGGGCCGACCGGCTGATCGCGGTCTCCGACGCCACCGCGGGCGAGCTCGTCGAGCGCCTGGCGGTCAACCGGCGCCGGATCCACACCATCCACGAGGGCCTCGACCCCGAGTTCGCACGGCCGCAGCCGACCGCCGGCGCCGGCCCCGCGCTGCCGGCGCCGTATCTGCTGTTCGTCTCCACGATCGAGCCGCGCAAGAACGTGGAGGGGGTGCTCAGGGCCTTCGAGCTGGTGGCGCAGTCGGGCTACCGCGGCCACCTCGTGCTGGTCGGCCGCTGGGGGTGGCGCACCGACGCGATCCGCCAAGCGCTCGCCGAGTCGCCGGTGCGCGGCCGCATCGTGCACCTCGACTACGTGGAGCGCGGCGACCTCCCCGGGCTCTACCGGGGCGCCGACGCGCTGCTCTTCCCGTCGTGGATCGAGGGCTTCGGGCTGCCGCTGCTCGAGGCCATGGCCTGCGGCACGCCGGTCATCACCTCCGGCAGGTCGGCGATGGCGGAGGTTGCCGGGCCGGCGGCGGTCTACGTCGACCCCGCGCGCCCCCAGGACATCGCGGCGGGCATCACGAGCCTGCTCGCCGATCCCGAGCTCCGCGAGCGCGTCGTCCGGGCCGGCCTCGAGCGCGCCGCTCGGTTCTCGTGGGACCGTGCGGCGGCCGCCACCAGCGCGGCTCTCCTCCAGGCGGGCGGCCGCGCCGCCCGTACCGACGATGAATATCGCGTGTGACGCCCGCTCCCTGGTCGGCCGCCGCACCGGGGTCGCCACCTGGCTGACCGAGGTCGCGGCCGGGCTCGCGCGCCACGGCCGGAACATCAGCCTGGCCGCGTCGAAGCCGTTCGAGCTGCCCGAGACGCTGCGGGTCGCCGGCGTGCGACAGCTGCCGCCGCCGCGGCCGCCGATCCCGGGCACGCTCTGGCTGCACACCCTCTTGCCTCACGAGCTCGCCCGCTGCGGGGCCGATGTGTTCATCGCCTCGCTCGCGGTGGTGCCGCGCCGCTGTCCGGTGCCCGCGGTCGCGATGGTGCATGACATCACGCCGCGCACCCACCCCCATCACCACACCCTGGCCAACCGCTTCTGCTTCAACGCCTATCTCGAGGAGTCCCTGGAGCGCGCGGTGGTCGTGGTCGCCGGCTCGGCCGCCACCGAGGCCGCGCTCCTCGAGCAGCTGCCGTTCGTGCGGACCAAGCTGGCGCGCATCTCGTACGGCGTCGACGGCTTCTTCTCGCCGCCCGCCGCCGGCGACGATGGCTCGGCGACGCGCAACCGGTTCGCGAGCGGCCGGCGCTACCTGCTCCACCTGGGAACGCTGGAGCCCCGGAAGGGGATCAGCGACCTGGTGCGGGCGTTCGAGTCGCTGCGCAGCCGGCTCGCGGATCCGCCAGAGCTGGTGATCGCCGGCGCCCCCGGCTGGGGCACCGCTCCGATCATGGCAGCCATCGAGGCCTCGCCGGCGCGCCGCCACATCCACCTTCCCGGCTACGTCACGCGCGAGCAGGCGCGCGAGCTGCTGCGCCACGCCGAGGCCTTCGTGCTCGCCTCCGAGGCCGAGGGCTTCGGCCTGCCCCTCGCCGAGGCGATCAGCTGCGGCGCGCCGGCGGTCGCCTCGGACATCCCGGCCCTGCGCGAGGCGGGCGGCGACGCCGCGCTGTTCACACCGCCTGGCAACCCTGCCGCGCTGGCGACCGCAATCGGCCGCGCCCTCGAACCGGAGGTCGCCGGTGAGCTGCGCCGGCGCGC
>PQAJ01000037.1 GCA_003105185.1 Holophagae bacterium
TCGCCAGAGGGTTTGAGCGGCGATGCGCAGGGCGGTGGCGACGCGGTTGGCGGAGGGCGTGGTGCGACCGCTGAGGCGACGTCCGCCGGTGATCTTGTTTCCTGGGCAGAGGCAGAGCCAGGAGGCGAAGTGTTTGGCGCTGGGCCATTTCGTCATGTCAGTGCCGATTTCGCTGACGATCTTCAAAGCGGTCAGGGATTGGATGCCTTCGATTTTGGTGAGGTCGCTGCCGGTGATGCGGATGAGGGCGCTGTGGAGGTCGAAGTGGGCCTCGTGCCGGCGGCGGTTGAGGGGGGCGGCGGGAGCGACGGTTGGGGTGCCCGGGATTTCGTCGTAGTTCGCGAGCACCTTGTCAATCTCCTGATCGCAGTCGGCGATCAGCTGGTCACAGTAGTCGAGCAGTTGGACCGACTGGCGCAATGCAAACAGGTGCTCGTCCCTCCAGTTTCCGTCGAGAGCCTTGGTGAGCGTCGCCGTATCGTTCTTGCACCGGCGATCTCTGTGGGATGCGAGTTGTGCGGGGTCGCGTTCGCCGTCGAGGATCGCCCGCACAATCCGCATACCAGTCACGCCGGTGACCTCGCGGACCACCTCCCGGAGCTTGACGTTCATCTGGGTGAGGGCTTTCTGGATCTGCTGAATGTGCAGCGATGACTGCTTGATCAGGGTCTCTCGCTGGCGGACCGGGCCGCGGAGCCGGCAGATGTCGTCGTCGGGCCTGAAGGCGCCTGACAGCAGCCCGTAGGTGTGCAGCTCCTGGAGCCACTGGCAGTCCTTGACGTCGGTCTTGCGCCCCGGCGCCCGCTTCAGCTTGCTCGGATCCACCAGGATGACCTGGAAACCCCTGCTTTCGAGCACCTCGTACGGCGGAATCCAGTACACGCCCGTGGACTCCATCGCCACCGTGTCGACTCCGCAGGCCGCGAGCCTGCCACCAGTGCCGTTGTCGCACTCTCCCCAGACCATGCTCAGGGTCGGGCACAAGGCACCACTCGAGCTCCGGCCATCGCTGCCACACGCAGAGTAGAAGCACCGGCGCCACTCGACACCCAAGTTATTCACGTCTCTTGTCGGCCCCCGGGGCCCTGGGGGTGCTCAGGAGGACGGCGGAAGTGGAAGCGGGTGGGGGAGCCGACCCTCAGCTCCCAACCCCAGGCCCGAGCCCCTGTCCGCGGCGATCGGGGTACGGGCCCACGCTTCGCGCATGCCACGGGTTATACTGCGCGCGGAATTCCATTCGCGGGCCGGGACCTGCAGGGTTTTCGGCGCCGCTTCGCGAGGAGGAGTCATGACTCGACGCGTGCTCGTGAGCTTGGGTGTCGCCCTGCTGTGCGTGTCCGCCGCTTTTGCCGCGAACACCGGGCGGCTGGCTGGGCAAGTCCTGGACAACAATGGGGCGGCGCTGCCCGGGGTCACCGTCCAGATCTCGTCGGCGCAGCTGATCGGCGGGCCGCAGGCCGCGATCTCCGGGGCCGAGGGCGAGTTCGCCTTCAACCTGCTGCCGCCAGGGGCCTACACCGTGGAGGCGGTCCTCCCCGGCTTTCGGCCGGCGGCCGGCGAGCTGCGGGTCCAGGTCGACACGACCGCCACGGTGACCTTCCGGATGGTCCCGGAGACCTTTGCCAGCGAGATCGAGGTGCTGGCCGAGGTGCCGGTGGTCGACACCTCGCAGGTCAACGCCCGCCAGGTGTGGGACGAGGACTACCTGCAGAAGGCGACGGTGGGTACGGCCAACCGGTCCTATCAGTCGGTGCTGGGCCAGGCGGCCGGCGTGACCGGCGGCTCGAACCCGAACGTGTTCGGCTCGACCGAGGGTGAGAACGCCTACCTGGTCGACGGCATGAACACCACCGACACGGTGACCGGCACCTGGACCACGATGTTCAACATGGACTCGATCGAGGAGATGAACTTCCAGACCGGCGGCTTTGAGGCGGAGTTCGGCCAGGCGACCGGCGGCATCGTCAACCTGGTGACGAAGTCTGGCGGCAACGAGTTCTCGGGCTCGCTGGACCTGCGCTACCGCGACCAGAGCATGAACGAGAACGGGGACCACTTCGACAAGAACGCCCAAGACTCCTCGAACGAGCAGTACTCGGGCGCGCTGGGCGGCCCGATCCTGCGCGACAAGCTGTGGTTCTTCACCTCGCTCCAGTACATCCTCACCATGCGCGACCAGCCGACGTGGTACTTCTCGAGGGAGTGGGAGGGCTGGCAAGGCCTCGCCAAGCTGACCTGGCAGGTCAGCGATGCCAACCGGCTGGTCGGCAAGTACTCGACCACCCCGGCCAAGATCCCGGGTGTCAATGCCGGCATCAGCTACACCGAGTCGGCCAAGGGGACCCAGGAGCAGAACACGGACCTCTGGCAGTTCGAGCTCAACTCGGTGCTGTCCGAGTCGTGGCTGCTCAACGTTCAGGCCGGAACCTATTCGAGCACCATCGAGGTGTTTTCGACTGATGCTCCGGACACCGTTCCTGCGCACTACAACGAGAGCACTCTGCTCTGGTACAACGCCTACCCTGGGGTCACCGACAGCGAGCGCCCGCGCGACGAGCTGCGGGTCAATGCCTCGTTTTTCGAGGATGACCTGCTGGGCTCGCACGAGTTCAAGGGTGGCCTCGAGTACACGGACATGGGCTTCAGCGACGGTTACTACTACAACGGCGGCGGCATTTTCTACGACAACGACGGCAACATCAGCTCGACGTGGACGCCGGTCGACCTCAACGGCGACGGCTTCTTCAACAACTACGTCGAGATCAAGATCCCGGAGGAGACGGTCAAGAATCCGGTTGAAACCTCCGGCACGCTGTACACCTTTTTCGTGCAGGACAGCTGGCGGGTCCACCCGAACTTGACCTTGAAGCCGGGCGTCCGTCTCGACAAGACCCTGATGTACAACGCCCTCGACACGGAGATCGCCAACATGGAGCGCTGGCAGCCGCGGTTGGGCGCAGCCTGGGACGTCACCGGCAACGGCAGGCACGTCATCCGCGCCTCGGCAGGACGCTTCATGGACCCCACTACTCTCAACATCGCCAGCATGGCCTCTGGAGTGGTGACCGAGATCTACGCCCAGTATGGAACGCTGGAGTACTTCTGCAACGCCTCGCGCGGCAACTGGTGCACGGTCGAGGACTTGCCGGCCAGCCTCCAAGCGCTGGCCTTCAACTGGACCGACTGGGAGGGCACCGAGTACACCCTCATCAACAACCGCAGCGAGAGCACGTCGGAGCCCTCCCTGACGCTGGATGAGGCCGGACTCGGCCAGCTCAAGTCGCCCTACTCGGACCAGTTGATCCTGGCCTACGAGACCCAGCTCGCGCCCCAGATGGCGCTCGAGCTCACCTACGTCAACAAGTCCGGCGAATCCCTGATTGATGACACCTGCATGGGCAACACCTGGGCCTACGGTCAGGGTGAGTTCCCGAGCTTCGACGATCCTTCGACCTGGTCCACGATCGAGAACTGCCAGCGCTACCTGGTCGTCAACATGCCGACCTGGGAACGCACCTACGAGGCCGGGATCGTCAAGCTCGAGGCGCGCAGGAGCTGGGGCCAGATGGTCGCCAGCTACACCTATGCCGAGTCCAAGGGCAACAACGAGACCGGGCCGCGGTGGTACCACTACCCCGAAGGTGACTTCTTCCCGCTGAACTTCTTCAACACCTACGGGTATCTGAGCGATCAGCGCGACCACCGGGTGAAGCTCAACGGCTACTTCCTGCTGCCCTACCGTTTCACGATCGGCTACGACGGCTACTGGTCCTCGCCGGGCAACCTGACCATCGAGTCGACCTGCGCGGCGTTCAACGGCGCCTACGGCAGGCGCTCGACCGCCGACCAGGCTGCGGCCCTCGGCATCGATCCCGCGACCCTGGCCTACTGCGACGCTGCTCTCATCGGTGCCGGGGGGGTCTCGGGCTACAACATCTTCCACACCCCGCGCGGGTCGGTGGAGACCAAGGGCGAGTGGCAGCTCGACCTCCAGGTGACCAAGGGCTTCAAGGTCGGTGGCATGGAGCTCGAGGGGATCCTGACCGTCTACAACCTGTTCAGCCAGGAGTGGGATGCGTCCTTCAACTCGACCGCCTTCCGGCAGGCCACCGAGACCGATCCCGAGACCGGGCGCTCGACCGGGCTGGTCTACCAGGACGACGACCCCAGCGCGCCGTACTACGACGAGTACTACGGCGCCGACAGCTCGCCGGTGCTGATGCCGATCGGTGCGCCGACCTCGTACTACCAACCGCGGCGCTACGAGATCGGCGTGCGCCTCGAGTTCTGATCCATCGTTTCATCGGAGCTTCTGCGACCCGCGCTCCGGCGCGGGTCGTATTCTTTTCGATGGGGTAGTAGGCGTGAGGTGCGAGCCCGCCTCCCGCCTCCGCTTCCGTGCTCGATGGAAGAGTGGCGACCAGCGTTGCCTGAGGAGGTTCTTCGACTCGCCGCCCTCACCGGCGGCTCGCTCAGGATGGCAGCGGATGCGGACGCGGAAGGGGGAGCCGGCCGTCGTCCAAGCCCTTGAGCCCTGTCGACCGGTGTGGGCGATAATGGCGGCATGGAAGGCCACCCGCTGCACCTGCGGCTGTGGGAGGAGAACCAGGATCTGGCGAGGGCGTGCCTCGACCACCCCTTCGTTCGCCGGCTCGGCGACGGCAGCCTGCCCGCCGAGGTCTTCGGCCGCTATGTTGCGCAGGACGTCTACTACCTGGAGGCGTTTTTCAGGGCCTACGCTCTGGCGGCCGCGCGCTGCGAGGGACGGCACTCGGCAGCGGTCGCCTTCCACCGCCTGATGGGCGGCGTGCTGCAGGAGCTCGAGATGCACACCGGCCATGCCGCGTCGCTCGGCCTCGACCTCGGCGCGGTGACGCCGCACCCGGCCACCACGGCCTACGTCGACCTGCTGCTCGAGGTCGCGTGGAAGCGCGGGTTGGGGCCGACGATCGCGGTGATGACTCCATGCATGCGCCTGTACGCTTTCCTCGGCCGCGAGCTTGCCGTGGCCCGGCGCGGCGATCACGCCTACAGCGAGTGGATCGAGACCTACTCGAGCCCTGAGGCCGAAGAGCTCGCCGGCACGCTCGAGACAATGCTCGACGAGCTCGCCGAGGACGATCCGGAGGTCCACCGGCTTTACCGCCGGGCGATGGAGTGCGAGCTCGCGTTCTTCGCCGCAGCCTTCGATGACCCAGGCACCTGATCGGCAGCCCCTCGTACCCACCTCGGAGACGACAACGGAGACGCCGACGGGCACGAAGACGGAGGCAGCGGCGATCGGGAGGGGCTCCAGATCCCGGATCCTATGCCCTGATCGTGAAGGGGTTGCGAGCGGCGGAGGCGCTAACCCCTACCCCCCAGCCCCTCCTTCCCCGCCCTTACCGCACCGGCACGCAGACCCGCGTGATCAGCTCGCCAGCCGGCGTCGTGCCGGGGTCGTTGACGTACTGCTCCCAGCGCGGCCCCGCTGCCTCGAGGTCGTGGACCGCCATGTAGGCTGCGATCGCGTCGTAGGTCGCCTCCAACCCGGCGTGGGGACCGAAGTGAACGGCGACCACGCTGCGGCCCTCCGGGGTCTGCCCGATGCGCACCGGGGACTCGCGGTCCGGCCGGGAAGCGGGAGCCTCAGCAATCGGGATTCCGGCAAAGAACTCCCACCCATCCTCGGGATCCCACTCCCGGGTGATGGCGACCGGCGCGCCCGCGGGTGCGATCCGGCTGCGGCTCAAGAACTCACCCACCCGCTCATAGGCTTCGGCCAGGGCCGCGGCAGCAGCGGCGGGACCAGGCCCGGCGCGGCCGGCGGTGACGGCGATGACCATGGGCTCGAGCTCCTCGACGGAGATCTGGACCTGCGACCAATCGGCGGGGGGCAGGCTCTCGGCGAGCGCTTTGAGCTTGGCGAGCCCCTGCTCCTGGTAGGGGGCGATGGCGCGATCAAAGGCGAGGCCAGAGATCCGGCTGACCGGGCTCCAGCCGAGCTCGGTGCGCATCCGCCAGGTGATGCGGGTC
>PQAJ01000038.1 GCA_003105185.1 Holophagae bacterium
CAGCAGGCCAGCCGCTCCTCGGGCCGCGCGTGCAGCATCCGCAGCAGCCCCACCTCCTGGGCCGCGGGCGGCGACAGGTTGACCCATCCCTCGACCACCCTCACCCGGCAGAAGCCGCACACCACGGCGCCGTCGCACGACTGGCCGAGCGGCAGACCCACCTGGTGAACCGCCTCGACCAGGCTGGTGGAATGCACGACCACGACCTCGCGGCCCGACGGCTCGCAGCGCACGGTCGTGGTTGCAACCTCCAAATCATCCCAGGGCATGGCTCACCCGTGGACGGCGTCGCGCGTCGCCCGTACGTCCCACCCCTCTCAGAGGAGCTTCCGCGCCGCCGCGGCCCGCTCGAGCTGCTCCCGGAAGTCGGGGTGCGCGATGTCGATCAGCTGCCGCGCGCGCTCGCGCAGGCTCCTGCCGTGAAGGTTGGCGATGCCGTGCTCGGTGACGACGTAGTGGACGTCGGCGCGCGTGGTGACCACGCCGGACCCGGGCAGCAGCGTGTCGGCGATCCGTGACAGCGTGCCGTTCTTTGCGGTCGAGGGCAACGCGATGATCGGGACCCCTCCCTTGGATCGCGCCGCCCCGCGGATGAAGTCGAGCTGGCCGCCGAAGCCCGAGTAGACGAACGTGCCGATCGAGTCGGCGCACACCTGCCCCGTCAGGTCGACCGACAACGCCGAGTTGATCGCCACCATGTTGTCGTTCTGGGCCACGATGAACGGGTCGTTGACGTACTCGTTGGGGTGGAACTCCATGAACGGGTTGTTGTCCACGAACGAGAACGCCTTGCGCGTCCCGAGCACGAACGAGGTCACGATCTTGCCCCGGTGCAGGGTCTTGCGCTCGTTGGTCACGACCCCGGCCTCGAACAGCCCGACCAGGCCGTCCGAGAACATCTCGGTGTGGACCCCGAGGTGCTTCTTGTCCTTCAGGTAGATCAGCACGGCGTCCGGGATCTCGCCAATGCCCATCTGGAGGGTCGCACCGTCCGGGATCAGCGAGGCCACGTTGCGGCCGATCCGGCGCGCGACTTCGGAGATCTCCGGGGCCATGGCCAGCTCGAGCACCGGCTCGTCGACCTCGACCACGTGGCTCAGCTTGGACACGTGCACGAACGAGTCGCCGAGGGTCCTCGGCATCTGCTGGTTGACGAGGGCGATCGTGGTGCGGGCGCTCTCCACTGCCGCCTTGGTGGCGTCGACGCCGACGCCGAACGAGCAGAAGCCGTGCTCGTCCGGCGGCGAGACGTGGACCAGCGCCACGTCGATCGGCATGAAGCCGCTCGAGATCAGCTTCGGGATCTCGTGGAGGTGGATCGGCACGAAGTCGGCCCGGCCGGCGTTGACCGCCTCGCGGACGTTGCCGCCCATGAACAGCGCACGGTGGCGGAAGCGCCCCTCCATGCCCGGCGCCACGTAGGGTGCCGAGGCCACGGTCAGGATGTGCGCCACCTCCACGTTCTGGAGCTCGGGCGCGCGCGCCACCATCGCCTCGATGAGCCGCACCGGAGTGTTGCAACCGGGGTGGACCCACACCCGGTCGCCGGACCGGATGTCGGTGACCGCGCGCTCGGCGGTGGTCACCCGCCGGCGATAGATGTCGACCCAGTTCACGGCGCGCCTCCACTCGGATCGCGGTACGGCACGCCCAGGTGCTCGGCGAGGCCCTTGCGCACGCAGGCGCCGTCGTAGGTGTAGGTGCCGCGGCACAACGAGCGGTTGTCGGCGATCGCCCGGTCGAAGCCGTGGTCGGCGATCTCCTCCACGAACGGCAGGATGGCGTCGGTCAGCGCGCGCGTCGATGCCCGGGAAGCGGTCGACGGCAGGTTGGGCACGCAGAAGTGGATGATGCCGTCGACCTCGTAGGTCGGGTTGGAGAAGTCGGTCGGCCGCGAGGTCTCGCAGCAGCCGCCCTGGTCGATCGACAGGTCCATGATGACCGAGCGCGGCTTCATCAGGCCGAGCATGCCGCGGGTCACCAGGATCGGCGTCCGCTCGCCGTGGACGGCCACCGCGCACAGGATGATGTCCGCGAAGCCGAGCGCCTTCTCGAGGTTGCTCCTCGTGGCGATCATCGTCGGCACGTCGAAGCCGACCCGGTCCTGCACCCGCCGCAGCGCGTCGACGCTGCGGTCGAGCACCACCACGTGAGCGCCGATCCCGCGGGCGGTCTCAGCGGCGGCGCGGCCGAGCGTGCCGGCGCCGAGGATCACCAGTGACGCGGGCGGGATCCCCGGCGAACCGCTCATCAGCAGGCCCTTGCCCCCGAAGTCGTTGAGCAGCAGTCCCGAGCCGACGGTCACCGCGAGCCGGCCGGCGATCTCGGACATCGCCTGCAGCACCGGCGCGCGGCCGTCTTCGTCCTCGATGATCTCGTAGCCGACGGTGGCGATCTTGCGGTCGAGCAGGGTCGCGAAGCGATCGGCCGGCGCCAGCGCCAGGTGCCAGGAGGACAGCACAACCTGGCCGGGCTGGAAGCGGTCGTAGTCCGCGGGCGGCGGCGGCGAGATCCGCAGCACCAGCTGCGAGCGGAGCAGGGCCTCCTCCTCCGAGAACACGATGGTAGCGCCGGCCTGGCGGTAGTTCTCGTCGGTGAATCCGGCCCCGAGGCCGGCGTTGCTCTCCACGTACACCCGGTGGCCGCGATCGGTCAGCGCCTTGACGCCGCCCGGCGTGAGGCCGATGCGATGCTCGAACGGCCGACGGTCCCTGAGCAGCCCGACGTCCATGTCGCGCCCCCTTCCCTCGGGGCGTGCGCCCCGGAAGTCACTGAATTGCACCACAGCCGCCGCGCCGCGGCAAGACAGAGATCACCGTGGAAGGGCGCGTCTCACTCGCTGCGTGCTGGGGCGAGTACGGTGACCTCAGCCCCGCGCCCGCTTCCGCGCCCGGGCCCGAGTCCGTTCCTGGTCCCGATCCCGTTCCCGCTCGTTCGCCCCGTCCTCGAAAGCGCTTCGCGCCGATTCTCTGGAGGCGCTCCCCGAGGGAGCCACCTTTGGCGATTTCGGGCCGCAAGCACGTTGTCAGGAGTGACGTTACCCCGAAATCGCCAAAGGTGGCACGCCCGCAGGGCGCGCCCTCCTCACACTCGCCTCGCCTCCCGGGCGCGGAAGCGGAAGCGGGCGGGGAGACAGCCCCTCCTACCGCCCATCCCCCAACCCCGCCTCGAGGAGCTTCTCAATCGCGGGGGTGGCGTCGGCAGGAACGTAGAGCACGATCCGGAACACCACCGAGGGGCCGCCCGGCGCGAAGCCGGTCGCCATGCCCCACCGCATCCCGGAGCCCGCCAGCAGCCGCTCGGGCTCGCCTGCCGCCTCGGGGTCGTAGTCGAAGGGGTCCACGAACTCCGCCACTCGGCGGGAGCGCGGCAGCGCCATCCACACCGCGGTCCGGCCGGCCATCGGAGGGCGCCCGAGCACGAGGTGCAGGCGCTCGGCCAACTCCTGGATCTGGGGGCCGACCGGCAGGACGTCGGTCTCCTCGGCGCTCGGATCTCGAGCGAGCAGGTGGTAGACATCGTCGGGCCGGCGCAGGGCCTCGGCCACCCGAACGACGGTTTCGGTCAGCCGCCGACGGAAGGCCTCGACTGCTGCGGATGGCACATCGGCCGTGGTGTCGATGCGGGCGAGCGGTGGACCGTCCCCGACCGCGAGCTCGCCGCGCCTGCACTCGAGGCGCAGCCCCGGCCCCCGCCGCCACGCCCGGAGGCTGCGGACCGCGATCGCGAAAGGGGCGAGCACGACCAACCCCGCCAGCCCGATCGCCGATCGCAGGCACCCTGCCATCGTCCCCGGCTGCGCGGTCGGATCTGTCCCGCGCGTCATCGGCCCTCGCGGGTCGGGTTCTGTGGGCCACGGACGAAGCGACGCACGTACAGCAGGTAGGCGATCCAGCTACCCCACGCGGCCAGCGACCCGAGCACCATCACCAGCGAGGAGGGCTCGCCGAGGACATCCGCGAGCGGCGACCGCTGCCCTGGCAGCGTCAGCCGGTCGAGCCACGCCGACCACGGCACCACGGCTGCGGTCACCGTCCACGAACTGGCTGCCAGCAGCGACGCCGCCATCGAGACCGTCCACGCCGTCGGGTCGCGGCGCGCCGTCCCGACGATCAGATAGACGAGCAGTGCCAGCACCAGCAGCCAGGCCACGGCTCCCCCCCAGCCGTCGAGGATCCTCCCGAACAGCGGGAAGAGGAAGTTGTACGCCGGCATGACCAGCAGCGACGCCGCGCCGGCGGCGTAGACCACGACCAGCGACACGATCGGGGACGGGCAGCCGTCGACCCACGACGGGCCCGGGTCGCGGGCGCGGCAGGTGGCGGCGCAATGCGGCGAGCGATAGAAGAGAACAAACGCCAGCGGCAGCAGGACATAGATGAAGCCGAGCAGCAGGCTGGTGGTGACCAGCGCGACCGTCATCGCGCCCCCCGGCAGCTCGGCCAGTCCGGCGAGGTCCTGCAGCCGGGGCATCAGCAGCCAGAGGGAGACCATTGCCACCGCCCCGGTGATCAGCCACAGCCACGACAGCGCGAGCATGACGGCGGCCGCCCAGCGGCGGGCGCGGATCGAGCCGACGCCGAGCCAGATGAAGGCGACCGCGGCCAGCCCGTAGACCGCCAAGCTGGGCACCAATGTCCGGGCATCGAGCTCCGCGCCGAGCCCCGGCATCGACGGCGCCGCCAGGATCACGACCAGCGCCAGCGGGATCAGCAGGGCGCAGAAGAGGCCGATCATGAGCTCGATGATGCCGAACACGACCAGGCCGGCCGAGCGGTCCTTGAAGTCCTCCGGGTCCATGAAGACATTATCGGCGTGAACCGCCAAAGATGG
>PQAJ01000039.1 GCA_003105185.1 Holophagae bacterium
GAGCGCAGCAGCCGCATCCGGTGCGGCACCCGGGCGAGCCCCGACGACCCGGCGAGGCCGGCCAGCCGGGTGCGGGCGAGGACGCGCTGCCGGGTGAGGTCGCGGAGCAGCGCCGACTGCGCCTCGTCGAGCCGGCGCACCTGCCGCTCGAGCTGGGCCACGACCAGCTCGGCCGCCTGGGTCGGGGTCGTGGCGCGGATGTCGGCGACGAAGTCCGCGATCGTGAAGTCGACCTCGTGGCCGACGCCCGAGATGACCGGGACGGGACTCGCCGCGATGGCGCGCGCCACCGGCTCCTCGTTGAACGCCCACAGGTCCTCGAGGCTGCCGCCGCCGCGGCCGACGATCACCACGTCGACCAGCCCGGAGGCCGCCAGCCGCCCGAGCGCCGCCGCGATCTCGGCCGCCGCGCCGCTGCCCTGGACCGCGGCCGGCGCCACGATCACCTCGAGGTGGGGGAAGCGCAGCAGCACCCGCAGCATGTCGTGGAGGGCGGCGCCGGACGGCGAGGTCACGATGCCGACCCGGACCGGCAGCGCCGGCAGCGGCCGCTTGCGCTCGGCCGCGAACAGGCCCTCCGCGTCCAGCCGCCGCTTGAGCTGCTCGAACGCCAGCTGGAGGGCGCCGAGGCCGAGCGGCTCGAGCTCGTCGACCACGAGCTGGAACCGGCCCCGCTGCGGGTAGACGGTGAGCGAGCCCGTGGTCACCACGGCGAGGCCGTCCTCGACCTCGAAGCGCAGCCGGCCGGCCCGGCTCGCCCACATCACGCAATCCAACGACGCCGCCTCGTCCTTGAGCGTGAAGTAGAGGTGCCCGCGACCCGACGGCTTGAGGTTGGTCACCTCGCCCTCGACGCGGACGCCCGAGAAGCCCTGCTCGAGGAGCTCGTTGACCGCCCGGATGAGCCCGGAGACCGTCCACGTGCGGTCGCTCACCGGCCGCCTCCGCCCGCCGGATGGCGCGGTCGGTCGAGGCGCCGCTGCCGCTCAGCGCTCGAGGTCGTCGCGGGAGAGCGCATCCTCGACCAGCATCACCGGAATGCCGGACACCACGGGGTAGACGCGGCCGGCCGGCGACGCCAGCCCGACCTCCACCACCGGCTCCTCGTCCTTGAACTGGTCGCGGTACTTCTCGACCAGCCGCCGGCGGACCGCCKCGGGGAGCTCGACCACCTCGAGCGGCGTCTTGTCCACCGGGCAGACCAGGATCTCGAGCAGCTTCGGATCGACGGCCATGGTCGGTTGCTCCTTCTGAAAGGAGAGTCTATCGCACGGAGAGACGAGGGGCCAGGGACTAGCGGCTCATCCCGCTCCCCGCCCGCGTCCGGGCGTTCGACCTCGACCGTCAACTCCTGGCCTTGTCCTCAGGCTCGGTCTCGACGTCCTCGCCCGGAGCCTTGTGAGCCGCCCTCTGCTTGCCCGACACCTTGGCGATCTGATGACGGATCTCCTCCTCGGTCTCCCGCTTCGCCTCCTCGAGGTGGCCGGGATGCTCGTGGTGGTACATCTCCTCCGGCATGGTGCCGGTGAGCCAGCTTGGGTTCATGGGGTAGACGTGCGGGTTGAAGACGGTCGAGTACATGTGCCAGATGAGGATCGCCAGCGTCGCCAGCCACGCCTCCCAATAGTGCACCACCAGCACCACGTCGAGCACGCCTTTGGGCAGCAGCTGGATCACCACGTTGTCGAACCACAGTGCAAGGCCGGTGATGATCATGACCGCGGTCCCCCACACCAGGGCCCAGTACTCGGCCTTCTCGACGTAGCTGAAGCGCTGGATGCACGGCGTGTGGTCGCGCAGGCCGAGGTTGTAGAGCGCGCGGTCGAGGAAGAACTTGAAGTCGCGGCCAACCGGGAACATGTCCTTGAGGAAGCCGCGCCCCCGCGCTGTGGTCAGGAAGACCGCGTGCCACGCCACCGTGCCCATGAAGAGCACCGCGAAGACGCGGTGGATCGTGCCGCGGATCTGGAAGCCACCCGTCCAGCCGAAGAACAAGCGGGAGATGATGCCTTGGTCGAAGCGCAGCGCAAAGCCAGAGATCACCAGCCCGATGAACGCGATCGCGAGCAGGGCGTGCTGGATCACCTCGTCGGTGCGCATCCGCCGCACCTGCGGCCGGGAGTCGATCAGATTCTTGATGTGGCGCCACAGATCGATCAGCCAGTGCACCACCATCAGGCCGATGATGAGCACGATCGCGACGATGTAGATATCTTGGACGGCGTCGGCGAGCGGCGTCCGCAGTCCCTCCCCGGAGACACCGTGGATCGGGTTCGACGCCATCTTCGCGGAGATGTTCGGGTGGCACTCGCCGCAGGTCGTCTGGAGGTTGTTGGGATTGATGGTCGAGGTGGGGTCGGAGCTCGGCAGGATGCGGTGGACGCCGTGACACGACGCGCAGTTGGCGACGTGGGTGTCGCCGGCCTTGCTCTTGAGGCCGTGGTAGGAGTCGATGAAGGTGGTCAGACGATTGGTCTCGAGGCCGTACTTCTCGTTGAGCACCGTCGACTCGTGGCACGGTGAGCAGGTCATCTCGGCAACCTGGGCGCGAGACACCGGCGATCGCGGATCGGACGGCGACAGGATGCCGTGCTCACCGTGGCAGGTGGTGCACACCGGCGCGTCAGTCTCGCCACGCGCCACCAACTGGCCG
Organism: Holophagae bacterium; assembly: GCA_003105185.1. Taxonomy (GTDB): domain Bacteria; phylum Acidobacteriota; class Thermoanaerobaculia; order Thermoanaerobaculales; family Sulfomarinibacteraceae; genus FEB-10. The sequence continues at coordinate 2,654 of PQAJ01000039.1, forward strand.
TGGATGCCCTCCATGAAGTCCTGCTCGACGGCCTTGTGGCACCTGCCGCAGGTCTTCGGGATGTTGAAGTGGTTGATGCTCGAGGCGGGGTTGCCGGGCGAGAGGATCTTGTGGGCGGTCCCGCCGGTGGAGTGGCAGTCGTTGCAGGTCGCGGCGAGGTAGACGCCGCCCTTGGTGGCGCGGCCGTGGACGCTGCTCTCGTAGATCTGGATCGGGTGGTCGATCAGGATGTCGTGCTTGGTGGTGAGATCGAGGTTCTCGTGACATGTCCCGCAGGTGTGCGGGAGGTTGACGGGATGGGTCTTCGATAGCTTGACCGAAGAGGGCAAGATGTCGTGGTCGCCGTGGCAGTCGCTGCACTCCGGGACGTCCTCCACGTCGCCCAAGGCCCCTCGGCCGTGCGCGGTGTACTGCTCGGAGGCATCCTCGTGGCACTGGCGGCAACTGCCGGACCCGGCTGAGAAACCCGGCTGCTCCTGGTGCGGCACGGTGCCCCGGTCCTGATGGCAGTCCAGGCACTCGAGCCCCTCGTGGATCGAGAGCTTGAGGTCGGCGGCGTAGGCGGTGCCAAGCTTGCTCTGATCGTGACAGTCAGCGCAGACCGAGCTGTCGATCGCCTCGACGTCCTCTGCCGCGTCCTGGGCGATCGCGGTCACGGCGCCGGTCGCACCGACCAACAGCGCGGCCGCGAGTGCCAGCTCCCAGGAACGACGTCCTACCTGCAGACTGAGTCTCAATTCGAGCATCCGCGCACCCCCGCGCATGGTGCCGGGTGGGTGTCCATATTGTCAAGCGAACAGCTGGCGATGGCTCGATCACGGGCGAATCCCCCACTGCTCGACGTAGAACACCCGGTAGGCCTCGGCCAGAAAGCGCACCCGGCGCACGTAGGTGTAGGTCTCGGGGATCGGGATCGCCTCGGTGAAGCGGAGGCGGTCGGGCTCCTCCTGCCACCAGCGGCGGACCCTGCCCTCGCCGGCGTTGTATGCCGCCAGCGCCGGTTCGACCGCGCCGAAGCGGTCGAGCAGGCGCCTGAGCTCGCGCGCGCCGATCCTCAGGTTGGGCTCGGGCCGCTCGAGCTCCGGGCGGCTGCCCAGCCCGAGCGCGATGGCGTGGGCGCGGGCGGTGGTCGGCAGCAGCTGCATGACCCCGACCGCCCCCCGCGGCGACCGCGCCTCGGCGACGAACACGCTCTCCTGGCGGGCAACCCCGGCGAGCAGCCACGGCTCGACGCCGGACTCCGCCGCCGCCGCTGCCAGCTCCGCGCTCCAGGGCAGCGGAAGATAGATGCGGACCGCGTTCGCCGGGGCCTGGCCCATGGTCGCGGTGCCGAGCTCGGGAATGGCGCTGCGCAGCGCGCGCACCGCCTCGAGCGGCCGGCCGCGGCGCTCGGCGAGAGACGCCTCGGCGATGGCCTCGGCTGGGCAGGTGCCGCGCACGCTGCAGATCCGGTGCCACTCGGCGGCCGCCTCCTCGACGAAACCGCGCTCGATCAGCCAGGCCACCGACCACGGCGGCGGGGCGGGATCGACGGAGGCCGCCGCCGCCGCCGGGCCGGGCGCCGGCCGGCCGGTGATCTCTCGCGCCCACAAGCCGTAGAGGTCGGCGAACGCACCGTCGGCGAGCGCCGCGAGCTCGCCGCCGCGCGCCCGGGGCGCAGCCGCCGACGCCCAGAACGCGAAGCAGCGCTCGTGGTCGGGCAGCGCGCCGGCGAGACGGGCAACCTCGCTCAGATCGCCACCGCCGAGCGCGAGGGCCACGCCCAGCCGGCGGCCCACCCACTCCCTGCGATCACCGGTCCAGCCGATCGCCTCAGCCCGCCACCATGCCTCCGCCGCCTCGGCGAGCGTTCCGGCCTCGGTCCCGCACTCGGCAATGAGCTGCCAGGCCTCGCCCCCGATCAAGCGCGCCTCGCCGGCATCGGTGACCGCGCGGCGGGCGGCCTCGACGCAGCTCGCAAACGAGGAGCGCGCCGCCGACCGCGGCGAGCGCTGCCAGCCCTGCCGCCGGAACGCCTCGCCGCGCGCGAGCTGCGCCTCGGCGTCGCCGGCGGCTGATCCCCGGAGGACGCGCAGCGCGCGCTCCGGGGAGCCCGCCGCGATCTCGGCCCTTGCCAACTCGACGCGGCGCCGCCGTTCCGGCTCGCCGCGCCAGCGCTCGCCGGCGAGCTCGGTTGCGGCGCGCGCCGGCGACCCGGACGCGCGCCACGACGCGCTGCGGACCAGCAGCGATTCGGGGTCGAGGCTGGCCACCACCTTCCGCTCGAGGTCGGGGGCGGCCCTTCGCAGCGGTCCAGGGGCTGCGACCGCGAGCCGTGCCGCCGCCGGCAGCCGCCACGGCCCCTGGCCGAGCTCGAGCAGCAGCAGGTCCGCTGCTACCCGCCCCGCCTGCGGCGCCTGCTCCAGGATCGCCGCCGCCTCGGCGGCCCGCCCCTCGGCCGCGAGCTGGCGGGCCAGCCCGAGCCTCGCTCGGGACTCCAGGTCGACCGGCAGTCCGGCCGAGAGGGCGTCCTGCCACGCCTGCGCACTGCTGCCCGCACGCTCGAGGGCGGTCAGCCACTGCTCGAGCCGGAAGCGTTCCAGGACCGGACCAGGGCCGGCCTCTTGGAGCAGCGCGCTCGCGGCGGCCGGGTCAGCATCGCGCCGCTCGAGGGCGCGAGCGAGCAGCTCCAGGCGATGCGCCTCCGCAGGCGGGGAGAGCGGCGTCCGCTCCGCGCACGCGGCGAGCACGAGGACGGCCGCGACCAGTCTCGCCCGCATCGCTCAGAGGCTTTCTGGCGTCGGCCGGGATCGGCTCACATGCCGAGGGCGCCGGCATCGCCGCCCGCGAGAATGCGGACCAGCTCCTCGCGGAAGTGGTCGTGGGCGGCTCGGATGTCGGCCGGGATCCGCTTCTCGTACATCTCCCGGCTGCGGTCGATGTCGTCCCGCAGGCGCTGGTAAAGATCGCGCTGCTCGCGACCCCGCTCCACCGCCTCCTCGTTGTAGAGCTTGATCTCGGACACCAGCAGGCGCGCGAAGCGGCGCGCCTCGTCGTGCTTGGACTGATCCTCGGCGGAGAGGCCGGCGAACCCCACATCGGCTGCGGGCGCCCGCTCGCGCCACAGGCCGGGGGGCGGCGTCACCGGCTGCACCGGCGGCGGCAGGTGCCGGTCGGCTTCGACGACTTCGAACTCGATCGTGTCGGCGGCGGCTCCGGCACCGCCGTGGGGGATCTCGTCCGCTGGCTCCCGCGCCGGCTCCCCGGCCGGCTCAACCTCGAACCGGTACTCCGGCACTGCGGGCTCGGCGGGGGCGACGTCGCCAACGGAGATCGTCGCCGACGGATCGAACCCGGGGACCGCCGCCATCTCGTCGAGGGCCGACGCCGCGGGCGGTGGTGGCTCGTCAGCCGTCACTCCCTCGGGCGCCGGCGGACCCTCGAGCCGAGCGCCCGAGATCGCGCCGAGCATCGGCGACGGTCCGCCGCTGCGGTACTTGAGCGTGTCGATCATCCAACAGGCGACGGCCACCAGCACCTGGACGGCCTCGGGGTTCCAGGGGGCATTGGCGAGGCGATCGGCGTAGACCGCGCCCATGGTCCGCCCGCGCAGGCTGATCGGCACCAGCAGAGCATCCAGCGGCGTGGTCTCACCCTCGAGCCAGCCGCGGATGACGTCATCCTCCTGGGGGACCAGCTCGAGGGGGCGCGGGTTGTGCTCGAGGTCGGCGAACAGCGGCGAGTCCTCGCGGGCGCAGGACCAGCGCCCGAGCCGCGACACGTCGTCGAAGCCGATTGCGCTCCACGCGCTCACCCCGCCGGGCCGGAACACCAGCACCACGGCGCGCGCGGTGTGATTCGTGAGCTCGCTGAGCAGGCCGTGCAGGAGCTCCGATTGGGTCTGCGCCGAGTCGAGTGCGCGCAGCACGCCGAGGCTGATGGCGGGCGGCGGCACCGCCGCGGCCTCGGCCGCGGCGTCGCGGAGCGCGGTCACGGAGGTCTCGACCTGGTCGAGCGGGAAGACCTCCTCGGCCGGCGTCGACAGCGCATCGCGAAGCGCCGCGGTCGCCGCCGCGAGGTTCTCGAGGACCCCACCGAGGCGGCCGTTCAGCGACTGCTGCTGCTGCTCGCGTGCGCTCCTGAGCTGCCCGATGAGTGCATCGTAGGGGTCCATGACGCCTCCCGCTGTGCGGTGTCGATGAACATTATCACCGCCCCGCCGAACGTGCGTCAAGGAAGCGCCGTGGGGGGCGAGCCGCGATCGTCCAGCGGCCTCTCAAAACTCGGCAGAGAAACGCGATCTCAAAATTGGTGAAAGGTCCCATTCTTCGAATCGTCAGCCGCAGAAGACGACGCGGGACATTGTCAGTCAGTTGAAGTTCTGTTAGCGTGGCGCGGGAAGGGAGGAGCCATGAAAGCCACCCGCGTCGTGCCGTGCCTGCTCATCGTCGTCGTTGCGATCGGTGTGTTCACCGGCTGCAAGAAGGGCCCCACCAAGGAGGAAACGAAGCTTGCCGAGATGAAGCAGACCTTCGCGACCCTCCAGCAGCAGACAGCCGTCCTCGAGCAGGCCCGGGCGAAGCTCACGGCCGCTGAAGGGGCCGCTGCCGCCATCCTGGCGATCGAGGAGAGCAAGCGCACCCCCGAGCAGAAGACCATGCTCGCGCAGACGAACGCGTCGATTGCCGAGCTCACCACTGCCCAGGACGCCGCGTTCGAGGCGGCCCAAGCCACCCTCGCCGACTTCCTCAACGTCGGGCTCAACGACTTCCCGCAGGCTCCCGAGACCAAGCAGGCGCTCGACCTCTACACGAGGGAGGCGCTGCTGGTCGCCGACGACATGGTGCGCAAGGCGGGCGACTACGCGAAGGCGGTCGATCACCTCAACGGCGTCGACTCGCTCTACGATCAGGTCGGACTGCCGCACAACCCGGCGATCAAGCAGAAGCTCGACTGGCTCGATGACTGGCGCTACATCACCCAGGAGCGCTTCGACGCCGTCAAGAACAACATGACCATGGACGAGGTCCGCACGATAGCCGGCGTGCCCTACTACGCCAACATCCAGGAAGACCAGGCCAAGGGCATCGAGACCTGGCTCTACCGCAAGCGCGACGGCGGCGCCGCGGCGTTCTACTTCACCATCAAGACCGGCAAGGTCTACGGCAAGAACTACGAGGCGATCAAGACCAAGGTCGTCGCCTGATCGCTGCGGCAACACCGCCGCATCCGAGCCACGGGCCGGCTCCCGCTGGGCCGGCCGGGCCGCCGTCATCGCTTGACCCGCGGCCGCACGGGTGCTAGTCTTCCCTCCCGCGCGGCGCGCGTTTGTGCGTAGTTTGCGCCGAGAGGAGGTGAGCCGATCGTGCCAACGGGCGTCACAGTTCGAGACAACGAGTCGTTCGAGCAGGCGCTCCGCCGCTTCAAGCGGAAGTGCGAGAAGGCCGGCATCCTCTCCGAGGTGAAGAGACGCCGCTTCTACGAGAAGCCCTCCGAGCGGAAGAAGCGCCAGTTGATCCAGGCCCGCAAGAAGATGCTCCGCAAGCTGGCGAAGCAGCGCAGGGCCGGCATTCTCTGATCCGCTCGTGAAGCGCAGCGTCGCCTCCGAGCTGGAGTTCGACAAGATCCAGTTGATCGTCGCGGCCCGGGCTCAGAGCGGCCCGGGCCGTCGCCTTCTGACCGCCGACTGCGGCCTGCTCCCGGCGGAGGAGAGCGAGCGCCTGGCGCGGCTCACCGAGGCCGTCAAGCGGCTGCTCGACGAGGATGCCCGGCTTTCGTTCGCCGGCATGGATGACGCCCTGCCGTGGCTCGACCCGGCATCGCCCCTGCCGATCGAGCCGGCCGACCTCCTGCTGCTGCTGACCCTCGCCCGCCGGATCGCCGCCGTCCGCGCGCGGCTGCTGGCAGCGCCCGGCGACGGCGGTCCCCTGCCCGAGCTCGGCCGCGCCCTCCCCGACACCGGGGAGCTGATCCGCGAGGTGGCGCCCAAGCTCGGCCGGGACGGCACCGTCCCCGACGATGCCTCGCCCGAGCTGGCACGGCTGCGGCGGGCGACGACTCGCCTGCGCATGGAGCTCCTCGCCCGCCTCGAGGAGATCCGGCGCAGCCACGCCGACGTCGTCACCGACGCCCCGCCCACGGTGCGGCGCGATCGCTACTGCGTGCCGGTGCGCGCGTCCGCCCGCAGCCGCCTGCAGGGCTTGCTGCTCGACTCATCGTCGACCGGCGCCACGGCCTTCATGGAGCCGTTCGCCGTGGTCGAGCTCAACAACGAGCTCGCCGAGACGGCCGCGCGGGAGCGCGAGGAGGTCCGGCGGATTCTGGTCGAGATCGCCGCGCTGTTCGGCGCCGTCCGCGGCGAGCTCGCCGCGGCCGTCGACGTCATGGCCACCCTTGACGCCGCGCAGGCGCGGGCGCTGTTCGGCGAGCTCGTCGACGGCCGGGTCGTGATCCCGTCCGCAGAAACGGAGATGGTGCTCGTCGGCGCGCGCCATCCTCTGCTCGACGAGCGCCTGCTCGCGCTGCGCAGCGAGGTCTTTGGCGCCGCCGAGCGTCGCGACCCCACCCACCGCGTGGTGCCGCTCGACTTCCGGCTTCCCGCCGGATGCCGCACCCTGGTCGTGTCCGGCCCGAACGCCGGCGGCAAGACGGTGACCCTGAAGACGATCGGGGTGATGGCGCTGATGGCCGCGCACGGGATCCCCGTGCCGGCCGACGCCGGCACGACCGTCCCCGTGTTCGAGTCGCTGTGGTGCCACATCGGCGATGAGCAGGACGTGGCGGCCGACCTCTCGAGCTTCTCCGGCGCGATGGCCGCCACCCGAAGCTTGCTCGACGGCTGCGGCGAAGGCTCGCTGGTCCTCTACGACGAGCTCGGCGCGGGCACCGACCCGCTGGAGGGCGCCGCCCTCGGCCTCGCCCTGCTCGAGGAGCTGACCCGCCGCGGCTGCCTGACCATCGCCACCACCCACCTCGCAGCGATCGCCCTCAACACCACCGAGGCCGAGGGGATGGCCAACGCCGCCATGGGCTACAACGAGGCCCGCGAGCTGCCGACCTACACCTTGAGCTTCGGCCGCCCGGGCCGGTCCCGGGCGATCGAGATCGCCCGCCGGACCGGCATCCCCGAGCCGATCCTGCGACGCGCGGGCGAGCTGCTCGGCGGCGACCACCTCGAGCTCGACCGCTGGCTGCGGCGGCTCGCGGAGGTCGAGATGTCCCTCGATCGCGACCGCCTCGAGCTCGAGCKGCGCAAAGGTGAGCTCGAGGGTCTCCAGCGGGATGCGAGCCGCGAGCTCGAGCGCCTGGCTGCAGAGCGGGACCTCCTCGCGCGCCGGGCGGCCGAGGAGCTCGAACGGCTGCGCCGGCGGGCCAAGGACCGGCTCGACGAGGCGATGACGCGGCTCGACCGCGCCATCGAGGAGGGCGAGCGGCTCGGCAAGCGCCGCCGCGCGCAGCTGCGGGCCGACGCCCTGCCTCGCGCCGAGCCGCAGCCACCCGGGGACGAGGCATCGGCCGTTCTGACGCCCGGGGACTCCGTCCGGCTCATCGGCCTCGGCGGCAGCGGCGTCATCGACGAGGTGCGCGGCGAGCTTGCCCTCGTCCGCAGCGGCGACAAGCGGTTGTGGGTGGACATCGCGCAGCTCGAGCTGACCACGCCGGCCGCCGCCACGGCGCGGCGGGCCACGGTCCGGCTCGAGACCGAGGCCAGCCCGGGGCGCGAGCTGATGCTGCTCGGCATGGACCGCGAGGCCGCCAGGGAGTCCCTCGAGCGGTTCCTCGACCAGGCCTCGGCGGCGGGGTCGAGCACAGTCAGGATCGTTCATGGCCATGGCACCGGCGCGCTGCGCCGAATGGTGGCCGAGGTCTGCCGCAGCCACCCGGCGGTGCGCTCGTTTGCGCACCCGCCGCAGCACCTAGGCGGCACCGGCGTCACCGAGGTCACGCTCGAGGGAGGATAGGGTTTAGAGAATGGGATCGAGGGACTGGACCCACCCAACCCGTTCCCGTACCCGTTTCCGAACTGGTCCGCGTCCGCTTCCGACTGCCACCCCGACCGCGAACGCTCTACAATCCCCTGGTGACTTCCGACATTGACCTCAGCCGCGACTCCGTGGCCCGGGTGCGCGAGGCGGCCGACATCGTCGAGGTGGTCGGCGAGCAGGTGCGGCTGCGGCGGCGGGGCCGCACCCTCGAAGGGCTGTGCCCCTTCCACGAGGAGAAGACACCATCCTTCTCGGTCGACCCGGACAAGGGCCTCTACTACTGCTTCGGCTGCCATCAGGGCGGCGACATCTTCAAATTTCTGATGCAGACCGCGCGGCTGTCGTTCGCGGAGGCGGTCGAACAGCTGGCGCGACGCTACGGCGTCAAGCTGCCGCCACGCAGCCCCGACGGTGAGCGCCGGCGGCAGGAGTCGGACCGGCTGCGGTCGCTGCTCGAGGAGGCGCAGGCCTTCTTCGCCGCCCGGCTCGGCAGCGCCGAGGGGGCTGCCGCCCGGCGCGAGCTCGAGCGCCGCGGCTTCGACCGCGAGACCTGGCCGCTGTTCGGTTTCGGGTGGGCGCCCGACGACTGGCGGCAGCTGACCGACGAGCTCGGCCGCCGCCACCCGACCGGCACCCTGATCGCCGCCGGTTTGGCCGTCCAGCCGGATGCCCGAACCACGCCCTACGACCGCTTCCGCAAACGCATCACCTTCCCGATCCGGTCCGTCGACGGCCGTCTGATCGCGTTCGGGGGCAGGATCCTCGGCGATGGTGAGCCCAAGTACCTCAACAGCCCGGAGAACCCGATCTTCCAGAAGCGCTCGACCCTGTTCTGCCTCGACCGCGCCCGCCGGCCGGCCGATCAGGCCGGCGAGCTGTTGGTCGTCGAGGGCTACTTCGACTGCCTGTCGCTGCACCGGGTGGGCATCACCAACGCCGTCGCCACCCTGGGCACGGCGTTGACCCCGGACCACGCGCGGCTGCTGCGCCGCCGCCTCGGCGAGGGCGACCGGGTCGTCCTCTGCTACGACGCCGACGAGGCCGGCCGCCGAGCCGCCATGACCGGGATCCGGGTGCTCCTGGAAGCGGGCGTCGACGTCGCGGTCCTGGTCCTGCCGGACGGTACCGACCCCGACGACGTCGTCCGCGACGGCGGCGCGGAGGCGATTCGCGAGCTCCTGAAGCGGCCCGCGTCCGCGCTCGAGTTCCTGCTCGGCGACCTGCCCGAGCAGCCCGAGGCGCTGCGGCGTGAGGGGCTCAAGCTGGCGCCGCTGGTGTGCGCGGCGAGCAACGCCGCGACCCGCCAGAATCTCGTCGAGGAGCTGGCGCGACGCCTCTACCTGCGGCCGCGCGAGATCGAGGAGCACGGCCGCGCTCCGGCGCGCCGCGAGGGGCCGATCGCCCCACCAGGGGCCGCCGCCGCACGATCGGCGGCCCCCGGCGAGCGCCACCTCGCGCGGATCCTGCTCGAGTGCTCGCCGGACTGGCGCGCCCGCATCGTCGAGCGGGTACATTCCGAGCTGATCATCGACGAGCGGGTGCGCAGCCTGCTCGAGGCCGCGACCGACCTGCCCGGCGACCTCGCCCAGGCCGACGCCGTCCGCGAGCTGCTCGGGAGGTGCGCGGATGAGCGGATCACGAGCTTTGTCGCCGAGCTGTGCAACTCGGACTGGCCGGAGCTCACCGACGACTCGATCCGTTCCCAGCTGCGGGTGCTGCTCGAGCGGCAGGGCCGCGAGCTCTCACGGCGCCTGGCACCCCGGATCCGGGCAGCCGAGGAGCGCGGCGACCACGGAGAGCTCGAGCTGCTGCTGGCCGAAAAGGCCCGTCTGAGGCAGAAATCTGCCGATTTCTGACGTTTTTCCCCAAAAGGGGTTGCCAAAACCCTTTTCGCGCCCCATATTCCCTGCGATGGCGAGGAGACCTGGCCCGCAGGTCGCTGTGTCGCGCACCACGCCCGCCTTGAACCCCAACCCGGTGGATGTTTGACGGTGGAAGACCCGACAAGGGAAGGATTCCGGGCGGAACCGTGTTGCTCAGCGCACGCCGCCGAGTTGGAGCGCGGCGCCCCCATCGCCGTTTGCTGGTTCCACGATGCCGCTGACCGCGGAGGGTATGCGCGTGCAAGTTGAGGAAAAGTACCCGGAGCTCAACAAGCTGATCCAGACCGGCAAGGAGCGGGGCTTCATCATGTATGAGGAGCTCTACGACAACCTGCCGGAAGAGGTCACCGGTATTGCCGAGGAGCTCGACGACATCTACATGCGGTTGTCCGAGCTCGACATCGACGTGGTGGACGCGGAGACCGCCGAGGCCGCCGCCGAGGGGCGCGAGGGGGAGCGCGGCCAGGCCCAGGCCGAGGGCGCCCCGCAGCCGAGCAAGGCCGACGGCCGGCCCGCCGGCGAGCAGCTCGAGAAGACCAACGACCCGGTGCGCATGTACCTGCGCGAGATGGGAACGGTCAAGCTCCTCGACCGCGACGGCGAGGTCGAGATCGCGCAGCGGATCGAGGCCGGCGAGGCCCGCGTGTTCATCGCCCTGTCCAAGGACCTCCAGCTGCTCGAGCTGTTCCTGCGCACCAACGAGCAGGCGCGGCGCGATCGCCGGGGGATGCGCGAGCTGCTCCAGGGGCACATCCGGGAGCTCGACGAGAAGGCGGCCGAGCGGGTCCGCGAGGGCGTTCGCCTGTTCGGGGAGATCAACGATCTCGACGAGGAGTCGCACGAGCTCCGGCAGCGGCTGCACCGCTGCAAGAGAACCGGCAAGCGGCACCAGGAGCTGTCGGACAAGATCGCAGCCAACATCGCCGAGATCGCACTGAAGGTACGGAAGGCCGACTTCACCACCACCACCCGCAACCGCCTGCTCACCTTCCTCAACGAGGTCGACCGGCAGTTTTCGATCCCGATCCAGACCGTCGCCAAGGACCGCAAGAAGCTCCAGCAGGAGCGCAACGTCGAGCGCCGCAAGTTCTACACGGCGCGGGTCGCCCGCTACGAGGAGGAGCTCGCGCACCTCGAGGAACGCTTCGAAGTCCCCTACGACCGGCTCAAGCTGCTGCTCGCCGAGGTCCGCCGCGGCGAGGGCGAGACCGACCGCGCGAAGCAGGAGCTGATCGTCGCCAATCTCCGGCTGGTCGTGTCGATCGCGAAGAAGTACACCAACCGCGGCCTCCAGTTCCTCGACCTCATCCAGGAGGGCAACATCGGCCTGATGAAGGCGGTGGACAAGTTCGAGTACCGCCGCGGCTACAAGTTCTCCACCTACGCCACGTGGTGGATCCGCCAGGCGATCACCCGCTCC
>PQAJ01000040.1 GCA_003105185.1 Holophagae bacterium
GTGTCCAGCGCTTTCATGAACTCGAGCAGGTTGATGGTGCCGTTCTCGGCGACCGTGATCTTGAGCCCTGCGTTGTCGATGTAGACCTCCCGCACGTCGGCCGACATCGGCTGCAGCCGGGCGTCGATGCCGTCCACCTTGAGGTCGCCCCAGCCGAGCAGCGTGTCGCCGGTGAGGGTCTCGTCGAGGTCGAGTCCGGTGACCTCGAACCCTCCCTGGTACGCGGCCTGGAGCGGTTCTGCGCCTCCGGGCAGGGAGGCGCGGACGGTGCCCGAGGCCCGCAGCACGCCCGCCTTGAGCTCGACCGGCGCCAGCTTGGCGAGGTAGGGCTGGTACTTGGCGAGGTCCAGGTTCTCGAGCCCGATCTGCGCCTCGAGCACCACTGGGGACGCGCCGACCGTTCCCTTGGCCGTACCCCGGGCGGACTCGGCGAAGGTGCCCGAGCCCTCGAAGGGCCAGGTGGTGCCGTGCCCGGTGGTGATGTCGGTGACCACCAGGTCGACGTCGTGGGCCTTGAAGCGGATCGGCGGTGACACGGACCTGTCCTCGAACTCGGCGCCGGCGTCCCGTAGCTCGAAACGGCCGACCTGAGCCGAGGCGTGGATCCTCTTCTCCAGGGTCTGGTAGGCCTCCGCGATCTGCTCCTTGGACTCCTCGGGGACGAGCACGTTCCAGCTCGGCGTGCCGTCGGCCTCGATCCAGGCGAAGGCGGTCGCGCCCTCGATGACAATGGAGCCCGCCGCCAGCTTCTGCTCCGGCCACTCCAGGTGGCCGCCAACGATCGTGATGCCATCAACCCGCAGCAGGTCAATGTCGTGACCGTCCCAGCGGAAGCCGAAGTCGGTGATGCGGATGTCCGCGTTGTCGACGACCAGGTGGGGCCCGTCCTCGTCGAGGCCGACCTTGTAGTCGACCCCCACGTCCATCTTGCCGCTCGTCATGTCGAACTCGAACATGTGCTCGACCCAGCGCCAGGCGTTCGGCAGATGCAGGGCCGCGATGTCCAGCCTGCCCTTCAGGCCGAGCGGCTCCACGACCACCGTGCCGTTCGCCTTGACCGTGCCGCCGTTCGGCAGCCCGATCACGACGTCATTGCTCCCTTCCCGATTGGGGATCGTGCAGATGTCGACGAGCTCAAGTTGGGAAGGGCCCAGCTCCCACCTGATTGTCTCCGGCCGCTGACGATCCTCGAGGTCGATGCTGCCATCGACCACCGCGACGTGCTGCAGCAGGGCCCGTGGCAGCGAACGTTTGCCCTCCCGCCTCGGCACGTCCTGCATGAGCTCGAGCAGGTTGACCTTGCCGTCCTCGAAGCGGCGCAGCGCCGCATGCGGGTTTTCGATCCGCAGCTCCTTGAGCGTCAACGCCCAGCGGAAAAGGCTCGAAGCTTGAGCGTTGGCGTAGAGCCGGTCCCAGGCGAGCAACACCGATCCCGGCCGGTCGGGCAGCGAGAAGCCTTCGATGGTCAGCGACAGCGTGAAGGGGTTGCAGCGGACCTTCTCGACCGTCGCCTGGCGCTTGAGGAACGCGAGCGACTGCTTCTCGATCTGGCCCTTGACGATCGGGGGCACCACGAAGAAACCGATCAGCGCGTACAGCACGACGGCCGCAATCACCGCCGACCGCCAGCTCACCAGCCGCCAGGACCGAAACCACTCGGTAACCAGTTTCATGACTTTCTCCGTCTCACGCTCGGTGCTCACATGAACGCGCGGGGGAACGGCGGCACTCTAACCTCGAACCGTGCCCGCCCAAGGCGCCGTTATGCCTGATTGACGAGATCCCGCTTCTCCCACGCCGTCGCTGACCCGGGCAGCGAAGTCGACGATCGCCTGCCGCGCCGGGCCGTCGTTCCACGACGGCAGCGGGTTGTCCGCCGCGGTCGTGTCTGGGGCGGGGCAGGCGCCGGCGCGCAGGCCGCGCCGAGCATCGACGCGGCGATCAGGACCGCGAGGAACGCCGGACGGATGGTACCTGCGAGGTCGGAGGGGACTCGGATCACCATCTGCGTTCCCTTCCACTGCGCAAGGGTTCGACTCAAGAACCGGCCGGCGACCGCGGGCGCCGCCGGCCGGGGTGTCGATCGCGGTTCTGATGCTGCCGTCAGTTGCCCGAGGGCGAGGTGAGCTGCTCCATCACGCGCTCGAGGGTGAAGGTCCCGGGCTTCTGGCGCGGTGGAAACTCCTTGAAGCTCTGCATCCACTGCGCGACGTAGCCGGCCGCAGGCGCGACCAGGAACATGTGCTCCAAGTACCACTGCTCGTAGTTCATCCCGATGTCCTGAGCGAGCTCGAACGGGTCCATGCGGAGGTTCGTCAGCAGCGGCGCGCGCAGAGTCTCGAAGGGCTCGAGCCACACGTGCATGCCGTGCGCCCGCTGGACGAGGAAGGTCGCCTTCCAGTTGCCGTACCGCAGGGCGGCCACGCTGCCGTCGTCGGTCCAGTAGATGAACTCCTTGCGCGGCCACGCCGCCTCACCGCGCAGCGCCGGGCCGAGGTCGTAGCCGTCGAGGTGCACCTTGTAGGTCGTGCCGCCGATCGTCCGGCCCTTCAGCAGGTCCTCCTTCACGGTCGCGTCGCCCGCCGCCGCGAGCAGCGTGCTCAGCATGTCCTCGTGCGCTCCGATCTCGTTGATCACCGTGCCGGGCCTGATGACGCCCGGCCAGCGGATCACGCAGGGCACGCGGTAGCCGCCCTCCCACTGGGTGTTCTTTTCGCCGCGGAACATCGTGGTGCCGCCGTCGGGCCAGGAGAACGCCTCGGCGCCGTTGTCGGTCGAGTACATGACGATGGTGTTCTGATCGAGGCCGAGCTCCTTGAGCTTGGCCAGCACTTCGCCGACCTGGCCATCGTGCTCGACCATGCCGTCGGCGTAGACGCCGAGGCCAGTCGCGCCCTCCGACTCCGGCTTGAGGTGAGTGAAGATGTGCATCCGCGTCGAGTTCCACCACAGGAAGAACGGCTTGCCGTCCTTGGCGGCGCGCTCCATGAAGTCGAGCGCCTTCGCCGTGACCTCCTCGTCGATCGTCTCCATCCGCTTCCGCGTCAACGGACCCGTGTCCTCGATGCGGCCGTCGGCGAAGCTGTGGATGACGCCGCGCGGGCCGTACTGCTGCTTGAACGCCGGATCCTTCGGATAGTCGGGGTGCTCGGGCTCCTCCTCSGCGTTGAGGTGGTAGAGGTTGCCGAAAAACTCGTCGAAGCCGTGATTGGTCGGCAGCATCTCGTCGCGGTCGCCGAGGTGGTTCTTGCCGAACTGCCCGGTCGTGTAGCCCTGCGCCTTGAGCAGGGTGGCGATGGTCGGGTCTTCCTTCCTCATCCCCTCGGGCGCGCCCGGCAGGCCGACCTTGGTGAGGCCGGTGCGGATCGGCGACTGCCCGGTGACGAACGCGGCGCGGCCGGCGGTGCAGCTCTGCTGCCCGTACCAGTCGGTGAACAGCGCGCCCTGCTGCGCGATGCTGTCGATGTTCGGCGTCCGGTAGCCCATCATGCCCTGGTTGTAGGCGCTGATGTTGAAGCCGCCGATGTCGTCACCCCAGATGATCAGGATGTTGGGTTTCTTGGCGGCTTGCTGCGCCTGCGCCGGGGCGGCGAGCATCGTCACCGCCAGCGCGACGGCGGCCGCTGCTGCGATTCTGACTGCTGTTCTGCTTCTCACGTTCATCTCCTTGTGTGGATTCGTTGTTGGTGGATTGAGATGTCGCCCGAGGGCCCTGACACTCAACCCACACCCCGACCCCACAATTCCCCGAGTTCCAACCTGTGATCAGGACTGGCTGCGCCGAGCCGTCGGGGTTGCCTCGCTCGATCAGCTGTTCGCGCGCTGGCAGTGGGGACCAGAGGCCAGCGGCGCCTGGCCCCAGCCGCGGCCGCTGACCCTACCCTCCCCCGCCGAGATCCTGTCGGCCGACCCTTGACGGCTCGCATGGGGGCCGCGTACCTCACCCCTCCACCCCCTGGCTGACACATGGCTCACCCGGCGCCACCGGGCGCCGGGCGAGCGACCGTCAGAGTCGCGGGGCCGGCTCCTACTTGAAGATCTTGAACGCTTTGAGGATGGCGATCAGGATGACGGCGCCGACGACGGCGACGACCCAGCGCGCGACGCCGGTCGTGGCCGCGATGCCGATCAAGCCGGCGAGCCAATAGCCGAGGAACGAGCCGATGATCCCGACCACGATGTTGGCCAGGATCCCCATCTGGGCGTTGGTCTTCATGATCAGGCTCGCGAGCCAGCCGATGATGCCGCCGATGATGATGGTGATGAGGACGTTCATGCTCTCCTCCTCACTGCGCTGTCGACGCGGTCAATTTGAGACCTTTTATCACGTCTTTCATCGACCGCGCAACCTGCGGGCGGCGTCCGACGCGCGCATCGCTGACTGCAGCGCCAGCGGGAAGTCGCGCCGCGCTCAGAACCAGCTTCGCACTTCCCATCGAATCGCAAGCGCCTGGGTGTCACCACCGACCGTCTCGCGCGCAAGCGGTGCGGTTCACGGCAGCACGAGCGCGTGGGCCTCGCGGACGAAGAACGCACTTGCACTCACGCCAGTCGAAGGGCTCGAGCATCCGCGGCATCGGCTCGCGCTCCGCATCCTCGAAGTAGGTCAGGCTCTTCAGCACGTGGTAGGTGTTGTGCCGTCCCTTGCCGTACTTGCGCGGTAACCTGCCGAAGCACTCCTCCAGAGTGAGCCCGCCCCTCAGGATCGTGTACAGGTCGATGAAGTCCTTGCGGCTGCCGCGGTTCGAGATCGCCGCCAGCTTCATCAGCGCGATGTCTCGCACGTCGGCGACGTCGAAGAACGCGTACGCCGAGCCCTCGAACAGGAACCGGTCGAGGACCGAGAAGAACGAGAGCTTCACCCCGCCGGCGAGCACCGTCAGCGTCCCCTCCTCCTGCTGGAGCGTCTCAAGGGCAGCGGTTGCGGAGAGGGCGAGGTACAGACGATTCCCATCGAACGGCTCGACCTTGAAGAAGTCGAAGTCCTCGGAGACGCGATGGCCGACGTGAAGCGCCAGCCCGGTGCCTCCGGCCAGCGTCCAGCCCTCGAGCTCGGGGCTGTTCAGCGCCTCGAGGCTCGCCAGAAGCTTGCGGCTTCGTCCCGGAAGGACCTTGTCGTGCATGGCACTCCTTCTCGGTCGAGGATCTGCTGCCAGAAGGCCCGGGTCTTCTCTGAAGAGAAGCGCGCCTCGGCGACGTGCTGTAAGAACCTCTCCCGCCCCAGGAACCGAACCAGCAGCCGGATGTCGTCGAGGCGGCCGAGTTCGATAACGCGCTCCACCACCCACAACGGGTTGGCCTCCAGGTGCTCGACTGCGAGGCGCTGGTCCCAGAACAGGCGCTGCAGCCTGCGCACGACCTCGGAGCCGGACGGCCGAACCGCAGCCCCCGCCTTCGGCCTCAGCGAGATCACCAGCTCGCAACCCAGCGCGGTCGCGAGCTTGCGCAAGGTGTAGACCTCGAAGCGCGCCCAGCCGGTCTCGTACCGCGATGCGGTCGCCGCCGAGGTGTCGGCGCGCCGCGCCAGCTGGGCGAGCGACAGGCCGAGCTCCTCGCGCCGGGCGCGGATTTGATCCGAGATCGTCGACAGCCCGTTCATACTATTATCATATATGATAATAGCCCTCAATGCAAGCACCCAGAAAGGGTCTCTCCCCCTGCGGTGAACCGCGCGTATTGCGGGGTAGCGCTCAGAGCTGGGACTGGATCGGGAGCAGCCTGACGAGGTCGGCGGAGAAGCGCGCCCAGCCGCCGGTCTCGGGCTCGTGCGTCCATCGCCGTTCGCCATCCTCGTCCTCGGCGATCCAGACGAGGTCTCCGTCGTCGCCGAGCACGACCCGGAAGCTCGATGCCGGCGCTGCACCCTCATCCATGAAGGCCGCAACCGCGACCGCGAGCTCCGGGCTCGAGATCAACAGCGCGACCTCGGTGTTGAGCTCGGCCGACCGCAGGTCGAGGTTGAAGCTGCCGATGAACACCGATTCCCGGTCCAGCACCACAACCTTGGTGTGAAGCGAGGTGATCGCGCCGGCCGCCTCCGGCGCGACCTGCTCGCTGACCGTCCTGGCGTCGGGGCGCAGCTCATGGAGCTCGACGCCGGCCTTGAGCAGCCCCTTGCGGTGCTTCTCGTACCCCGCGTGAGCCAGCATGACGTCGTTGGAGGCCAGCGAGTTGGTCAGGACCCGGACACGGACGCCGGCTTCGCACACCCGCCGGGCCGCCTCCACTCCTGCCTTCCGATGCACGAAGTAGGCGGACTCGACGAGGATCTCGCGCTCGGCCGCGGCCATCTGCTCSACGAGCGCGGCGGCCACCTCGCCGCGTCGGCCCCTGGTCAGCTCACCCGGCTCGTCGGCGACGACYCGGGCCTGCGCCCAGACCAGACCGGCGACCAGCCCGCCGAGCCAGGCCCGGAGGTCCGTCGCGCCGCCGTCGAGCGGATACGGGCAGGGGTGCGCGTCGAGCTTCGCCCGCACGCCGGTGCGCAACCTCTCGAGGTCGGCGGGAGCCGCCTGGCGTTCGACCAGCGCCGCGACCGGGTAGGCCCAGTCGCTGTTCCAGTAGCCGTCGAAACCGGCCGCAATCTCCCCCACCACCGGGCCCACCGCCGCCACGTCGAGGTCGCGGAAGTTCGCCTCGGCGCTGAGGCCGAAGTAGTCGTCGCCGATGTTGCGGCCGCCGAGAATGGCCACCGCTCCGTCGGCGACGAAGATCTTGTTGTGCGCCCGGTGGTTGACCCTGCCGAAGTCGATCGCGAAGTCAAAGCCGTGCGACTCGCGGTGGGCGAACGGGTTGAAGATGCGGACCTCGACGTTGGGATGCGCGTCGAGCGCCGCCGCGATCGGATCATGGCCGGCGAGGTTGTTGTCGTCGAGCAGCAGGCGGACCCGCACGCCGCGGTCGGCCGCCCGGAGCAGCCGCTCCGCCATCACGCTGCCGGCGGTGTCGCCCTTGAAGATGTAGTACTGCAGGTCGAGGCTTCGCTCGGCCATCTCGGTGAGGAACACGCGAGCGCTCAGGGCCTCGCGACCGGTGCGCAGCAGGGAGAAGCCGGACCAGCCCGGGCGCCCGGCGGCCGCCTCGCCCACCGCGGCGCCGACGGCGGTCGACTCCGGCTGGTCGAAGGCTGTCGACGGCGCCCTTTCCGGGGCCGGGGGCAAGGATGCGCACCCCACCCCGAGCGACAGGAGGATGGGCAGGAGCAGGCGCACACCGACGGCCAGTCCGGGCCGCCGGCCGATGTCTCGCCGAATTGCGACTCGCATCGCTCCGCCCCGCCTGTCACACGCCCCCCGCCCGTGCGGGCTGGGGATCTTCCATCTGCAATCGTGGGTCTTGGGCCCTCTTGGCTACTTCGCCTTGAGCAGGTCGCGGATCTCGGCGAGCAGGACCTCCTGGCGCGGCGGCTCGGGAGGAGCGGCCGGGGCCGCCGCCTCCTTCTTCTTGGCCGCGTTGAAGCCCTTGACCAGCATGAACACCGCCCAGGCGACGATCAGGAAGCTGATCAGGGCGTTGATGAACAGGCCGATGTTGATCGACACCGCACCGGCGGCCCTGGCGGCTTCCAGCGTGGCATACGGGCCGATCGGGTCGCCCGCCTTGAGGGTGAAGAAGATGTTCGAGAAGTCGATGCCGCCCAGCAGCAGGCCGATCGGCGGCATGATGACGTCCTTGACCAGGCTTGAGACGATGGTGCCGAACGCGCCGCCGATGATGATGCCGACGGCCATGTCGAGCACGTTGCCCTTCAGCGCGAAATCCCTGAACTCCTTCAGCATGTCGCACCTCCTCCGGTCAGGAATGATTGGTTTGGACCCGGCGCACTGTGATCATCCTACTCCACTCAGACAGCGTCGACAGGGAACGGTCGGCCTCGGCACTTCAGGGGCGCGGCATCAGGGCGCGGCCTCGGCCTCGAAGCGCGCGAGCAACTCGCCATCCGCACCGAAGAGATCGAGGTGCGTGCCGACGACGTTGAATCTGCGCGCACGGTCGAGCGCGCCCGCGAACGCCAGCTCGAGCTCCATGCCATCGATGCAGGCCATCTTGGTCGACGCCAGCTGGCCGAACGCGATCGACCGACCGCTTGCCTGGTAGCTGCCGGCCATCCGGTTGCAGCCGTCAAAGCCTGCGAGCCGGCCGTCGGCGGCCAGCGTCAGGTGGGGCCGCCGCTCCGACTCGGCCACGATCACAGGCGGGTCGCCGAGCCGGGTCAGCCGCCAGATGCTGCCCGTAAGCTCGGCGGTCGTCATCCGGGCGCCGCAGGTCTCGCCGGGCCAGACGCCGATGAAGCGCTCGGGCACCACCAACAGCACCTTGTCGTCGCCCTCCATCGCAGGACGCTCGGCGATCTGACCCTCGAGCGAGACCAGGACGGGCGCGCCCGGATCGTGCAGGGCGTCGAGGTAAGCCCGCTCGAGCGCCACGTTGTCGGCCTCCTGCGCGACCGGGAAGCGGCGGCCGGTCAGGCACTCCTCGAAGAGCGCGGCGTCCGCCATGTAGCGGTACATGCCGCGCATCAGCACGCGCGGCTCGATGGGGTCGAAGCTGGCGGCGCGGACGAAGGTCGTAGGTCGAGCGACGACTCGATGTCGCGTCCCTCGAGGTCGAGCTTGCGCAGGGTGCTGGCGTCCACCACCCGGAACATCTCGTGGGCCTCGCGGCCGCCCCACAGCACCAGCGTCTTCCCGTCCTCGGCGAGCTCCCAGGTCCCGATGTCGTCGAAGGCAGCATCACCGCGCCCGAGATAGGAGAGGCGGAGGAAGAACACCGTGTCGTCGAAGAGATCGAGGTGGTAGCGGATGCCCTC
>PQAJ01000041.1 GCA_003105185.1 Holophagae bacterium
GGCCAGCAGCGGCTGGGTCACCCGGTCCCACGTCCAGCGCGGCCGCGACTCGGCGAGCGCGCGCCGGCAGCTTGCCTGCTCGGTGTCGCGCAGCAGCCGCTCGATGGCGGCAGCCGCGGCGGCGCCGTCGCCGGGGGCAACCACGCTGCCCCAGCCGTGCTGGCGCGCGAGCCGGGACACCTCGCCGCCCTCGCTGAGCAGGAGCGGCACGCCCGCCCACACGGCGTCGAGGGCGCGGGTCCGGAACGACAGCGCCGCCTCGTCTCCCGATCGGTGGAGCACGGCCACCAGGGCGGCGCGGTTGAGGATGCGGTGGCGGTCGCGGTAGGGGATCCAGCTCTCGAGGGCCACGACCTGGGGCGGGGCGAGGCCGCGGGCGGCGGCGGCTTCGGCGAGCGCCGCGGCATCCCAGCCGACGCTGCCGGCGCCGGGCCGGGGGGCGACCGGGACGACCACGCTGACCGGCGCTCCTCCGAGCCGCGCCCGCGCGTCGAGCAGCGTGTCGAGGTCGAGCCACGGCCAGACGCCGCCCCACCACAGCACCACCGCCCACTCGTCCGGGACGCCGGGCACGCGGCCGCGCTCTCCCGGCGGCGGCTCGCCGGGAATGCCGAAGGGCACGGTGAGCAGGGGGAGCCCGAAGCGCCCGCGCTGCCGCTCCGACCACCACTCGACCTGGGCCGGGCCGCCGATCAGCAGGGCGTCGGCCCGCGCCGCGACCAGCGGCAGCCGGGCGGCCGCAGTCCGCCGCCGCCGCGCTCGCTCCGGAGTCGGGGCCATCGCCTCGAGCTCGGCGAGCAGCGGTGTGATGCCGTCGACGATCAGCAGGTGGCGCCCGAGAAAGGCGCGCGGCGGCAGGCTCCACGGCGGCGCCAACACGGCCTCGGCCCAGCTCCACGTCGGCTCGGCGACCAGGGGAGGGCCGCCGTCATCGGGCGGACGGGAGCCGGCTGCGCCGGTGAGCCGGACCTCGTGCCCGTGGCGGCCGAGAACGCGAGCGAGCTCGAAGGCGCGCAGCGCGGAGCCGGCCATCACCGGGCCGATCGTGTCGTCGGTGGCGACCACGATTCTCACGGCGCCTCCGGCAGGCCGGCCAGGCGCGGGCCCTGGGTGGTGCGGCGCCAGCCCGCCACGACCAGCCACGGCCAGGCGGCGCTGGAGGCCGCGGCCACCAGCGGCGTCCGCAGGTTCGACCGGGTCAAGGTGCGAACCGCCCGCAGCTCGCCGCGCAGGAGGCGCGGGAGCGACCCGAGCAGAGCGCCGGCCGACAGGTTGCCGGCCAGCGCGCGCCAGCGGTTGGCGAGGATCCACCACGGATGCCGCCAGCGCATCGCGGCGCCGCTCGCCGAGCCGAGATGGCGGGTCGGCGCGCCGCCGACCCACGCCGAGCGCCATCCCAGCCTCTGCAGGCGGAGGCCGAGGTCGAGGTCCTCGTGGTAGCTGCCGAAGGCGGGGTCGAAGGGTGCGATGATGCCGGTCGAGGCCGCGGCGAGGGCGGCGGCCCGCCACAGCGCGGCGGTGCCTGAGGCCGCGAGGACCGGGCGCACTGCGGCGCGCTCGCCAGTGACCGGCAGGCCGCGATCGATCTGCACCGGCAGCGCCCAGCGGTCGAGGGCGATGCCTCGGCCGTCGACGACCCGGCCGTCGGCGTCGGTCACCGTGCCCTGCACCGCGGCGAGCGCGGGATCGCTGTCGAGCGCACCGTTGAGCACCTCGAGCCAGTGTGGCGGCGGCAGCGCGTCGTCGTTGAGGATGGCGACGCGCTCGACGTCGCGCGCCGCCGCGAGTCCGAGGTTGCAGGCGGCGGCGAAGCCGAGCGCCGGTCCGGATTGCACGATCTTGAGGCCGGGACGAGGTTCGAGCGCGGCTCCTCCCGAGACGACGACGATCACGCGGGCAGGCGCCGGCTGGAGGACGCGCACGGCATGAAGGCAGTCCTCGAGAGTGCCTCGCCCGAGCGAGGGAATCACCACCGCGACCGCCGGCGCCGCGGGCCGCGGAGCTCCGCTCGGCTCGACCGGTAGTTGGGGCCGGGCAGCCATCGGCGTCGAGTATAGCGAGTGGGGAGGGCTAGAATACGATCGTGGCGATCCGGCTCGCTATTGACGCCCGCAAGCTGACCGACTTCGGCATCGGCACCTACCTCTCCCACCTGCTGGCCGGGCTGGCGTGGCGCGACGAGTTCGAGCTGACGGTAGTGGCGCGGCCGGAGCACCTTGGTCGGGTCGCGACGCTCGCGCCTCAAGCGCGGGTCCTGCCGGTGTCGGCGCGCGGCTACGGGTTTTCGGAGCACGTCAAGCTGCCGGCGGCGCTCTGGCGCGAGCGGCTCGATCTGGTGCATGTGCCCCACTACGTGGTGCCTCACCTGATCCCGCGCCCGATCGTGGTCACCGTCCACGACGTCATCCAGCTCTTCTACCCGCCGCGTGATCGCAGCGTGCAGGCGCTGCTCTACCTGCGCTTCATGCTGCGGTCCGCGCTGCGCCGGGCCCGCCGGGTGATCACGGTGTCGCGGACGTCGAAGCGTGACCTGGTCAACCTCTTCGGCGCCGATCCGGACCGCATCGACGTCGTGCAGAACGGGGTCGATGAACGGCTCGGTGAGCGTCCGCCGGCCCAACGCCTGGAGGAGGTCAAGGAGCGGTTCGGCCTGCGTCCGCCGCTGGTCATGGTGGTGGCCAACGACAAGCCGCACAAGAACCTCGACGTGGTGCTGCGCGCCTTCCACCTGGCCTGCCGGGAGCGCTCGCTGCCGGGCCAGCTGGTGCTGGTCGGGGGGGTCGGCCGCGACCATCCGCTGACCCTGAGGGCGCGCCAGCTCGGGCTCGACGGCCGCGTCTGCGGGCTCGGGCGGGTGTCCCAGGCCGACCTCCAGGCGCTCTACCACCTGTCCGCAGTGCTGCTGCACCCGGCCCGCTACGAGGGCTTCGGGCTGCCCGTGCTCGAGGCGATGCGATGCGGGCTCCCGGTTATCACGTCCAACGTCGGGGCGATGCGCGACCTCGGCGAGGGCGCCGCGCGCCTGGTCAACCCGCTCGACGTCGGCGAGGTGGCGACGGCGCTGGAGCGGGTGCTGGTGGATGACTCTCTGCGCCGGCGCATGATCGAAGCCGGGAACCGGCGCGCGGAAGCGCTGACCTGGGAGCGGGCGGTCGAGGGGACACTGGAGACCTACCACAAGGCCCTGGGGGAGGGGTGAGCATGCGCGTCGCTCTGGTCCACGACTGGCTGACCGGGATGCGCGGCGGCGAGTGGGTGCTGCGCGAGATCGCCGACATGTTCCCGGGCGCGAGCATCTACACCCTCGTTCACCGCCCGGGCACCGTGATGGCCGATCTCGAGCGGCATCCGATCCACACCTCCTGGCTGCAGCTGCTGTCGTTCGGGGGACGGCGCTGGCGCTACCTGCTGCCGCTGATGCCGGCCGCGGTCGAGAACTTCAACATCCCGGAGGTTGACCTCGTCATCTCGTCGAGCCACTGCGTGGCCAAGGGCGTCATCCCGCCGCCGGGCGCCTTCCATCTCAGCTACGTCCACACGCCGATGCGCTACGTCTGGGACCAGCGGGCGCTCTACCTCAAGCGTGTTCCGCGGCCGCTGCTGCCGTTTGCGCAGGGGAGGCTGTCCCGCCTGCGCGAGTGGGACATGGTGTCGGCGACCCGGGTCGACCGCCTGATCGCCAACTCGCGCTTGGTGGCGTGGCGGATCAAGCACTACTGGAACCGGATCGCCGAGGTGATCCCGCCACCGGTCGACACTGAGTTCTTCACGCCCGGCGGCCAGCGCGGCGACGGGTTGTTGACGGTTGCGGCCCTTGTTCCGTACAAGAGGGTTGAGATGGCGATTGCGGTCGCAGAGCGCCTCGGACGTTCCCTCGACATCGTGGGCATTGGCCCGCAGCAGCGCCGGCTGCGGCGGGTCGCAGGGGGCAATGTGCGCTTTCGCGGCTGGCTCTCCCGCGATGAGCTGCGTGATGCCTACCGCAGCGCCGCCGCCGTGCTGATGCCGAACATCGAGGACTTCGGGATGGCGGCCGTGGAGGCGCTCGCCTGCGGGACGCCGGTGGTCGGCCTCGCGGCGTCCGGCACGGCCGACGTGGTCCGCAACGGCGTCGAGGGTCGGCTCGCCGAGGAGAACTCGGTCGAGGCGCTGGTCGACGCGACCGCCGCCGCCCTCGACCGGAGCTGGGATTCCGTCCAGCTGCGCCAGCGGTCCGAGGTGTTCTCGCGCACCGCCTTCCAGCTGCGCTTCGGTTTTCTGCTCGAGCGGCTCGAGCTCGCCAAGGTCCGGGGATGATCCAGCGCCGCCGCCAGATCGAGGCGCTGCTCAAGCTCGCCGGCGACGTCGGCGCCACCGTGGTCGCGGTGCTGGTGGCCTACTGGCTGCGCTTCGAGGTCCAGATCCAGCCGGTGACCAAGGGGCTGCCGCCGATCGAGGCCTACCTGCGGCTGGTCCCGGTGGTCGCGGTCCTGTGGCCGCTCGTGTTCTACTTCCAGCACCTCTACCACCGGCGCCGCATCCTGTCGCGGGCGGACGAGGCGATGAGGGTCGCACTGTCGGTGCTGCTCGCAACCGTGCTCCTCACCGCGAGCCTCACCTTCTACCGCGAGTTCTCGTACTCGCGCCTGTTCCTGGCTGTGTTCGCGCTCGTCGATGCCGTGCTCGTGATCATCACCAGGTTTGCGATCCGCGCCGCCCTCGGCCGCATCCGGCGCTCCGGCGGCAACCTCCAGCAGGTGCTGGTGGCCGGTGCCGGCGAGCTCGGCCGCGAGGTGGTGGAGCGGCTGCGGGAGCACCGCGAGTTCGGCTTCAGGGTGGTCGGTTTCCTCGACGACGACCCCGGCAAGCAGCAGCGCAAGGTCCACGGCGTGCAGGTCCTCGGCACCATCCAGGACCTCGAGGCGGTGGTGGAGCAGCATCCGGTCGACCAGCTGGTCATCGCCCTGCCGCTGAGCGCGCACCAGCGCACGGTCCAGCTCATCCGGAGTGCCGGCCAGCTGCTGCTCGAGGTCAAGGTCGTACCCGACCTGCTGCAGTACTACGTGCTGCGCGCCGGCGTCGAGGATCTCGACGGGCTGCCGGTCATCAACCTCAGCCAGATCCCGCTCGACGGCTGGAACCAGATCGTCAAGCGGACGTTCGACGTCTCCGTGGCCCTCCTGGCGCTCCTGCTCACCGGCTGGATGTTCCCGATCATCGCCTGGCTCATCAAGCGCGAGGACGGCGGTCCGGTGTTCTTCACGCAGGTCCGCACCGGCATGGATGGGCGCTCGTTCCGCCTCCACAAGTTCCGCTCGATGGGCGTGGACGCGTCGGCGAACGGCCAGCCGCAGTGGACGCGCACCCGGGACCCACGGATCACCCGGATCGGCGCGGTGCTGCGCCGCTTCAACCTCGACGAGCTGCCGCAGCTCATCAACGTCGTCACCGGCGACATGTCGCTGGTCGGCCCGCGACCCGAGCAGCCCGAGTACGTCGAGCGCTTCCGCGCGCGCTACCCGGATTACAACACGCGGCACCTGGTGCGGTCGGGCATCACCGGCTGGGCGCAGGTCAACGGGCTGCGCGGCGACACCTCGATCCGCCAGCGCATGGTCCACGACCTCTACTACATCCAGAATTGGAGCTTCGCGCTCGACCTGCGGATCCTGTGGCGCACCTTGAGGCTCGCCGTGGCGGATGCGAGGGGATAGGGGATAGGGGYWRCSGTYCMGCAYYGSGGCCSCTKCCGCRKCSGCTTCCGKKCCCGYTCCCGKKCCCGTTCCCGTGMCCGCTCGTTCGCYCCRTCCTCGARAKCRCTWCGCGYSRATYCTCTGAAGGCGCTCCCCGAGGGAGCCACCTTTGGCGATTTCGGGTCTCGAGCACCTCTTCAGGAAGGACGTCGTCCCGAAATCGCCAAAGATGGCACGCCCGCAGGACGCGCTACCCTCGTACTCGCCTCGTCTCCCAGGCACGGGCGCGGAAGCGGAAGTGGGCTACACCCTGGTCCTTGCCTCCGCGACGACCCTCTCGAGCAGCGCCTCCCACGCATCCACGACCGGCTCCCAGCGCAGCCCGGGAGCGCGCGCCGCGGCGCGCCGGCGCAGCTCACCGGC
>PQAJ01000042.1 GCA_003105185.1 Holophagae bacterium
CCTTCACCGCCTTCGAGATCAACCCCTTCACGATCTGCCTGGTGGTGGTCGCGGTCTCCGGCATCTCGTACTTGAGCTACCTGCTGCAGCGGTACTGGCGACGCGAGGGCGGCCTGTTCCTGGCCGGCCTGCTGGGCGGCGCCTACTCGTCGACCGTGACCACGGTCGCCCTGGCGCGCCGGGCGAAGCAGCAGGCCCGGCCGCCCGCAGCCTACGTGGGCCCGATCGTCGCCGCAACCGGAATGATGTACCTCCGGCTGTGGGTCCTGGTCGCGCTGTTCGCGCCCGTTCTCGCCCGCGAGCTGGCGGCCGTGTTCTGGCTGCTCGGTATCGCGGCC
This sequence comes from Holophagae bacterium, assembly GCA_003105185.1. Lineage (GTDB taxonomy): Bacteria > Acidobacteriota > Thermoanaerobaculia > Thermoanaerobaculales > Sulfomarinibacteraceae > FEB-10. The sequence continues at coordinate 339 of PQAJ01000042.1, forward strand.
ATCGGCTTCGGCGCGCTCCTCGGCCGCCGCCCCCGCGGCACTGCCGCACCTGAGCAGGCCCCGGCCGACGGGGAACGGCGCCGCGCCACGGTCAACCCGCTCGAGCTGTCCTCGGCGCTCACCTTCGCCGGCCTGTTCCTCATTGTCCTGGTCGTCACCAGGCTCGTCGCCGGCCGCTTCGGAGGCGCCGGCCTGCTGGTGATGGCGGCGATCATGGGCACGACGGACGTCGACCCGTTCATCCTCGGCCTCACGCAGCAGGCCGCCGGCGCCGCGCCCGTGGCTCTCGCGGCGCTCGCGGTGGTGATCGCCGCGGCTGCCAACAACCTCATGAAAGGGGTCTACGCCTTCGCGTTCGGGCCGCGGAGCGTCGGCGTCCCGACGCTGCTGGTCCTCGTCGGCTTCGCAGCCACCAGCATCGTGCTGTTCTTCGTTCTCTGAGGTGACGGCGCCGCTCGCCCAATGTGACCCGGGTCAGGGCTGGGCGGGCGCCTGCGCCGACGCTGCCGAGTAGTAGTAGGCAGTCGTCCGGGCGCGAATCGGCGTCTCGTTGATCGGCCCGCACTCCAGATCGACCACGCTCCCGGTCGACCAGGTCGGTGCGTCGCTGAGCATCAACCGGTACATCGACGTGGCGACCGTCCCGTCCGGCCGCACCCGGTCACTCGTCATCCCGTGGAGGGCGCGCGCGAACGGTATCGGACCGGGCCGGTCGACCTGGAAGTAGAAGCCACCGCCGAAGAAGTCCTCGACGCCGGTGCCTTGGAGCCTGGGCTCGGGCCCGCCGTCGACCACCACCAGCTCGTCGCCCTCGAGGTAGTCGCGGCTGTCGCCGGAGCGGGAGCCCAGCTCGGCGAACAAACCGACCCACTTGCCTCTGCCCGCGACCTCGAGCACCCGGTGGGCACGGCCCGGCGTCGTGCTCTCGGCGACCTCGCTCGAGGCGCCGAACAGCCCGCTGTCGGGGTGCGGCGCGCGGCCGAGCCGGCGGATCGCGAACTCGACCGGGATCTTGCCGCGGGGCTTGCTCTTGCCGCGCGCCAGCTCGACGACCGCGGTCTCGAAGAACGGCATCGGGAAGTAGGCATAGAGGTCGTCGTCCTCGGTCGCCCCGACGAGCAGCGAACGCACGGGCGCGGCGCCGGCGCCGTCGAGGCCGAAGAAGTCGGCCAGCGGCATTGCCACCCGGACCTGGCCGTCAAACAGCAGCCGGAGCTCGACCTCGCCCCACCGGCCGGGCGGGATTCTGAGCAGGATCCCGTTAATCGCATCGCGGCCGGAGAAGGCCGCAATCACGGCCCGCGTGCCGCGCTTGAGCGCGACCGACCCCGCACTTGTCGGGAACGGCCCACCGGTCCACGGATCGGCTCCGGGCTGCGCGCCCAGCAGCCCCTGCCAGCCGCTCAGGTCCTCGTCGCCCGTGAAGGCCGCGACGCCCTCCCCGCTCGCGAGCTGGTGCGCGGTGATCTGAAACCAGATCTTCGCATTCTCGGCCCCGAGCAGCGAGACGGTGCAGGACTCCGCGTACGGGATCGGCACGTAGCTGACGTTGCCGCCGCTCGACACCAGCCGGTGCTCGACGAGCGGGGGCAGGAACGGTGGCACCTCGCCTGAGAAGAAGTCCGGCAGCGGCAGCTGGACCACCACCTCGCCGTCGACGACGATCCGGATCCAGACGTTGGGGTCCAGAGGGTGGCTGATGCCGTCGTCGCCCTGGGTCATCCAGATTCTGGTGATGGCTCCCGGGCCCTCGGCCTCGAACAGCACGCCCTCATCACCGTCGGAGCGCAGGAACCGGCTGTCGCCCGGGGAGTGGCGGTCAAAGGCACAGTCGTCCGGGCAGTGGCTCGAGGCCATGACGACGCGGTCGCCAAAAGGGATGACGGCCAGCGTGGCCAGGTCGCGCCAGACCTCCCACGGCGGCGCGACCGCCACCGGCTCGTCTGCCGCCGCGGCGCCGGCGGCCAGCAGCAGCGCCGCGACCAGTGTTCGGAGCCTGCACCGCCGATGGCGGCGTCTCGGCTCCCTCTCCTCCCAGGCCGCTGAGCACCGGAGTTGCGGTTCGTCGCTCATCGAGAAATGGAACCAGTCACCGCGCCATTCTCGCCGACCCTCAGAAAAAAGAAAGGGCCCGCACGGGCGGGCCCGATCGTCGTTTGAGGAGCGCGAATCATCCGCCCGGGATGAGCTCGCCGTCCTGGACCCTGAAGGTCAGGGTCTGGAAGAGGCCATCGAGCGCCTCCGGGTTGTCGTAGTAGCTGGTGAAGATCTGATCGCTCGGGATCTCGTAGAGCGTGACCCGCAGCGCCTCGGGGCCGGCCTCGACGACCTGGAAGCCGTGGGCCCAGGTGTTGGCATAGGCGATGTCGGACGTCGTGTACGGGTCGCCGACCGTGGAGATCTGGAGCAGCATCGCGAGATTCTCCACGAGGAGATCGCTTCCCGGGCCCGGCGGGAGTATCTCGTCGATCCGTTCAGCCACCAGGTCGCCGATGGTGGACGAGGAAATCGCGGATGAGGTGAACTCGTAAACGCCGCCTCCGTGGTCGGTGACGAAGGTGGCGTGGATGTCGCCCGAGATGATGACCGAGTTCGGCACCACGCTGAGCAGCCCCAGGATCTCCAGCTTCTTCTGCGGGAAACCGTCGTACTGATCGGCCGTGATGCCGATCCGGGTGCGGAGATAGGGTGGGAAGTCGGGCGGGAGCATCGCCGCGATCACCGGGTTGGTGAAGTCGACCAGCAGCGGGGTCAACATCACCGACGAGCCGAGCACTTTCCAGGTTGCCGGGCTTTGCAGCATGGTGCCCTGCAGCCACGCCGTCTGAGCCCCGCCGAGGGCCTCCTGGGCGGCGCCGCCGGTCGACAGGTAGCGGTACGCGGCGAGCAGGTTGAAGGTGTCCCACAGGTACTGGTTGCGCGAGCCGGTCGACGAGTACAGAGACTGCTTGCCCACGTAGAGGTACGAGATGCCGCGCGGCAGGACGGCCGTGATCGATGGCGTGAACACCGGCGGGATCCCCGCCGCGTTGAAGAGGCCATTGAGGTAGGTCGTGCTGATGTTGCCGGTCAACGCCCCCTCGGCAATTCCGACCGCCGACGAGATGTCGAGCGCCGGGTCCTCCATCATGTAGGCGTTGGCCGCGATCAGCGACGCAGTCTGCTTGAAGATCGGGAAGGCGGCGCCGAGCACGTCCATGTTGACGTAGGGATCGAAATTGCCGCGCACCGCCTGCCACACCGGCTCGGTCAGCAGCTCGGTCATCGCGGCCTCATCGACCGCGATGGTTCCCGGGAAGGCATCCTCGGGAACGATGTGGTCGGGCCGGTACGTGCGGTAGTCGGTCAGGACGAGGTGGAGGTTGCGGCCGAACAGGTAGTCGCGGTAGATGCGGGCGTTCGGCCACACCACGCTGGCGTTGATGTCGAGGGTGCCGTCGTCGCCGAGGCCGATCTCGGTCGGTATCCACTCGAAGAAGGCCTGCTCCGCGTTGCGCTTCCGCGTCTCGTCGAACTCGTCGACGCGGCCATTGAAGTAGGTCGCGTTGGCGCCCCAGGCGTCATTCGAGTACTCGTGGTCGTCCCAGATCACGATCATCGGCCACCGCTCGTGCACCTGCTGATAGACCTCGTCGGAGCGGTAGGTCCGGTAGATCTCGCGGTAGTTGGAGAGGCTCGCCGCGCCGTAGTAAGGGTTGTCGGCATCGCCGAGCGAGATCGCCCCCTCGGTGTCCTCGAACTCGATCCGCCGCTCCGGGTCCGGGGTCTGGAACGACGGGTCCCCGGTTGTCTCGTAAATCGTGTCGCCGAGGTGGACCACGAAATCGATGTCCTGATCGTAGTCGCGCAGCAGCTTCAGGTAGGCGTTGTAGTACCGCCCGATGTAATCCTGGCAGTAAACCACCGCGAA
>PQAJ01000043.1 GCA_003105185.1 Holophagae bacterium
GATTCTGGGTCGGGGGTCGCTGGCCGAGTTCGTGGCCTTCGCCAGGCGGGAGTGGGGGTAGGGGGGCCGGGGTGCGGAACCCGCTTCCGCACCCGGAAGGTGAGGCGAGTACGAGGAGAGCGCGCCCTGCGGGCGTGCCATCTTTGGCGATTTYGGGACGACGATCTGCCTGAAGAAGTGCTTGCGACCCGGAATCGCCAAAGGTGGCAACCTCGGGGAGCGCCTCCGGAGAATCGGCGCGAAGCGCTCTCGAGTGTGGAGCGAACGAGCGTGGCGGAGGCGGGCGCGGGCGAGGAAGGCCAGTCGTTCATCCGCAACGCGCGACCCCCGCTTGACCCGGGCCCCCCGGTCACGGGACACTCCGGGCATGAACGAGCTCATCCTGATCGTCGACGACGAAGAGAGCATCCTGGTCGCGCTCGCCAACATCCTCCGCGACGAGGGATTCCGGACCGTCGCAACGACCCGCGGCGAGGAGGCCCTCGAGCTGTACCGGACCCGGCGGCCGGACGCGGTGTTCCTCGACATCTGGCTTCCCGACCGCGACGGACTGGAGACGCTGCAGGCGCTGCGGGAGCTGGACCCGGGCGCGGCGGTGATCATGATGTCCGGCCACGGCACCTCCACGACCGCGGTCAAGGCGATCAAGATGGGCGCCCAGGACTACCTGGAGAAGCCGCTCTCCTACGATCTGACGATCGACGCCGTGCGTAGCGCGCTGGCGACCCGGGCGGGCGCCGGCCAGCCGCAGGCGCTCGACGTCAGTGGCGAGCGCCCGCTGCCGGGTCGCGACCTGCCGCCGCCGCCGGAGCTTCCCCTGCTCAGGACCTCCGACCAGCCGCAGCGGACGATCCAGACGAGCTCGGTGATGTACGGGCTCGGCCTGCACTCCGGTGGGCGGACCGGAATGGCGCTGCAGCCGCTGCCGCCGGACAGCGGCATCCACTTCCTCACCGTGCCCAACGCCACGGTCATCCCGGCCCACATCCTGTCGGTCGCCGACACGGAGTACGCGACCACCCTCACGGCGGGGGGCGAGAGCGTCCGCACCGTGGAACACCTGCTGTCGGTGCTGCATGCCTACGGCGTCACCAACCTGCTGGTCAAGGTCCACGGTGAGATCCCGGTGTTCGACGGCTCCGCGGTCGAGTTCTGCCGCCACCTCGAGGAAATCGGCGTCGTCGACCAGGACGCGCCGCGGCGCGAGATCGTGATCGACCGCCGCTACGAGCTGGCGGGCGGGCCGGAGAAGTCGATGGTCATCGAGCCGGCCGAGGGGTTCTCGGTGTCCTACCTGCTCCGCTACCCGCCGCCGATCGGCGAGCAGTTCTACGACTTCACGCTGTCCACCCCCGAGGTCTACCGGGACGAGATCGCCCCGGCGAGAACCTTCGGCTTCATGCGCGATTTGAAGATGATCAACGAGCTCGGCCTCGGATCGGGCGGGCGCCTCGACAACTTCATCCTGGTCGGCGAGGACGAGGTGGTCAACACTGCGCTCCGCTTCCCTGACGAGTTCGTGCGCCACAAGATCCTGGACGTCATCGGCGATCTCTACCTGCTCGGCTACCCGATCCGGGGACGGGTGACAGCCCGCCTGACCGGCCACCGCGACAACATCGGCCTCCAGCGCACGATTCTCGCCGAGGCGACCGGGTCAGGTTCGACGTCGTAGCAGGACCACCCTGGAGGCGCCGCCGGCGAGGTCGCGCTCGACCCGCAGCCAGTCCGGGAGTGACCCCTCGACGTCGGCTCGCGCCGGGCACTCCAGGCACGCGGTGGCGTCGCGATCGAGCACCCCGGAGGAGAAGGCGGCCACCAGGGCCTCCAGGCCGTCCTGCCAGGACTCGAAGGGAGGGTCGGCCCAGGCCAGCGAAAACCGTTCGCCGCTCCCGGCGAGCTCCGCGATCGCCCGCAGCGCGGGCCGGTGGAGGACGCGGGCCCTGCCGGACGAGCCGCACAGCGAGTCGCAGTTGGTTTCGACCAGACGCGCAGCGGCGCGGTCGCGCTCGACAAAGACCGCGGAGGCGGCGCCGCGGGACAGGGCCTCGAGCCCGACCGCCCCGGTCCCCGCATAGAGGTCGAGCACCGCGGCGCCTTCGACTCGATCGCGGAGCACCGCGAAGGCGCGCTCGCGCATCGCGTCCGGCGTCGGCCGCAGCGGCTGGGTGCGGCCGGGCCCCTTGAGCCGCCGCGAGCGCCACTCGCCGCCGGTGATCCTCATTGCGAGGTCTCGACGATCTCGACGACGACGTTGCGGATCTCGCCTGGCGGCACCAGCTCGTTGATGTAGGTGTCGCGATGCTCGAGCAGCACGGCGCCGTCGTCGCGGACCTCGACCACCTCAGCGAGCGGCCCGCCCCGCAGCCGCACCACGTCGCCGACCCGAGGTTGCCAGCTGGCGACACCGGCTCCGGTCGTCAGCGCAGTGAGCGCCTGCTGCTCGAGGTCGTCGAGGATGGCGATCAGGCGGGTTGCCGCCAGGCCGTAGACCGACATCGACGAGTAGGTGAACTGGATCGGGCCCCTGGGGGCGATGTGGACGGTGACGACGCCGCGGCCTCCAGACCCCCTCGGAGTCGGCAGCTCGTCGGCTTCGGCGAGCTCGGCCGCGTCGCGCTGAATGGCCGCCAGGTAAGCGGAGAACTGGTCGCCGGGGAGGGTCAGCTGCTGGAACACAACCCGCTCGCCCGCGCGGCGGGCTGAGACCACCAGCACGCCGTTCGAGAACAGCGAGGTCCGGACCTCGCGGTCGCGGATCGTGAGGTCGCGCTCGATCACGGGCGTCGGAGCGGCGTTCTCGCCCGCCGCCGCCCCTCCCGGGTGGCTGCCGAGCATCGCGAGCGCGCCGAGGACGGTGGCGCAGACCCGGGCCGCGACGCTCATTGCTTGTCCCTCTCGCCGGCGGCGCGGCGGGCGGCGGCGACCGCATACGCGAGGGCGCCGCCGGGGCTGATGACGCCGTCGACCACCGCGTCGCGGGCGCGGCGGATCGCGAGCCCGACGTGGGGCCCGGGCGGGACCCCAGAGGCGAGGAGGTCGGCGCCGCTCACCGGCGGCTGCACGCGGACCGCGGTCTCGACCGCGTCCGCGAGCCGCCGCCTGGCGGCGAGGTCGACGCCGGCCATTGCGAGCAGCAGGACCTCGGAAGGCTGACCATCGACCCGGTGCAGTCGCTGCGACGGCGCCAGGGAGGTGTCCTCGGCGACGGTGCGCACCTCCTCGACGCCGACCGGCAGCGCCAGCATGCGCCGCCGCAGGTCACCCGCCAGCTGCAGCCGCTCGCACAGGCGGAGCTCGGCGCCGGGTGGAGCGCGCAGCGCCAACGCGCCCAAGAAGAGAAACCACGACTCGGGCGCCGGGCCGAGACGCTCGAGCTGGTGCCAGGCGAGCTCGCCTTCCACCTCGAGCAGGAACGACCGCAGCTCCTCGGTCCACTTGAGGTCCGGAATGAGCACCGGCAGCAGGCCGAGCTCTGCGAGCAGCGACAGCGATGGGGTCGGGTGGGTCTCCTCGAGCAGGTGCTCGAGCTCGCGCCGCAGCCGCTGGCCGGACAGGCGGTCGAAGATGCGCTCCTGGACTGCAGTCGCGATCAAATTGCGGGTGTCGGGAGCGACCGCGAAGCCGAGCCGCCGCGCGTAGCGGACGGCGCGGATGGCGCGCGTCGGGTCGTCGATGAAGGACAGCGAGTGCAGGACTCGGATTTCCTTGCGCTGGATGTCCTTGCGCCCGCCGAAGAAGTCGACCAGCTCGCCGTGGCGGTCGCCGGCGAGGGACACCGCGAGGGCGTTGACCGTGAAGTCCCGCCGGTAGAGATCCTGGCGGATCAGCGAGGTCTCGACCTCGGGCAGCGCCGCCGGGGTGCGGTAGAACTCGGTGCGCGCCGAGGCGACGTCCACCCGGTGGCCGTCGGGCAGGGTCACGATCGCGGTCAGGAACGGGGCGTGCGGGTGCGACCTGCCGCCAAGCGCTGCGGCGAGCGCCTCGGCGAAGAGGATGCCGTCGCCCTCGACCACGAGGTCGACGTCCTCGTTCGGGCGGCCGAGGAGCAGGTCCCGCACCATGCCGCCAACCAGGAACGCCGGGCTGCCCTGCTCATCCGCCACCCGCCGGGCCGCGGTCATCAGCTCGTGCACCCACGGCGGTGCGTACTCGCGCAGCAGCCTCCCCACCGGCTGGGTGATCGCCCTCACGCCCGCGATGCGGTGGTCGAGGGCGGCACCGGTCGCGTGCTGTCGCTCGAACATCCGCCGGAACAGCTCCATGCGAGTGATGATGCCGGCCGGTCGCCCCTCGTCCTCGACGACGACGAAGCGGTACGAGCGCTCGAGGAAGAGGTCGCGCAGCTCGGCCAGTGGGGTCCGCGCCGCCACCACCGGCAGGTCCGGCTGCATCACTGCCTGGACCGGTCGCTCGGCCATGCCGTGGCTGAGCGCCCGGTCGAGGATCTGACGGGTCACCATCCCCACCAGGCGATCGGCCGAGGGGTCGTTGACCGGCAAGGCGTTGACCCGCAGCTGGTTGATCCGGCGCTTGGTCTCGGCGACCGTGGCGTCGAGGTCGATGGTGAAGATCCGGCGGGCCGCGATGTCGATCGCGGCCGATGGTGGTGGCATCTCCTCGTCGAGCACCCGCAGCAGCTCCTCGCGGATCTCGACCGGCATCCGACCGGAGACGCGCGCCGAGGCGGCGGTGGGATGGCCGCCGCCGCCGAAGCGCTGCGCCACCCGCCCGGCGTGGAGGCCGCTGATCCGCGACCTGATGATCAGGTTGATGTGGGGCGGGCGGACCAGCATCACCACTCCGACCGGGACCTCGAAGGTCTCCACCCAGCGGTGGACGACGTAGGCCGCCTCCTCGTGGTAGCGGTCGACCTCGACCATCGACAGCTCGACCGGTGTGCCGCGGACGAGGATCTCCTCGCAGCCTTCGACGATCCGGTTGAGCAGCTCGAGCTGATCGGGCTGCAGGGCCTTCATCACCCAGCGCCGCACCCACTCCAGCGACCCACCCTGCTCGAGCAGCCAGGCCACGATCCGGAGGTCGGTAGGGGTGGTCTCGCGGTAGGACAGGCCGCCGGTGTCCTCGTAGATGCCCATCAGCAGCAGCGACGCCTCCTCGGAGGACGGCGGCAGCTCGCGCTCCCGCATCAGCTGCGCCACGATCGTGCAGGTGGCGCCCACCGGTCGCGAGATCACCTCGCGCGCGCCGAGCAGGTCCTCCTCGGTGACGTGGTGATCGACCAGGGTGATCGGGCAGTGGTCGCGCTCGATGAGCTGCCAGACCTCGCCCAGGCGGGCCGGGTTGCGGGTGTCGGTCACGACGACGTGGTCGAAGGTCTCGCGGCGCGCCTGTCGCAGCTTGAGCTCGGGGAAGGGGAACCTGATGTCCTCCATGAAGCGCCGGACCGCCACCTCCTGCGAGCCCGGAAACAGCACCTGGTGGTCCGGGTAGAGCCGCACCGCGCAGACCGCCGCCGCGAAGGCGTCGAAGTCGGCCGAGAGGTGGGTCGTGATCGCCCGCATGCGTTCATTGTAGGTGAGAGGGAAGGCGGGAGGAGAGAGACAGGCGGCAGCGGCAGCGAGCAGCAGCGGCGGTCAGCGTCGGCCAGCAGCGGGCAGCGGCATGATCACCTCCGGTTCGTTCGGTCGAGAAGATAGCCGGTGGCCGGCCGGTGGCAAGTGCAAGCCGGTCTTAAGGACCGGTGCTGCGCACCCTTGCCGCCGTCCGGCACACCGGCTTCCCAGCGCAAACATGAACGACCCGGAGGTGACCATGCTCGACGCCCTCGCCAACACCGACCTGATCGCCCATCGCAAGGCCCTCGACGCTGCCGGTGCCGCCATCAAGCTGGTCCTCAGGCTCCCGACTCCCCTGAAGCCGATCGCCGACCAGGTGATCCGCTCCGCGAGCTCAGTGCCTGCGAACCTGGCCGAGGGCCACGGTCGCTCCGGCCGAGATCGGCTGCAGTTCTGGCGGATCGCCTATGCCTCAGCCAAGGAGGTCGACAGCCACTTGCGGCTGCTCGCCGCGACGGGAGCCATCAGCTCCTCCGCCGCCCAGGTCGTTCTCGATCGCTTCGATCAGGTGCGAGCGATGATCTGGCGGCTTCTCCATCCAAAGGCATGACCGGCGCGGTCGGCGAGCGGGCTGCATCAACCGACTCAACCCGCTTCAGCTTCCGCCCCCGCTTCCGGCATGGGGCGGCCGGGGCGGTCGTCAGGGCCCGCTTCCGACGTGCGACGGCGACTCCTTGACGGGTGAGGTCCATCGGGCGCGGAAGCGGATGCGGGCTGGGGCCGCCCGGTCCACCCAATCCTCTCGAGGCGCTTCACGCATTGGCCTTCCGAGGGGTCGTGGGTGCGTCGCGGCTCGTTCTTCTCCCTCCGACTCCTCACCTACATGATGTCCGGACTCGTCACCGCCCCCGGATGCGCGCAGCGCATCCCGAGGAGCGGGTTGGGCAGAGGTCGATCTCCCAACCCGAATCAGCGACGCGTCCAGGGGCCTATGCCCAACCCGCTCCTACGGCACCGTCGCCGACCATGCGGAGGTATCGCCGGACTCGAAGCCGTCGCTGAGCAGGTAGCTCGACGAGCCGCCACCGCCCGCCCGCACCAGGATGTCGTCGACGTGCCAGCCGTCGGCGGTGGTGTTGGAGTCGCTGTACAGCCGGAAGCGGATCCGCGCCGTCGCGACACCGTCGAGTTGAGGCAGCTCGACCGTCGCCGTCTGCCAGCTGGTGCGGGTGCCGGTGAAGGAGGCCACGGTCTCCCAGCTGGTGCCGCCGTTCGCCGACACCTCGACGTAGCCGAAGTCGTAGCCGTCCTCGAGGTCGTAGATGTGGTCGAACTCCAGGGTGGTGCCGGTCATGCCGGTGAGGTCGAGAGCCGGCGAGGTCAGCGAGACGTTGCGGTTGTCAGCGTAGGGACCGCCCGGGCTGTCGGTCCAGGAGTGGGTCGGGCTCGACGAGGACTCGGTGGTGATCGCCCACGGCGCCTGGGCGGTCCAGCCGATGTTGCCGGCCTCGACGTCGTCGAAGAACACCTGCTGGTAGGGGGAGAGGAGGAAGTCGAGCGGGGTGATCACGCCGAGAGTGGCGACGACCCCTTGCGCGGTGTACGGTGCGTAGCCGTCAGCCACCGCCCTCACATCGTACGTCCCGGGCGGCAGCAGGAGCTCGTAGCTCCCGTCGCCGGGATCGGTCACGGTCGAGAAGGGGCCGGCGGAGACCGTCGCGGCCAGCGGCTGGCCGTCCTCGGCGCTGCGGACGTCACCGGCGATGTGGGCCGCTGTGGCCGGATCAGGCACCCAGAAGAAGGCGGCGCTGGTCGTGCCCCACGCCGCGGACGCGTCCCGCCCGATGGCGTACAGGGTGTGGCGGCCGGTGGCGAGGCCGGTGGTGTCGACGGTGACGGTCGCCCACTCCTGGGGCGAGTTGAAGCTGCCGTCGGTCGGGGCCATCGCGATCGCAACCGCTCCGGCCTGCCACGGCGGAGCATCGAGGTAGGCCGAGCCCTCGGCGATGTTCTGGACCGGCTCGGTGCCGTTGCTCTGGTTGAAGCGGCTGTCGTCGAAGCGGGCGTTGAAGGTGACCGGCTCTCCGGGCGCGACCACGGTCACGCCGCCGAGGTTGACCTCGATCGGGTCCGGCCCGCCCGGCGTGAGGTACGGCGTGCGGGCGACCTTGGCCGCGTAGCGCAGCGATTCCAGATTGTCGGGCAGGATGGTCGACTCGAACGAGCCGCAGTCCTGGAAGAAGTCGGTCCCCAGCTCGTAGGTGTAGGCGGCGACGCCGAGGTCGCCGTAGGC
>PQAJ01000044.1 GCA_003105185.1 Holophagae bacterium
CTAGTGATTACGAATCACTTGCTCTACCGCTGAGCTACGTTGGCGCGAGGCGCAGCCTAGCACCAAAAACAGCGGCCGGCAAGACCAGGGTAGGTTGAACCGCGGAGGCCGCTGAGACCGCAGAGAGGGCAGGGCAGCAGGGGTCCCTCCTCCGTGCTCTCCACGCGCTCCGCGGTTCAAACCTGTCGAGCACGGAAGGCAGGCGGGTCGCTTCGTCACCGCCTCACTGCCCCACTGCGTCGCTGCCTCGCCGCATCGCAAGCGGGAGCGGAAGCGGGCGCGAAAGCGGGTTCTCGAACACTACCCGTCGGCCCGGCGCAAGGTGATGAGGCAAATCTCGGACGGGGCGAGGAAGCGCATCGGCGGGCCCCACTGGCCGGAGCCGCGGCTCACGATCTGAGTCATCTCGCCGACCCGATAGGTGCCGGCGTAGTGCGGGTATGCGTGCTGCACCAGATAGTGGAAGGGCCACAGCTGGCCGCCGTGGGTGTGGCCGTTGAGCATCAGGTCGACACCGGCCGCGGCCGCGGCCTGCTCGGCCTCGGGCGCATGCTGGAGGAGCACCACGGCGGCGTCCTCCCCCACTCCGCCGAGCGCAGCGCCGAGATCGGCCTCGGCCACCCCGGTCTGGGCCGAGCCCCGCGCGTCCGGCACGCCCGCGAGGAAGAGGCCGGGCTGCAGCTCCTGGGCGGTGTTGTCGAGGACCGTGAAGCCGGCGGCCTCGAGCAGCGCCCGCGAGCGCTCGCGGCCAGCGTAGTACTCGTGGTTGCCGAGCACCGCGAAGACGCCCTTCGGCGCCTCCAGGGTCCGCAACTGGGGCAGCATCTCCTCGACGACCCCGGCGTCGCCATCGATCAGGTCGCCGGTGATCACGACCAGGTCGGGCTCGAGCTCGTGGGTGCGCTCGATCAGGCGGTCGAGGAAGTGCGGCCCGAGAATCGTGCCGAGGTGGACGTCGCTCAACTGGGCGATCGTGAGGCCGTCTGYAGACGGTGGCAGCGTGGCCAGCGGCACCTCGAGGTGGACGACGCGCGGRCCGAGCCTGGCGCTGACCAGCCCGATGRCGGCTGCCACCAGAGACAGCGCGAGGGCGGCCGTGCGGAGCGTTCCCACCCAGGGCCGTAGCAGCCAGCCGCCCAGCGTGATGAGGTCGACGAAGAGCAGGGAGGCGAACAGGAGGAAGAGGGTGCCCATCCACACCGCGCCCGCGTACTCGAGCGCGCGACCGACGGCGTGCCACCCGGCCGCATAGAGGATGCGGCCCAGCGGGTAGCTCAGAAAGCCCGCGACCAGCCCTGCCAGCAGCACGCGACGGCCGAGCCCCGAAACGAAGAGCGGCACCGGCCACAGCCGCCAGCCCACGTAGAGGTGCTGGACGAGCCAGACCGACAGCACGATCGCGAGGAAGACGGCGAAGCGCATCGACGCACTCATCGTGACAGGGAACGAAGATAGCCGATCCGGAATTGCCGAACTCGGGCACGAGCGTTGTAGGGTAGCCATCCTGGCTGCCCGCGGAAGCGGATCCGGCTTCGCTTCCAGCTACGCCGTGACGAGAACGGGCGGCGGCGCTACCCCCGCACCCCTAACCTCTGTCCCCCGACCCCTTTCCCTCGGTGGGGGCGCGGCCGTAGGTCCAGACGAGGTCGGCGAGGCGCTCCTGGATCTCCTCGGAGAGCATCCAGGGGGTGACCCGGAAGCGCCAGTTGCCCTCGGCGACACCAGGGGTGTTCATGCGGCAGTCGGAGCCGAGCCCCGCCAGGTCCTGGTGGGGAATCACCACCTGGTCGGCCACCGATCCCAGGGCGAGCCGGATCATGTCCCAGTGGATCTCGCGACCGTCGGTCCCGCAGTAGCGGCGCAGCAGGTCGCGCTCCTCGTCGGTGGCGTCCTCCAGGTACCACCCGACGCTGGTGTTGTTGTCGTGGGTGCCGGTGTAGACGACAAGGTCGCGGTGGTGTTTGTACGGCAGGAATAGGGAGCGATCCACAGGGTCAAAGGCGAACTGGAGAATCGCCATGCCGGGCAGCCCGAGCCCCTTGCGCAGGGCGACCACGTCCGGCGTGATCTCGCCGAGATCCTCGGCCACGAAGGGCAGCCCGCCGAGCGCCGCCGACACGGCGTCGAAGAATGCCCGGCCCGGGCCCTCGACCCAGCGGCCGCCGGTCGCGTCGGCATCGCCTGCCGGCACCTCCCAGTGCGCCGAAAAACCGCGAAAGTGGTCGAGCCGCACCGCGTCGGCGAAGGTCAGCTCGTGGCGCAGCCGCTCGGTCCACCAGCCGTAGCCGTCGGCGGCGATGGTGGGCCAGTCGTAGAGCGGGTTGCCCCACAGCTGCCCGGTTGAGGAGAAGTAGTCCGGCGGCACGCCGCCGACCACCGTCGGCCGGCGCTCGTCGTCCAGCAAGAACAGTTCCGGGTGCGCCCACACGTCGGCCGAGTCGCGGGCCACGAAGATCGGCACGTCGCCGAGGACCTTGACCCCCTCCTGCCGCGCCGCCGCCCGCACCGCCTCCCACTGCCGGAAGAATAGGAACTGGCAGAAGACGACCAGCTCGATCTCATCGCGGTGGACGGACGCCCAGCCGGCCAGGGCTGCCGGCTCGCGGAAGGCGAGCGGCCGCAGCCACTCCCACCAGGCGCGGCCGTCATGGGCGCGCCGCAGCGCGAGGAAGAGGGCGAAGTCGTCGAGCCATCCCCGGTGGCGGTGCCGAAAGTCCTCGAGGTCGCGGACGAGATCGGGCCGCCGCTGCTTGCGGTGGCGGTCGAAGGCTTCCCGCAGCAGCCCGTCCTTCCAGTACTCGACGGCGCCGAACTCGACCCACTCGGCCGCGAAGCTCGGCGCACCGTCGAGCCAGGCCGGCTCAGCGAGCCCGTCCTCCAGCAGCCGCCCCGGGCTGATGAGAAGCTCGTTGCCGGCAAAGGTGGACAGGGCCGAGTACGGCGACCGACCCGGCCCGGGCGGATGGAGGGGCAGCACCTGCCACCAGGTGACGCCCGCGCCCGCGAGCCAGCGCAGATAAGCCACGGCCGCCGGCCCCAGATCGCCGGTCCCGAAGCGCGACGGCAGCGACGTCGGATGGAGGAGGACGCCTGCGGAACGTTGAAACAACGGTGCCATGCCCCCAATGGTAGACGATCGAGGCGTGCACTCGGCGGCGGGAAGCGTCGCCAGGCGGGGCGAGCGCTGCGCTACAATCCCGACCTCGTGGAGGCCCCTCGATGCAGCCAACCGTGCGCGTGACGCAACCGACGCCCGAGGAGTTCCGCGACCGGTTCCTGCACTACCTGCGCTACAGCTGTGGGATCGAGATGCAGTTCGCGCGCGCCGCCGATCATCTGGAGGCGCTCGCGCTCGCGGTGCGCGAGTCGATCATCGACCGCACCATCCTCACCCGCGCTACCTATGACGAGGTCCGGCCCAAGGTCGTCAACTACCTTTCGCTGGAGTACCTGCTCGGCCGGCTGATGCGCAACAACCTGATTGCCACCGGCCTGCTCGACACCGCACGCGAGGCGATGCAGCTCATCGGCTTGAACCTGGACACGATCATCGACGAGGAGCACGACGCCGGTCTCGGCACCGGCGGCCTCGGCCGGCTCGCCGCCTGCTTCCTGGACTCGCTGGCGACCCTCGACTACCCGGCCTACGGCTACGGTCTGCGCTACGACTACGGCATGTTCCGCCAGCACTTCGAGGACGGATGGCAGGTGGAGCACGCGGACGACTGGCTCGCCGAGGGCAACGCGTGGGAGGTGGAGCGCCCCGACCTCGCAGTGCGGGTGATGATCGGCGGTCACATCGACTGGGACCGCGACGAGTTCGGCGGCCATCACCCGCGGTGGGCCGACTGGCGGACCTTCTACGGCGTGCCCTACGACATGCTGGTGGCCGGGTACGACACGCTGACGGTGTCGACCTTGCGGCTGTGGACCGCGGTTGCGCCCGCCGAGTTCGACTTCCAGATCTTCTCCGAGGGCGACTACGTCAAGGCGGTGGCGGAACGGGATCGAATCGAGTCCATCACCCGCGTGCTCTACCCCGCAGACAACATCGAGGCCGGGCGCGGGCTCCGGCTGCTGCAGGAGTACTTCCTGGTCGCGTGCTCGGTGCGCGACGTCGTGGAAAGGTTCCGGCACCGCCACGGCGAGGCGTGGGAGATGTTCCCGGACAAGGTCGCGTTCCAGCTCAACGACACCCACCCGGCGCTGACCATCGCCGAGCTGATGCGCTTTCTGATCGACGAGGCCGGGGTCAAGTGGGCGGCTGCCTGGGAGCTGACCCGCGCCAGCTGCAGCTACACCAACCACACCCTGCTTCCGGAGGCGCTCGAGACCTGGCCGGTGGCCCTCATGGAGTCGATGATCCCCAGGCACGTCCAGATCATCTACGAGATCAACCGACGGTTCATGGAGTCGGCGCGGAGCCAGTTCCCTGAGGGCGGCAACCGCCTCCGCCGGATGTCGATCCTCTCCGAGGATGGTGACAAGCGCTTCCGGATGGCCAACCTGGCAATGGTCGGCAGCCACAAGGTCAACGGCGTGGCCAAGCTCCACACCGAGCTGCTGCGCACGCGGGTGGCCAGCGACTTCGCCGAGATGTGGCCGGAGCGCTTCATCCCGATCACCAACGGCATTACGCCGCGACGCTGGCTGCTCTCCTGCAACCCCCGGCTGGCCGACGCCATCACGCTCCGCATCGGGGCGGGCTGGGCCACCGAGCTCGACCGGCTTCGCGAGCTCGAGCGCTTCGCTGACGACCCCAAGCTGCAGGACGAGCTGATCGCCATCAAGCGGGCGAACAAGAGCGACCTCTCAGCGCTGGTGGAGCAGCTCTGTGATGTCCGGCTCGACCCGGACTCGATCTTCGACGTCCAGGTCAAGCGCCTCCACGAGTACAAGCGCCAGCTGCTCAACATAATGCACGTCATCTGGAGATACCAGAGGATCAAGGAGGACCCGGACAGCGAGCTGCAGCCGTGCTGCTTCGTGTTCGGAGCCAAGGCGGCGCCAGCCTACCACATGGCCAAGCTCATCATCCGGCTGATCAACGGCGTCGCCGAGGTCGTCAACGCCGACCCCGACGTCGCCGGCCGGATTCGGGTCGCCTTTCCTCCCGACTACCGGGTGACCCTGGCCGAGAAGATCATCCCGGCCGCCGACATCTCCGAGCAGATCTCGACCGCCGGCATGGAGGCCTCGGGCACCGGCAACATGAAGCTGGCGCTCAACGGCGCGCTGACCATCGGCACCCTCGACGGCGCCAACATCGAGATCCGCGAGGCGGTGGGGCACGACAACATCTTCGTCTTCGGGCTGACCGCCGACCAGGTCGAGGAGCGGCTCGCCACCGGATCGCACAACCCATGGAAGCTCTACTCCGCCGACCCGGAGCTCGCCGCGGTGATCGACGCGATCCGCGACGGCGTCTTCACCGGCGGCGACGCGACCCTGCTGCGCGGCATCTGGTCCGCCCTCATGGAGCACGGCGACCGCTACATGCACCTCGCCGACTTCCGGTCGTACATCGAGGCCCACCACCAGGCCGAGGAGCTCTACGCCGACCGCCGGGCGTGGACCGCGGCGGCGATCCGCAACATCGCCGCCATGGGGTACTTCTCGTCGGACCGCGCCATCCGGGAGTACTCGGAGCGGATCTGGGGCCTCACGCCGGTCAGGGTGAAGGCTGAGGAGTAACCGCACCCCCCTCCTGTCAGGATCTGGGATCTAGAATCTGGGGGATAGCCCCTCCCTCCCCTRCCCGTGCCCGTCTCCGTCTCCGCGCCCGTCTCCGTCTCCAGCAGGGGCACCCCCATTAGGGCACTGGCACGGAGACGTTCACGGACCTGATGTCGAGCTGCGTCGGAGGCAGAGTCAGGCCACGCACCAGAAGCCACCGCCCTCCACCAGGCCGATCGCCTCGAGGCGGGCCCGGATCAGCTTGCGCGCCCCTCGCGACGCCACCGCGGCCAGCACCACCGCCCCCTCACCGAGCAGTCCCGGCAGCGCCTCCGGGGCGACCACCGGTCGGCGGCGGGCAGTGCCGCCGATCTTGCGCGGGTCGATGTCGATGAAGGCTGCGAGCTCGACCCCCTGGTCGAGCAGCAGCCGCGACAGCCGCCGGCCGGTGCGGCCGGCGCCCCACACGACAACCGACCGGCGGCCGGAGAGCGGTCCGAGCGCCAGATGGTGGGCCTTGCAGCGCTGGAACGCGTCGGTCGAGTAGCGCGGGTCGCGCCGTGTCAGCCGGTCGTGGTGCTCCCGCCAGAAGTGGAGCGGGCGCTCCACCTTGGCGAAGCGGGTGCCGGCCGCGAACAGCCGCAGCCAGAGGTCGTAGTCCTCGGGCCAGCCGCAGTCGCGGTAGCCGCCGGCCGCACGCAGCACCTCGCGGCGCAGCATGACCGATGGATGGGCGAGCGGCGACTCGACGAAGCGCTCGCGCGCCATCTGCTCGTGGGTGCGCAGCCCGTTCAACCACTCCTCGTAAAGTGCGAAACCCTCGGCGACGCCGGCGCGCGGGCAATACCGCACCAGGCAGGAGACGACGCCCACCTCGGGCCGCGCCTCGAGCACGGCCGCCTGCAGCTCGAGCCGGCGGGGGTGGGCGATGTCGTCGGCGTCCATCCGCGCCACGAGCGCGCCCCGGCACGCGGCGAGGCCGCGGTTGAGCGCCGCCACCAGCCCGTCCGGCGGCTGGTGGATCACCCGCCTCCACGGCTTCTGCGCTGCCCATGCCTCCAGCCGCTCGCCCGAGCCGTCGGTCGAGCCGTCGTCCACTGCCACCACCTCGAGGTCGGTCAAGGTCTGCCGCGCAAGGCTCGCGAGGCAGGCATCGAGAAGGGGGCCGGCGTCGCGCACCGGCAACAGCACGGACACGGCAGGGTCGCTCATGGTCTCACCCGAGGATATCCGATGGCGTCGCTCGGTGCCGCGTCAGGTCCCGGCCGCCGGCTCGCCCGCGGGCCGGCCGGCAGGTGGCGGCGCCGGAGTCACGCCGTTTTCGTTGCCGCCCGCTTCAGGGCGAGCCGGACCAGGCCCTTCACCAGTGGGCCGAGGCCGTCGTACCCGATGACCACGAGCAACTCGGCGGGGTCGATCAGAAAGGCGCCGAGATCCGGCACCTCCGAGAACTGAAAGCTCAGCTCGCCCCGGTCCCACGTCAGCAGCTGCCGGATCACCGCCTCGAACTGGCTGAACACGGCCTGATGAACGACCGCGGTCGACACCAGCCCCATCTCCACCAGGACCGTCCCGAGCACCCTGGGTTCGAGCAGCAGGCCCTGACGATCGAGTGCCCGCTGCAGGTCGTGCTCCGAGATCGCCCCGCGCTTGACGAGGATATCGCCAAGCCGCTCGCGAACGGCGGACGACGCCGCGTAGAGGATCGAGCCGTTGCGCAGCGTGAGCATGGTCTTCTGGTCGCCTCGGGTCGCCGTCACCCGACCGGTCTTGTGGCTCAACGACAGCACCAGCAGGAGCTCGGCCGGAGCGAGGTCCTCGATGTCGGCGATGATCGGCACGGGGCACTCCTCCCACGGCCCTCGGGGGCCACCGACAACGGTTCCAGCACCGAGCCACCGAGATACGCTCTTAGCTCGGCCCGATGCCCTCGAGGATCCGCTTGACGAGGCCCGGCCCCTCGTAGATCAGGCCGGTGTAGAGCTGAACCAGCGACGCGCCGGCGTCGAGCTTGGCCCGGGCGTCGGCCGGGCTCATGATGCCGCCGACCCCCACGATCGGCAGCGCGCCCCCCAGCCGGTCGGCGATGCGCCCGATCACCTCGGTGCTGCGCGCGGTCAGCGCGGCCCCACTCAGCCCGCCCTCCTCAGCGGCGAGTGGGTGCGAGAGGCCTCGTCGCTCGATCGTGGTGTTGGTCGCGATGATGCCGTCGAGGCCGGACGCGTGGATGACGTCCACCGCCGCGCGCAGCTGGTCGTCGTCGAGGTCCGGGGCGAGCTTGACCAGCACCGGCACTCGCCGGCCGAGTCGGTCCGCGGCCTCGCCGCGCCGAGCAGCGACGGCGCCCAGGAGCCCAGCCAGGAACGCCGGCTCTTGGAGGCGCCTCAGGCCGGGTGTGTTGGGCGAGGAGATGTTGACCGCCAGGTAGTCGGCGAGCGGCGCGAAGACGTCGATCAGCTCTTCATAATCGCGCCCCGCCTCCTCGATCGGCGTCGACTTCTGTTTGCCGATGTTGACGCCGAGCACGACGCCGCCCGGACGCGGTCCTCGCAACCGCTTCGCCACATAGGCTGCACCCCGCCCCGGGAAGCCCATGCGGTTGATCAGCGATCGCTGCGCCTCGAGGCGGAAGACGCGCGGCTTCGGGTTGCCGGGCTGCGGCTGCGGGGTGACGGTGCCGACCTCGATGTGGCCGAAGCCCAGCGCCGCCAGGCCGCGCCAGCCCTCGCCGTCCTTGTCATACCCGGCGGCGAGGCCGATCCGGTTCGGGAAGCGCAGCCCGAACGCCTCGACCGTCTCGGCGCCGGACAGTGAGTACGCTGCAGCCACCGCCGCGCGCAGCGGCGGCAGCGCGCCGACGGCGGCGATCGCCCGGATTGCCACCGCGTGCGCGGTCTCCGGGTCGAGCTGAAACAGCAGCTTTCGGGACAGCGAGTACAGCATCCGCCTCCGCTCCACCGGCGCAGCCTCTCGCCCTGCGCCGTCGCCCCCCTGAAGGGTAACTGATCGCCCTCAGATCAGTGCTTCGGCTCGGGCGCCATCCGCCGGCGCAGCTGCACCGGCAGGGTCGTGCGCCGGGCGTCGGCGCGCAGGTTGAGCATCTCCACGAGCACCGAGAAGGCCATTGCGAAGTAGAGGTAGCCCTTGGGGATGTGCTGGCCGACGCCGTCCGCCACCAAGGCCATGCCGACCAGCAGCAGGAATGCGAGCGCCAGCATCTTGACGGTCGGGTGCGCCTCGACGAACTCGGCGATCGGGTTGGCGGCCGCCATCATCACGCCGACGGCGATCACCACCGCGGCCATCATCACGGCCAGGTGCTCGGCCATGCCGATGGCGGTAATCACCGAGTCGAGCGAGAACACGATGTCGAGCACCATGATCTGCGCGATGACCGCGCCGAAGGACACGACGGCCCGCTGCCGCCCCTCCATCGCCTGCTCCGAGCCCTCCAGGTTGTGGTGGATCTCGTAGGTCGCCTTGGCGAGCAGGAACAGCCCACCGCCGAACAGGATGATGTCGCGGGCGGTGACCGGGTGCCCGAGGACCACGAACAGCTCGGTGGACAGGTGGGCCAGCCACTGCAGGGAGGCGAGCAGGACCAGCCGCATCCCCATCGCCGCCGCCAGGCCAAGCCGCCGGCCGCGGGCGCGCTGCTCCTGTGGCAGCTTCCCGGACAGGATCGAGATGAAGATGATGTTGTCGATGCCGAGAACGATCTCGAGCACGGTCAGCGTCGCCAGCGCGATCCAGGCCTGCGGGTCAGTGATCCACTCCATCGGTCGCTCCTCCAGGGCTCAGGGCCGGTAGGGTAGCCGATCCGAGGGGTGAGGGCGAGCGCGACGCCAGCACCGGGCGCGGCCGCGGAAGGAGGCGCGGAGGCGGGCGTTGTGGGGCAGCCATCCTGGCTGCCCGCGGAAGCGGGTCCGGCTTCGCTTCCAGCTAGGCCGTGACGAGAGCGGGCGGGGCCCTACCCCAGACCCCTCATCCTTCATCCCTCTTCGCCAGCGCTACTCGCACCAGCCCTTCGCCCGGGCCAGCTCGAGCGCGACCACGCGGTAGGCCGGCTTGTAGGCGTTCCGGTAGCGCTCGCTGTGGCTGACCGCCGGATAGGAGCCGGCAGCGAGGCCCTTGGCCATGCTTTCCAGCTCACCGGCGAGGCCCCAGTGGCCGTCCTTGACGAGGACAGCCACCGCGGCCGCGAGCGCGGCGTCCATGTCGGCGGCGGTCCCGGCCGCGACCGCCGCGCTGGCGACGAAGACATCGAGCAGGGCCGCGATGTCCCCGCCGGCGGCCAGGAAGGGCCGGAGGTGGATCCTGGCCATCGGCGTCGGCCCGCCGAGCGGCTGGCAGAGCGGGTCGGCAACGCTCGTCGGAGTGAGGCCGGCGGCCTCCTCTTCGAGAGCGCGCGCCGCGGACTGCCGATCGTCGATCGCGTGGCCGGGCCCGAAGACTCCCTGGTGGAGGAACTTGTAGGCGTCGTCGGCGGYCGCGTCGGGGTGGAGGCKCAGCTCCTGGGCGAGCGCGGCCGMCTGCKCCCGTGGGGCAGGGACCGGCGGCTCCGCCGTCGCGCCGAGAGCCGCAATCATCAACACAGCGAGCAAGGTGATGGCGCGCGGTGGTGTCATGGCTGGAGCCTCCTGACGAACGGTTCGAAGGTCATGAAGTCGGCGTGGTGGACGATCCAGGCCTCGGTCGTGCGGGCGACCATGTTGCCCTCGCCGGCGTGGGTCGCCACGATATGGCTCACAGCATCGGGCAAGCCGCACTCCATCGCCAGYGCGACGCCGGTGAASGGRTGCCGGAGGTAGCGMCCGCGCWGGCTCTCGCGGCTCGCGCCGTCGCCGTCGCTCTCGTACTCGAGCAGCTTGCCGACATCAGCGAGGATGGCGCCAGCCACCAGGACGTCCATGTCCACCGGCAGGGCGTCGCCGAAGAACTCCCGGACCGTGCGCCCSGCGTCGCGCGCGACGTGAACCACCGCCCGCTTGTGCGCCATGAAGCTCACCGGGCAGTCCGGCACCTTGAGGGTGAAGGGAATCCGCTCCAGGTCGGCGGGGGTCAGCGGCGACAGCTCGAACGCCCGCACCCAGCAGTCGGCCGTCCGCTTGCGGAGCTCGTCGTCGTCGATCCACTCGAGCTCCGGCCAGATCCTCTCAACCTCGCGTCGCAGCATGTCGCCTCCCCTCGCGGCCGCCGACAGCATAGCCGATCACTCGACATCGGCGGGCGTCGCGACCTCGGCCATGGAGTCGGGGTGCGGCAGCTCGGGACCGCACGCTCGTGCGTCCGCGCCGCCGGTGGAGGCCATCAGCTCGAGCAGCCAGCTCTCCTCCACGCCGCGCCAGCGACGGGCCTGGTAACCCGAACGGGGGGCCGCGACGCAGAAGATGACTGGACCGCGGTCCCGGCTCTTGAAGGTCCCGGCGAACGCGACCACACCACCGTCGGTGGTGACCAGGGTCCCGGTCTTGCCCACGACCGTGCGCTCCTGCGGACCCTCTGCCAGGTGCGGGAACATGTCGGCAATCGGGCCGGGGTCGCAGCCCGCGACCGGCAGCAGCTCCTCCGGGCGCAGCCCGGCGCGCTCGGCAACGGCCAGGAACTCCCGGATCAGACGCACGGCCAGCCGCGCTGTGATCCGGTTCTCCAGCTGCCCCGAGGCAGTGGTCAGGTCGAGGATGTCCTCGCCGGCGCCGAGGCGCGCGCTGAGGAATGACGCGAGGCCCTCGGCTCCCCCCAGTCCGTCCGCAATCCGGATGATGTCGTTGTTGGAGTAAACGTTGAAGCGCCGCAGGATGCAATGCAACGGGTTCGAGCGGTGCACGGCCAGTGGCGCCGCCTCGGCCGCCTCCGCGACCCGCACCCCGCCGCGGATGACGATCCCCGGCTCCGGCTCGTCGTGCCATCCGCGCCGCGCGCTCAGCGCGCGCCAGGTCCGAAGCTGCGCCGCCTTCCAGCGCCCGCGCTCGAGCGTCGTCAGCAGCCGGTAGGCCATGTCGAGGTTGCGCGCCCCAGGATCGCGCGGCTCCTCCGAGCCGTTCTCCCAGCCCATCCAGAACGGCGGCACCACGACCAGGTCCCCGTCCACCGAGCGCACGCCCATGCGGTTGAGCTCCCGCGCCACCAGCAGCGCGTTCTCGTTGTGGAAGTCGGGATCGCCGCCGCCAATAACGACCAGGTCGCCGGCGATCCGGCCTGACGAGCGGTCCCACGTCCCGGTCGACGCGAACACGGTCGAGTAGCGGTGATCCGGGCCGAGGCTCTCGAGCGCCCACAGCGAGGTGCCGACCTTGACCACCGACGCCGGGTTGAACGTGAGATCGGCGAGCTGGCTCGCCACCGCCTCGCCCGAAACTGTCTCGGCATGGAACACGAGCCGGTCCTGCTCCGCGGCAGCAACCACCACACCCGGTACCATCCCCGCCACCAGGAACAGGAAGGCGGCGGTTTGGAAGCGCTGCGACCGGCGGCTCACGCCAGCGCTCCACCACCGAGCAGGCGATCGGCCAGCGCCGACCGCAGCCGGTGCTCGGGGTCGAGGCGCTGCTTGATCTGCCGCAGCCGATCGAGCTCGCCCGCGCGGAAGGTCGCCCGGTACAGCTCGCCGGGCAGCGCGCTGTCCTTGGCCGGGTAGAACCGCCCGCCGGACTCGACCACAGGCTCGGCCATCTCCCGGACCAGCGCCCACAGCTCGTCGCGGCGGGGAGCGACAACCGGGAAATCGAGGGCGAGCGAGAAGCCGTCGACCGAGTGGCTGAGCAAAAAGGCGTCCGGGCGGTGCCGCTTGAGCACGGCCAGGAAGGCCGGCATTCGGCGCCGCTGTGCGGCCTCGAGCTGGCGGGCGAAAACCCGCTCGGCGTCGCCGGACGGGACCATGCTCTGGTGCTGGATCAGGCCGCCCGGCAGGTAGATCCTGCGCCAGTTCGGCACGTAGTCGAGCAGGAACGAGAACGCGGCGAGCGACTGGCGGTACTCGGCGCCGTCGCCGACCGTGCTCCCGGCGAGGTACCTTATGCGGTTGACCCAGCGCATGCCGGGGCGGTTGGTGAACGGCCGCAGCAGCCGCCACATCATCGCCTTCGGCAGCACCCCGAACATGGTGTCCGGCAGGTCCTGGGCTTCCGCCCGCAGCCCCTGCGCCGCGGCCGCGTCCTCGCCGGGCTCGAGGTGCCGGGCGAAGTGGAGCAGCCCGCGGCCGAGCCGCCGGCCGCGCGCGAAGGCGTCGATCCAACCGACCACATACTCCCAGCTGTCCTTCGCCTCGTCGGCGAGTCGCAGCATCGACTCCAGGTCGGGGGCCGCGACCGCGCGGACGTGGAGCAGGCCGGACGCTAGCGGCTTGAGCCGGAGGCGGGCCCGCGTGATCACGCCGAGCTGCCCGAATGACCCGATCAGCGCCAGGTGGAGGTCACGGTCGGACGCGGCGTCAACCGTCCGCAGCTCGCCGCTCGGCAGCACCAGGTCGAGCTCGAGGCAGTGCTCGCCGAGGACGCCCCGCCGCCAGTTGTTCTTGCCGTGGACGTTCATGGCCAGGCAGCCGCCGATCGTCGGCTCCATGGTGCCGGTCACGATCGGCGGCCACCAGCCGTCGCCGAGCGCGTACCGCCAGAGGGCGCGGATCGTCACCCCGGGCTCGACGTCGATGACGCCGGCCGCCGGATCCCACGCCAACACCCGGTTCATCCGACCGAGGTCGAGCACGACCGTCTCCGGGCGCAGCGCCGCGTCGCCATAGCTGCAGCCGGCGCCGCGCAGAACCACCGGCACGCCGGCCGCGCGGGCGGCGCCGAAGGTCTGGCGGATCCCGTCGATCGTGCTCGGCCTCCAGACATAGCCGGCAGCTCCGACCGACATGCCCCAGCCTTCCACCCACTCCAGGCGATCAGGCGGCAGCACGGTCACACCCTGAGGCGCTTGAAGACGCACGACGGCATCGCGCGGATCACCCACATCACGTACCGCCAGCGGGCCGGAACGTACACCGTCTCCGGCCCCCGCCGCGCCCGGCGCAGGATGATCTCGGCGGCGCGATCGGCCGAGATTTTCCAGGGTGTGCTTGGCATGCCGGCAGTCATCCGAGTTTCGACGAAGCCGGGCTTGACGGTCACCACCCGCACACCGTAGCGCCCGATGCGGTTGCGGATCGCCTCCAGGAAGGTGTGCAGGCCGGCCTTCGACGTGTTGTAGATGGGGTTGGCCGAGCGCCCGCGGTCTCCGGCGACCGATCCGATGCCGACGATGGTGCCGCGACGCAGTCGGCCGAAGCGCTCGGCCACCGGATCGAGCCAGGCGACGGCGCCCATCAGGTTGACCGCCAACATCTCCTGGTCCTTGGCAACGTCGAACTCGTCGAAGGCCACGCGGTGCTGAACGGCGGCGGCGCACACAACGAGGTCGAGCCCGCCGAGCGCCGTGGTGATGCGCTGGAGGAGCTCCGGGACCGCAGCCGTCTCGCGCACGTCGTGTGCGAAGACGAATGCCCGCTGCTCACCGGCGGCGCCGTTGATCGAGGCGGCGATCTCGTCGAGCCGCTCCGCCCGGCGCGCGACCAGCGCGACCCGCGCCCCTCCGCCCGCCAGGCGCCGAGCCACCGCCTCGCCGATTCCGGACGACGCGCCGATCACCAGGGCATGGCGAAAGTCGACCACGCTGCTGCCCTCCCGCCGCGTACTGTGCCACGGATGGCGGGGGTTTACCAGGGAAGGAGGCGCAAGCCCCGCGCCGRGGAAGGGCACGGACGGGGCACCCGGCGCACGGGGGCCGTGCGGGTCAGGTCGCGCTGCCCGAGGCTGCGGGTGCCGGATCGCCGGCGCCGGCRAGCCGGAACTCGACGCGCTCGAGCGCAGCCGCGACGTCGGCCTCGTAGGCCTCCCCGAAGACCTGGTCCTTGAGCCGGCCCGACACCGGCAAAACCATCGGCTCGCCCTCCCAGCGCACCGTCGCGCCGGTGGCGGCATCGCGAAGCCGGCCCTGCTCGACGGCCCGGCTGGCCTCGGCAAGCGAGAGATCCGCCATCGCCGCTTTCATGGCGCGGAAACGCGCCTCGTGCTCGGGATGGAGGAAGCGCACCATGCTGCGGCTCTGCGCCGCCACGTGGTAGCTCGACGGCGAGTAGTAGATGCCGTCAAGGCCGAGGATCTCGCAGAGCATGACCACCCACCCGAGGACGTCCTTGAGCATGCCGAGGCCCGGAAACTGCTGCCCGGGGAGCGGCCGCCGGTAGGGGCCGAACTCGGCCCGCGGGTGCTGCAGCAGGAGCCACTCGATCACCAGCAGCTCGAGCCCGGGAACGGCCCGGGTGGTGCGGTGCATCCGCAGCTCCATGAGCAGCTCGCCGCGCTCCGGGTCGCCGAAGATGCGGACCGTCTCGCCGAGCGGGTGGGTCAGATCGACGTCGACCGCGGGGTGCTCGTAGCCGCGCACGCGCAACGCGTCGAGGATGCCGAAGCGCTCGAGCAGCAGCTCGACGCCGTGCCGGGAGAAGTACCCCAGGAACCTCGTCGGGCGGGTGGCCTCGGGCAAGACGCCGACCAGATCCGCCTCGGTCAGCTTCCATGTCAGGTCGGATGGATCCGAGGTCAGCGAAGCCGGATCGAGGCCGCGGCGGATCCTGCGGAAGCTCTGCAGCAGGAGCAGCTCGTTGGGCGGCGGCTCGATCGTGCGCCGGGTCATCAGCCACGCCGCGAACCGGGCCGTGTACTTCCACGAGCGGTCGCCGTAGCCGCCGCCGAGGACCACCACGGTCGGCACCGACCGCCCCCGCCCGCGCACGAGCTCCATCACGAACTGGTCCCGGCGCAGCATGCCCGCCGCCGACAGCTGCCAGGAGCCGAGCGGGTCGTCGGCGGCTCCGTCGGTGCCGGCGATGTAGATCACGAGGCCCGGCCGTACGGCCTGGACGACGTCGGGGAGCGTCTTCAGCAGCGTGCCCAGCAGCAGCTCGTCGCCAACCCCGTTGCCGAGCGCGATGGCGGTGGATGCGACCGCCTCGGGGTCGCCCCAGTGCTCGGCGTGGAGCGAGTAGGTGTAGACCGACGGATCGTGCGCGAACACCGCTCGGGTGCCGTTGCCGTCGTGCATGTCGAGGTCGATCACCAGCACCGGGTCGCGGTAGCCCTTTGCCCGCAGGCGCGTGATCGCCACCGCCACGTCGTTGAACAGGCAGAAGCCGCCGCCCCTGCCTCGCTCGGCGTGGTGAAGCCCCCCGCCGAGATTGACGGTGACGCCGCGGCTGCGCAGCGCGAGGATCGTCGCCAGGATCGTCCCGCCGACCATCATCCGCTGCATCTCGATGACCTGCTCGAGCTCCGCGTCGCTCACCGGGGCGCCGAAGATCCTGGTCAGCGTCTCCGGGTCCTGCAACGACTCCAGGTACTCTGCGTCGTGCACTCGCAGCAGGTTGCGCAGCGACGGGTGGCGAGGAATCCGGACGTCCTCGCGCAGCAGCATCCCCTCCTCGGCCAGGAACGAGGCGACCCGCTCGGCGCGCTGGTGGTCGAGAGGCACGACATCGAGGCTCCCGCTGTAGGCCTCGTGGTAGACCAGCCGCACGCCGTGCCACCACCAGCGGCGGCGGAAGTGCCGCCAGCGCCGCCGGCCGGCCCGCACGACGCGCGCCGGCAGCGACAGCCGGACCACGCCGTTCCTGCCGGGGGTCTGAACCGCCATGGACGGAGTATAGGCGCGCCGGCCCCCGCACAGCACGAACTGCCCGGCCTGACAAGACGGCAGCCGATGTCTGCGACCTCTCTCGTCCATGCGCTGCGTGATGCATGCGATGTCCGGAGTCCTCACCAGGTCAAGGTGAGAGGATGCGCGCAGCGCATCCCGAGGAGCGTGTTGGGCAGGGGCTACCAGGACCAACCTCATCGGGAGCGCGCTCAGAGGCCCATGCCCAAGACGCTCCTACAGCTGCTCCACCTGGTAGCCCTTGCCCCGCAGCAGCTCGACCACACCCTGGTCGCCGACCAGGTGCAGCGCCCCGACCGCGACGAAGGCGCGCTGGTCGCCAGCCAGCAGCGCCTCGATCTGAGGCAACCAGCGCCGGTTGCGGTCGACGACGAGCTTCTCATAGAGGCGCGGGAAGGCGGCGAAGCCTTCGGCGAGCAAGGCCTCGACCTCATCGACGCTGCCTGCGCGCCAGTGGGCGGTGAGCTCGTCGACCTGCGGGATGAGGGTCTCGAGCTCGCTCAGCGTCTGCACCAGGAACGCCTCGTCCTCCTCGGGCGTAAGGTCGGCGAACAGGGCGAGCTGGTCGTCGATGGTCTCGAGCCCGATCACCCGCTTGCCCGAGTCGACCGCGCGCCTCTGGAAGACCTGGTCGACGCCGTCCGCTGGCGAGTAGCCCGCGCGCTGGAGCTCGGCAAGAGTCAAGGTGGTGGCAACCATCCACGGCCGCATCCGCTGCATCCCGGCGATGTCGTAGCCGGCGTCGGCGAGCCTGTCGGCGGCGAGGCGGTAGGTCTCCGGCGACACCACGTCGGGCAGGGTGCGGCCCTCCGGCAGCGCCCCGGCGGCCAGCGCGCCGAGCGCCGAGCCGACCGTCGCGCCGGCCGAGAGGTCGACCTCGAAAACCGCGACCGACGAGCTGGAGAACGCGGTCTCGATGACCGCCGCCAGCGGGAACGCGTCTCGACGCATGATGTGGATCGAACCCAGGAGGTAGACGGTGTTGGTCGCCGACCGCACCCGCCACAGGCAGTGCTTCGGTCCTGCCTCGAGGTCGTCTGGAAGGGCGCCTCCCGCCATGGGCGCCAGCAAGGCTGCCATCACCACCACCTCGAGAACTTGGCGCCTGGAGACCATCACCCTGCCTTTCGTCCCTGCCCGTCGCCGACGGTCGACCCCATCTTGCCACGGACCGGGAGTTCGCACCGCATGAGCCTTCCGAGCGGCCGTGGTGGACCGAACGTGCAGGGGGACGACCACTGCAGCACGAACTCCTACTGATGGTGATGGCGGATGTTCGTGCCGGTCAAGGGCAAACAAGCGGCGATGTCCAAGTGGGCGCGTTGCCGACGGTCGGTGTTCTCTGCGAGCTATGAGGCGCTTCGCTGTAAGTCATTCCTTGAGATGCGCGCAGCGCATCCATCTCGGAGCGTGGAGGCAGAGGCGAGCCGAGCGCCCTGCGGGCACCAACGCCCTCAGGCGCCTATGCCTCCGCGCTCCGAGTCGGCGTGCTAAGGTGGCGCGCACGAAAGGAGCCTCGCCATGCCGAACCCCACGGCGACCTTCGAGACCAGCAAGGGCAGCTTTGACGCCGAGATCTACCTCGAGCAGATGCCGATCACTGCCCAGAACTTCATCGACCTCGCGAAGAGCGGGTTCTACGACGGCCTCCACTTCCACCGCGTGATCAGCGGCTTCATGATCCAGTTCGGGTGCCCGTTCAGCCGCGACCCGGCGAGCTCGCGCTGCGGCACCGGCGGGCCGCCTCACGGCACGATCCGTGACGAGCACCTCGACAGCGCCAAGCTCTCGAACGAGCCGGGGACGCTGTCGATGGCCAACACCGGCCGGCCGAACTCCGGCGGCTCGCAGTTCTTCATCAACACCGTCCACAACCACTTCCTGGACTGGTTCACGCCCGGCCCATCCAAGCACCCGGTGTTCGGCCGCGTGACCCGCGGCATGGACGTGGTCCAGGCCATCGAGCGATCGCCCACCGACGGCCGGGATCGACCACAGGAGCCGATCCGCGTGAACCGGATCACCATCAGCGACTGACATCGGCTCCGACGGCGGCCTGTGGACGCCGGTGGTGATCGGTGACGAGCTGGTGATCGAGTTGATGAGCCCGGCGCCGGCGTAATGGACCTGCTCCGGGTCGGTGGTGGACGATCGCACCAACGACCCCACGTACGTGCTGCCGCTGGCGAGGTAGCGGGGGGCGAGGGCCGGAGGCTGCAGCGCCCCTGGACCTGACCCGATTGGGTG
>PQAJ01000045.1 GCA_003105185.1 Holophagae bacterium
CCCCGGCCGAGAGGTCGTAGCGGACCTGAGTCTCGCCGTCGAGACCCGGCATCCGCGACCTCGAGCGGATGATGCCGCCGAAGGCATCGGAGCCGTACGCGACCGAGCCCGGGCCGCGCACCACCTCGACCTCGTCGAGGGTGCGGGGGTCGAGAAAGGTCGCGGAGGCGCCGGCTCGCCGCTCGCTCGAGATCCGGCCGTCGTCGAGGAGGAGGAGGGTGCGGCTCTTCGGCAGGCCGCGCAGGCCCGGCACGGTCGACTGCCCGTTGCCCGAGTTGCCGGCCCCCGGGATGTTCTCGAGCACCTGCGCCAGCCGGACCGGCTGCCGCTGCTCGAGRTCYACGGCGCCGAGCACGGTGGCGGCAACGGCGGGCGGCAGCTCGAGGTCCGGGATCGCGCCGCTGACCACGGTCAGGCTCTCACCCAACGGCTCGACGGTCACCACGAGCGGGCCCTCGGCGGGGAGCTCCCCMACCGTCACCGGCTTGAGGGCGACGCCGTCCGGCCGCGCGACCATGAGCACGAAGGGAGGCGCGGGATCAGGGCTGAGCACCGCGTGCCCCCCGCGGTCGGCGACCATCCAGCCGGCGCGGCCAACCAGCGTAATCCGCGCGCCGCCGAACGGCGTCCCGTCCGGCCTGACCACGCGCAGCTCGAGCGCGGCGAGGTCGAGCGCCACCAGCGCGAGTCCGATCGCGAGAATGGCCGCTCTCCTGATGGTTGCCATGTCGGTGCCCCTCCCCGATCGGCGAGGCTAGCACAGCCCGGCGCGGACGGCGGCGTTGACGCGGCCCGGCGGCGCCGGTACCGTGGCGACCATCGGAACGGTGCCGTAGGGAAGCCGGTGCGAGTCCGGCGCGGCCCCCGCCACTGTCACCGGGGACGAAAACCGGGTAAGGCCACTGTCGCTCGCGATGGGAAGGTCCGGCGAGTAGGATGATCCGGGAGCCAGGAGACCTGCCGTTCCGGCAAGAAACGGGAGGTTTCGCCAGTGCTCGCACTGCTCCGCCCCACCCTCGCCGCCTCGCTCTTGCTGATGCTCTCCGCCGTCACGCCCGCTGCCGCGCAGAGCAGCGCCGGCAGCTACCCGGCGTCCTTCGTCGACGCCATCACCGTGACCGCGACCGGGATCGCCACCGAGGCGATCGAGGTGCCCGTCCCGACCACGGTGATCTCGAAGCAGGAGATGGAGGACGCCCAGGCCGAGAATGTCGCCGACCTGCTGCGGCGGGTGCCCGGCCTGACCGTGCTGCGATCCGGCGACGAGGGCAAGGTCGCGTCGGTCTTCACCCGCGGCACCGAGTCCGACCAGACGGCGATCCTGTTCGACGGCATCCGCCTGAACTCGCCCTACGTCGGCGGCTACGACCTGAGCCTGCTCACCACGTCCGGAATCGAGCGGGTCGAGGTGGCGCGGGGGCCGTACTCGGCGCTGTGGGGGGCCGACGCGATCGGCGGCGTGATCAACGTGATCCCGCGGGTCGGCCTCGGCGGCTTCTCAGCCACCCTCTTCGGCGAGGGCGGCGAGGATGGCTGGCAGCGCTACCAGGGCGACCTCACGCTCGGCAGCAAGACCTTCGGCCTGTTCGTGTCGGGCCTCCACCGCGAGGGCGACGGCGAGCTCGACAACTCGGACTTCACCACCGACCAGCAGCTCATCGACGTCGGCTGGAGCTGGAGCAACGGCAGCCGGCTCGCGGTCGTCGGCCAGAACCTCGAAACCGAGACCGGGATCCCGTTTGCCGTCCCCGGGCAACCGACGCCCGAGCGACGGCAGTCCTCGGACGAGCGCCTGATCGCGGTGCCGCTGCGCTGGGCCGTCGGCACGACCTGGAACCTCGAGCTGACGGCCTCCGAGGTGACGCGCGAGTTCCAGTTCGCCGACCCTGACGATCCGTCCGGGATCACCGACTCGCGCACCGACGCCGACACCCGGCAGGCCCGGTTCTCGAGCCACCACGCCCTCGGCGGCCACACCGTGACCTGGGGCGGGGAGTGGCGCGAGGACGAGGTGACCGACGTTTCCAACCTCGGCACGAACCTCGACGGCCGCACCACCGAGGTCACGAGCGCCTTCGTCCAGGACGTGTGGCACGCCGGCGACAAGGTGCAGTTGATCGTGGGCACCCGCTGGGACGACACCGACGAGTGGGGCTCCGAGACCTCGCCCCGCGCCCACCTCGGCTGGATGATCAGCGACACGGTCGAGATGAGGGTGGGCTACGGCAAGGCCTTCCGCCAGCCCTCGCTCGGCGAGCTCTACTTCCCGCTGTTCGGCAACCCCGAGCTGCAACCCGAGACCTCGAGCTCGTACGAGATCGGCTTCGTGCAGGCCCCGAAGGGCGGCACCAGCCGCTGGCAGCTCAACGCCTTCTCCACCGAGCTCGAGGACCTGATCCAGTTCGACTTCGCCGCCTCGACCAGCCGCAACATCGCGTCGGCCGAGATCCTCGGCGCCGAGCTGGCGTATGACGGCGCGTTGACTCCGGACTTCTCCCAGCTCATGCAGGTGACCTGGCTCGATACCGAGGACGACGCCGGCAATCCGCTGCTCCGCCGCCCGGAGTGGAGCGGGGCGTACACGCTGACCGGGTTGTTCTGGAACCGGGTGCGCGGCGACCTCACCGTGCTCTACCTGGGGTCGCGGTGGGACGTCGACCCGGTCACCTTCGAGCGCGTGAAGCTCGGCGGCAGCGCTAACGTCGACCTGGCGCTCGCCTGGCAGTTCATGGATGCGCTGGAGCTGACGGTCCGCGCGATCAACCTGCTCGATCGCGAGTACCAGACGGTGCGCGGCTACCCGGCGCCCGGGCTGCGCGTCATGGGTGGCCTGCGACTGAGGTTGTGAGGCTGCGCAGGATCCGCGCCCCGCGATCTGGCTCGCTCAGCGGGGCGGCGCGGCCGGCGAGCTGACCGAACTCCGTGCCGGTTCTCCTCGCAGCTGCACCGACACGCGATCGACC
Source organism: Holophagae bacterium (assembly GCA_003105185.1). Taxonomy (GTDB): domain Bacteria; phylum Acidobacteriota; class Thermoanaerobaculia; order Thermoanaerobaculales; family Sulfomarinibacteraceae; genus FEB-10. The sequence continues at coordinate 2,964 of PQAJ01000045.1, forward strand.
GTCGCTCGCACGGCCGACAGCATCCGCTTGCGCTCGATGTCGTCCACCGGCGGGCCGGCCGGGTGGGGCAGCGCGCCCTCTTCCTGGAGGGCTCGGTGATGGACGAGCAGGAGCTGGTCGAGCAGCTGGGGCGTCGCCGCCTTGGCCATGGCGTAGATCGCGCTGGTGTTCTCCGGCGCCCGCCGCCCGCACTGGCGGGCCGCCCGCCAGACCTGGAAGTGGAGCTTCTCGCTCAAAGTGCGACGCAGGCTCTCGAGAAGCCGCAGCCGACGAGATCTGAGTCGTGACATATCGCTTCCTTTCGCCGTTCCCCGGCGGCCCGGCAACCGACGATCGGCTCCGGCGATGCGTTTCCGATCCGCCCGGGATCCTGGATCGACTGTGGGAGAACCGCTCGTTTGACGCTGTGACGGGTGTCACACCGTGACGACCCGGCCGGCCGGCGCGTCCCGGATGTCGCTCCGCACAGCCTGGCTGCCGAGCTGCCCGGGCCACCGTCTGGCGCTGCCCAGTGGGGTCGGTGCTATCCTTCGCCCCTGCCCGCGTTTCGGGAGGCGCCGTGCCGGAAACCTTCTACATCACCACGCCGATCTACTACGTCAACGACATGCCGCACATCGGCCACATCTACACCACCGTCATGGCCGACATCCTCGCCCGCTACCGGCGCTTGCGGGGGGCGCGCGTCCACTTCCTCACCGGCACCGACGAGCACGGCCAGAAGATCGCCAAGGCGGCCCGCGACCAGGGGATCGAGCCGATCCAGCTCGCCGACCGCGTGGTCGAGCGCTACAACCACCTGTGGAGCGTCCTCGAGATCTCGAACGACGACTTCATCCGGACCACCGAGGACCGGCACAAGCGCGCGGTCACCGAGATCGTCCGCCGCATCAGCGCTGCCGGCGACATCTACAAGGGGTCCTACGAGGGCTGGTACAGCCCCGGCGAGGAGGCCTTCGTCCCCGACTCGCAGGTCGCCGACGGGCGCGACACTGCGACCGGCTACGCCGTCGAGCGGCTGGCCGAGCCGAGCTACTTCTTCCGGCTCTCGGCGTGGCAGGACCGGCTGCTCTCCTGGTACCAGGCGAACCCCGACTGCATCCGCCCCCAGAGCCGGTACAACGAGGTCGTCAGCTTCGTCTCCTCGGGGCTGAAGGATCTGTCGATCTCCCGCGCCTCGCTGCGCTGGGGGGTCCCCTACCCGGGCGACGACCAGCACGTCGTCTACGTGTGGCTCGACGCACTCACCAACTACATCTCGGCGCTCGGGTTCGGCGGCGACGACCAGCGACTCTACGACGATTTCTGGCCCGYCAACCTGCATCTGGTCGGCAAGGACATCCTGCGCTTCCACTGCGTCTACTGGCCGGCCTTCCTGATGTCGGCCGGGCTGCCGCCGCCGCGCCAGGTGTTCGGCCACGGCTGGTGGCTCCGCGACGAGGCSAAGATGTCGAAGTCGATCGGCAACGTGGTGCGGCCCGACCACATCATCGAGCGCTTCGGGCCGGACCCGCTGCGCTACTTCCTCGCCCGCGACATGGCCTTCGGCCAGGACTCGAGCTTCTCCGACGAGGCGTTCRTCGAGCGCTTCAACGCCGACCTCGCGAACGCCCTCGGCAACACCGCGTCGCGGACCGCGGCCATGGTCGGCCGTGCCTTTGCAGGCCGTGTTCCGCCGCCTTCGGCCGACGGTCCGATCCCGGCCGCCGCCGCAGCAGCGGTCGACGACTACCACCGCCGCATGGAGGCGCTGGAGCCGCACCGGGCGCTCGAGGCGGTCTCGCAGCTGCTGGCCACGATCAACGGCTTCCTGCAGGAGCGCCAGCCGTGGGCGCTCGCGAAGCAGGGCGAAGCAGCCCGGGGCGAGCTCGAGGCCACGCTTTACACCGCGCTCGAAGGCCTGCGCATCACCTCGCTCCTCATCGAACCGGTGATGCCCGCGATCGCACCGCGGCTCCGCGCCCTGCTCGGCGCCCAGGATCTGCCCGTCAACCTCGGTAAAGCGACCGGCTGGGGACAGCTCCCGGCCGGCGCCACGCTCGGCCCGACCGAGCCGCTGTTCCCGCGCGTCGACGCCGACGCCTACCTGAAGGAGATCACCATGGACGAAACCACGCCCACCCAGCCCGAAGAAAACCTTCTGACCATCGACCAGTTCGCCGCCATCAAGCTGGTCGTCGGCATCGTCCGTGAGGCGGAACGGGTGCCCAACTCGAAGAAGCTGGTGCGGATGATGGTCGACCTCGGCGAGCCGCAGCTGCGCCAGCTCGTCGCCGGCATCGCCGAGCGCTACCAGCCCGAGGCGCTGCTCGGCCGGCGCATCGTCGTCGTCGCCAACCTCAAGCCCGCGAAGCTGATGGGCGTCGAGTCCCGGGGCATGCTGCTGGCGGCATCGGTCAACGGCGATCCCTTCCTGCTGTCGGTCGACGGCGAGGTTCCTCCCGGCACCGGTGTGAAGTAGCGGGGCTGAGGGCCAGGGCCCTACCCGCATCCGCTCTCGTCACGGCGAAGTTCGAAGGACGAAGCTGGATCCGCGCCCTGGCACGAGTCACCACGAAGCCACAAAGGCACGAAGGATAACTCTCGATCGCGCGCGGGCGACAGAAGCCTTCTGCACTCGATCTGCGCMCGGGTCGCBCCGGTCGGCCTGCACCGCACCAGCAACACGACCACACTCAAGTGMTCACCTTGGTGTCTTGGAGCCTTTGTGGTGCCCTTTCTCGGGCAGCCAGCGCCCAGTCGCCCGTCTTGCTTCCGTGCCCTGGACGTASACGGCTGCCCCGCGCTCCCCTACCGCACCCGTTCGTAGACCAGGAAGGTGTGGGCGTGCGGGTTCTTCTCGTCGGCCTCGCGCCGCTCCTCGACCACCACCCGCCACCCACCCGCGTCGAACGCCGGGAAGAAGGTGTCGCCCTCGAAGCGGGCGTGCACCCGGGTCAGGTAGACACGGTCGGCGACCGGAAGGGCTTCCCGATAGATCGCCTGACCGCCGGCGATGAACACCTCGTCGGCGCCGGCCGCCAGCTCGAGCGCCTCCTCCACCGACCGCGCCACCCGCGCGCCCTCGGCGACGAACGCCGGGTCGCGGCTGACCACGATCGTCGGCCGGCCGGGCAATGGCCGGCGGCCGATCGAGTCCCACGTTCGCCGGCCCATCACCATGTGGTGGCCGGTCGTGAGCTTCTTGAAACGCTGGAGGTCGGCGGGCAGGTGCCAGGGCAGGCCGCCGCTCCGGCCGATCACGCCGTTGTCGGCCACCGCGGCGATGATGGACACGATCACGGCCGCCTCACACCGCGATCGGGGCCGGGATGTGCGGGTGCGGGTCGTAGCCCACGAGCTCGAAATCCTCGAAGCGGAAGTCGAAGATCGACGCGACCTCCGGATTGAGGCGCATCTCCGGCAGCGGCCGCGGCTCGCGGCCGAGCTGGAGGCGAGCCTGCTCGACGTGGTTCGTGTAGAGGTGGACGTCGCCGAAGGTGTGGACGAAGTCGCGCGCCTCGAGGCCGCAAACCTGGGCGACCATCATCGTCAGCAGCGCGTACGACGCGATGTTGAATGGCACCCCCAGGAAGACGTCGGCGCTGCGCTGGTAGAGCTGGCAGCTCAGGCCGCCGCCGGCAACCCAGAACTGGAACATCGCGTGGCACGGCGGCAGCGCCATTCTGTCGAGCTCGGCCACGTTCCAGGCGCTCACCAGGTGCCGTCTCGAATCGGGGTCCGAGCGGATGCCCTCGATGACTCTCGCGATCTGGTCGATGTGGCCGCCGTCCGCGGTCGGCCACCGCCGCCACTGGGCGCCGTAGATCGGCCCGAGCTCGCCGTCAGAGCCGGCCCACTCGTCCCAGATCGTCACCTTGTGCTGATGCAGGCTACGGACGTTGGTGTCGCCGGCGAGAAACCACAGCAGCTCGTGGATGATCGAGCGCAGGTGCAGCCGCTTGGTCGTCAGCAGCGGGAAGCCCTCCCGCAGGTCGAAGCGGGCCTGGTGCCCGAACACGCTCAGGGCGCCGGTGCCCGTGCGATCGGCCTTCTCGACGCCGTGGTCGAGGATATGCTGGAGCAGGTCGAGGTACTGCCTCACCGCGGACAACCCTTGGGGCCGTCCGGTCCGATCCAGCGGCCGACTTGGCTCTGCCAACGTCCCTGCGCCTTGAGCAGCAGCTCCGCCACCTCGCGGATCGCACCGCGGCCGCCCGGGACGCCGCACACCAGATGGCAGGTCGCCAGAACCTCCGGCGCCGCATCCGCCGGACAGGCGGCGAACCCCGCGCGCTCGAGCATCGGGATGTCGGGCAGGTCGTCGCCCATGGCCGCCACCTGGTGGTCGGCCAGCCCGAGGCGGCGCTCCAGCTCGTCGAGGTCGGCCGCCTTGTCGCGGCTGCCCTGGATCACGAGCTCGTCGCGGAGGCCGAGGTCCCGGCACCGCGTCGCGATGATCTCCGAGCGCCGGCCGGTCACCACCGCGACCGAGAATCCGGCGTCGAGCAGCAGCCGGATTGCCAGCCCGTCCCGCACCGAGAACTGTTTCACCGCCTCGCCAGCAGGCCCGTAGAGGAGGATGCCGTCGGTGAGCACACCGTCGACATCGAGGACGAGCACGCGGATCGGATCGAGGCGCTCGCGGACGGCAGCTGGCAGTCGGCTCGGCATGGGCAGATCCTACCAGTTCCAGATCGCGGGTTGCTCCCCCGCGATTCCGAGGCAGCCTCCACTGGCCGGCCACGGCGTGTCTGAGGGTCCTCTGCCCCGAGGGAGCACTCAGTGCCGTTCCCACAGTGATTGTCCCGCCGAGGCCAGAGGCCTTGGGACGTTCTATCTTTCGATAATCCCGCGTTTCTCACCGAACCCTGGAAGAAGCCGTCGACGCCCGGTGCACCGCTGGGTCTGGGGGCGGTGAGAAACGCGGGCTAGAAGCCCTCGAGCACCGCGCTGACCAGCGCCGCCGAGTAGTCCTCGGCCAACCGGTCCATCGCCAGCACCTGGCGGTCGAAGTAGTCGGCGGCATTGGGGTCGACCAGATACGAGTTGCGGCGCGAGAAGGCGAGATCCTCCCACAGCAGCTTCGCCTCGGTGCCCCGGTTGTCGAACAGCTTGACCGAGGTGGTCAGGGTCATCTGGTACTCGGTGGCGCGGCCCTGCTCGTCGAAGCTCACCGGCGCCACGCCGAGGTTGAGGATGACCCCGCTCAGCACCATGTCCGCGGAGGGCTTCTCGTCGACCAGCTGCAGCCGCCGGCGGCGCACCCACTCGAGGCTCAACGACTCGTCGATCCGCTGGTTGATGTCGACGTAGCGCGTCTGGTTCTGGAAGCGCTCCACGTAGAGGGTCGTCACGCCCTCCGGCAGCGTGCTCGCCGTGCCCACCAGGTGGTAGCCGCAGCCGGCGAGCGTCAGCCCGAGTGCAGCGGCAAGCAGGAGCCGGATCGCGGTTGCCATCGACGGCTCACGGTACCACGCGCGCCACCCCATCAGCTGCCGCTCCCCCGCCTGCGCAGTCGCTTGATCTCCTGGAGGCGCTCCCGGATCCTCGCCTCCCAGCCCTGGCCGCCGGGCTCGTAGAAACGCGCGCCCTCGAGGCCCTCGGGCAGGCACTCCATGTCGGCCACGCCGCCCGGCTCGTCGTGCGCGTACTTGTAGCCCTCGCCGTAGCCCGCCTCCCGCATCAGATCGGTCGGTGCATTGCGCAGCCTGAGCGGCACCGGCAGGCCCGGCCGGCGCCCGACCTCCTCCTTCGCCGCGGAGTAGCCGACGTACAGCGCATTCGACTTCGGCGCCACCGCGAGATAGACCGCGGCCTGCGCCAGCGCCAGCTCGCACTCCGGCATCCCGACGTGCTCGACCGCGTGCGCCGCTGCGGCGACCTGCTGGAGGGCGCGCGGGTCGGCCATGCCGATGTCCTCGGACGCCATCCGCAGCATCCGGCGCACCACGTACCGCGGGTCGGCGCCGCCCTCGAGCATCCGCGCCAGCCAGTACAGGGCGGCGTCGGGGTCGGAGTTGCGGACCGCCTTGTGGAGGGCGGAGATCAGGTTGTGGTGCTCCTCCCGGCCCTTGTCGTAGACCGCCGTCACCCGCTGCGCGACGCGCTCGGCGAACGCTGGGTCGACCTGCCCCTCGCCCTCGCTCGCGGCGACCGCCACGGCGAGCTCCAGGTGGTTCAACGCCTGCCTGGCGTCCCCGCCAGCCAGCCGCACCATCAGGCCGAGCGCGTCATCGTCGACCGCCACCCCGGCGCCCGCCAGGCCGACCTCGCGGTCGGCCAGCGCCCGCCTCAGGATCACCAGGAGCTCGTCCTCGGCCAGCGGGTCCAGGATGTAAACGGTGACCCTCGAACGCAGCGCCCGGTTGAGCTCGAACGAGGGGTTCTCGGTGGTGGCGCCGATGAGCACCACGTCGCCGGTCTCGACGTAGGGCAGGAAGGCGTCCTGCTGGGCGCGGTTGAAGCGGTGGATCTCGTCGACGAAGAGCACGGTCCGGCGCCCGGTCAGCTCGAGCCGCCGCCGCGCCTCCTCCATCACCGCCTTGGCCTCCTTCACTCCGGCCAGCACGGCCGAGAACGACACGACCTCGGCTCCGGCCGCCTCGGCGAGCAGCCGCGCCATCGTCGTCTTGCCGCTTCCGGGCGGCCCCCAGAACACCATCGACGGCAGCTCGGAGCGCTCGAGCAGCGAGCGGAGCACGCCGTGCGGCCCGACCAGCTGCTGCTGGCCGACCACCTCGTCGAGGCTGCGCGGCCGCATCCGATCCGCCAACGGCGGGCCGCCGGCCGCGAACAGCGATCCCTGGGTCATGCGCGCACGTTCTCCAGGGTCAACGCCGCCAGCCGCTCCAGAACCAGCATCCGCAGCAGCGCCTGCTCGACCGTTCCGCCCACGGTCACCGCGCCGTGCTGCTCGAGGACGCACGCCGGGCCGTGGGCCAGGGCGTGCGCCGTCGCCTCGGCGAGCTCGGCGCTGCCGGGGGGCAGCGCCGGGACCCAGGCGACGGCACCGAGCAGCATCCCCCCCTCGGTGAGCAGCGAGCAGTCGGGGACCCGGCCGGTTTGGGACAGCCCCTGAACCGCCGCCGGGTGCGCATGCACCACCGCCTTCACCTCCGCCCGCAGGCGATACACGGCGCCGTGGATCTGGGTTTCGCTGGAGGCCGCCGGCGGCACGTCGGCCGGCCACCGCGGCACTACGACGAGGTCGCCCGGATCGAGCCGGCCCTTGTCGCGGCCCCGCGGAGTGATCAGGAAGCCCGCGCCGTCGATGCGAGCCGACAGGTTGCCCTCGCCGGCGAGGATCAGGCCAGCCTGCTCGAGCAGCGCGCCGGCCGCGACCAGCTCGAGCCGCAGCCGCCGCGGGACCCGCCCGACCGCGTCACGCGTCATGGGCCTCCGCCGCCTCGACACGATCGCGGCAACCCGGGCTGCAGAACACCTCTCCGGAGCCCGCCGTCAGGGCTCGTCGCGAGGGCACGTAGGTGCCGCAGCGCCGGCAGGCAACGAGGTGGTCGGGCTGCTCGTCCGCGAGATGGGAGGACCACTCGCGCCGGCGGCGCCGCAGCAGAGGCGAAAACCGGCTGTAGCTGTCGGCGCCGAAGCCGGTTTCCCGCCGCCGCCGTCCCAGGCCGACGGCGATCCGCCACACCACGACCAGCACGATCACGATGATCACGATCCGCTGCAGCACGAACACCTCGGCTCCCGGCGCGCCCGCCGGCCTCCGGCGAGTATAGACCACGAGAAGGAGGGTCGGCGGGAGCCCTCGCGCGCCGCCCGAGTGAGCTGCTCCACTCGATTCCGTCGCTGTCGCCGCGGCCGCAGTGCGACGACTACTCGGCGGCGCCTTCCTCGAGCCGATCGGCGAACCAGCTCCCTCCGGACGGCAGGCCCGACGACAGCTGGGTCGCCTCCCAGGTGCCCTCGAGACGGGACGTCTCTCCCCGCACTGTCAGCTTGGCGTAAAGGGTCGCAGCGTAGCCGACCTGCGAGTCGATCCGCTCCAGCCGCACCTTGCCGGACACCAAGGTGCCGCGCAGCGATCCGCTCCAGTCGCCCGACAGGCGGTAGGTCCCCTGGACCAGCGTCCCATCGAGCTGCAGCGACATCAGCCCTTCCTGGCCACCCGGCTCCATCACAACCCGCCACGTGCCGCTGAGCGGGTCTCGCTCCGCACCGACCTGGCCCTCAAGCCGTCGAATCTCCTCCTCGATGGCGGCGACCAGCGCCTGCGCCGTCAGCACTTCGCGGCGGATCCGCTGCATGCTGTCGACGTGCATCATCAACTCCGCCTCAGCCTGGCGGAGATCCTGGTCGCGCAGCTTGAGGCTGTCCAGGCTCTCGCCCTGCGCCTGGGCGGTTGCAAGGTCGGCGGCGCCCTGCTCGACCCGGATCCAGGTCTCCTGCATCTTCGCGCGCTGCTCCTCGAGCTCGCCGAGGTCCATGCGCAGCAGTTCGCTCTGGATCTTGAGCTGCTCGCGGAGGCTCTGGGTGAGCGGCTGGGCGGCAAAGGCCGGCGCCGCCACGGCGAGGACGAGCACCATCCGAAGCACACGGGTCATGACGGACTCCCTTCGCAGCGGCCGGTCTCCGCCCCGAGAATACCATCCGCGGGCGGATCCAATACCGCGATCAGCGCGCGCCAAGCCGTGATCGCTCGCAGGCGCACGCGCTCGCCCGGCCCGCGGCCGGCCATCACCTCGCTCCTGTGTACGAACTGGGATCGACTGCCGTCGCCCAGGCCAGGGTTTGATCAGCCCTCGTCCACGGGCTCGGGCTGGACCTGGAGGGCCTTTTCGATGTCGCGCTCGACCTTCTCGGCCGGCTTGCCCTTCACCGCAGCGACCTCGTAGACGAGCAGCTGCCGGGCGTGGTCGAACATCTTGCGCTCGCGAAAGGACAACGTCTTGCGCCTCGCCACGTCGGCCAGGCAGAGCAGAACATCGACAACCTCGTCGAGGTCCCCGGTCTTGATGCGGTCCAGGTTGGCCCGGTAGCGGTCCTTCCAGTTGTCGGCCTCGTCGCCCTCCGCGGCGCGCAGGCGGCGCATCGCGCGGTCGACCGCTCGCTTGTCGGACAGCGGCCGCAGCCCGACCCGCTCGGCGTTGCCGACCGGCACCACCACCTTGGAGTCGGTGTTCAGCAGGCGCAGGTGGTAGCAGGACATGGTCGTGCCGCCGAGCTCCTCGTCGGCGATCTCCTCGACCACCGACACGCCCTGGCTCGGGTACACGACCTTGTCGCCGACCTTGAGGCGCACTATTCCCCCATTGCCTATCCAATCCATGCTAGCACGGCGGGCGGGCGGCCGCCGAGCCCCGACCCGGCCGCTCGCAGCCGGGGGGCCGATTCAGGGCTGTCCCTGCTCGGCCCCGCAGTGCACGCACACCAGCGCACCGGGCCGGATCGGCTGTCCGCAGGCGCCGCAGGCGACCCGCCGCCGGCCCACCGTCCGGACAACGGCGACTGCCGCGACCACCAGCCCGCACACCAGCAGGACCGACAGCGGCGGCACCACCAGGGCCGAGCCTGCCAGCGAGAGCGAGACCCCGGCCTCGGTCACCGACGCGACCTTGCCGATGCCCTCGTGGAGGTCCTCGGCGATGGTCCGGAACGGCCGCCGGATCGCGTTGCGCACGAAGTGCACGCCGCCAGCAGTGCCGGCGCCGAGCAGCCCGGAGGCCGCCAGCGCCGCGAAGTCATCGTCGATGGTCCCGACCATGGCGGCAAAGGCGATGAAGCCGGCCGTCATCTTGGGCAGGTACTGCACCGTGTCGGTCCAGCGCCCGAGCTCGGGGTGGGCGTCGACGACGATCTCCAGCACCACCATCACGCCCAGGACGACCATCACGGCCGGGTTGCTGATCCACAGGAAGCGGTCCGAGAGCTCGAAGTACGGAGTGTAGTGAGCCGCCCCGAGCGCGAGAACCGGGATGAAGGCCTTGGCACCGGCCCCGGAGGCGAGGCCGAACGCCGCCATGTAGGTCATCAGGGATTCCACGTCAGCGCTCCTTTCCGCCTCACCTCGACGACACCCACTCGGCGATCGCGGCCGCCGACCACCCGAACGCGGCGACCAGCGCGGCGACCAGCGCCAACGCCGCCAGCGTGACCACGGCCAGGCCCCAGAGCAGCGCCACTTCCCAGCCGGCCAGCGGCGCCCGCTGGAACTCCCGGGTGAGGCTCCACCTCGTGTAGGCGTGCACCGCCGCGGTCAAGCCAGCGAAGGTGGCGACCGCCGGCACGGTGCCCACCAGCGGCGCCGCGGCCAGGCCGTAGCCGGGGATCCCGATCCACAGGAACGCCAGGCGGCTGAGCCAGCGCACGAAACGCTTGCGCGCCGGGCCCAGGAGCCGCATGGCGTCGCGCACCAGCCACAGCCGGACCGCGACCAGGTGTGCCACCACGATCAGTGGCGCCGCCGCCACCGCCGCGAAGTGGAGCGCCGACAGGCTGAGCGCGATCAGGAACACCACCGGCACGCCGATCAACAGCATCTGCCCGAAACGCTCGTGCTGCTGCACCACCGTCTGTTCATACCGCAGGTCGATCGGCCGCAGCTCGCGGCCGGCATCGTCCAC
>PQAJ01000046.1 GCA_003105185.1 Holophagae bacterium
GCGTCCTGCGCGGTGAACGAGACCGGGTCGGTCGCCACTGCCCACAGCTCGCCGCCGAGCGTCACCAGCGCCGCGTCCTCGCCGGCGGCCGGGCCGAGCACGACCTCCGGTGGCAGCTGGCGGGCCACCACCTCGGCGACCAGGTCCCACGGCACCTTGCCCTGCCGCAGCCGTTGGCTCATGCCGACACCGTAACATCAGGATGCGCGCAGCGCATCCGTCTCGGATACGATGGAGGCGGATGAAACGGCTGCCACGGCGACTCGTCCTCGGGCTCGCGATCGGGCTGATCAGCGCCTGCGCGAACCCGGCGCCGCCGCCCGCGACCGGCAACGGCGCCCCGGCTCGAGGTGGCACGGTAGTGGTCGGCGGCCTCGGCGACGTCCTGAGCTGGAACCCCTACCTGGCCGAGGACCAGACAACGGTCGAGATCCTGAGCCTCGTTTACCCGTCGCTGGCGGTCGAGCAGGTCGACTACCAGGACCACCCGCCGTCCTTCGCGCCCAGCCTCGCCACCGGCTGGGAGCCCTCCGCGGACGGCCTCGAGCTGACCTTCTCCCTCGACCCGCGGGCACGCTGGAGCGACGGCGTCCCGGTCACCGCCGAGGACGTGGCCTTCACCTTCAGGACGCAGCGCGACCCCGACGTCGCGTGGCTGGGCAGCGACGCGAAGGACGCGATCCTCGAGGTCGCGGTGGTCGATGCGCACACGGTGCGCTTCCGCTTCGACCGGGCCTACCCCTACCAGCTGATGGACGCGAACGAGGGGCCGATCATCCCGGCGCACGCTTGGGGCGGCATCCCGTACCCGCAGTGGCGCGACGTCGACTGGGGGGAGCGGGTGGTGTCGGCCGGGCCCTTCCGCAAGGCCAGCCACCGTCCCCAGCAGGAGCTGGTGCTCGAGCGCAGCGACGGCTACTGGCGGGACGGCCGCCCCTACCTCGACCGCGTGATCTGGCGGCCGATGCCGTCGCGCGCCCCGCTGCTGGCGCAGCTGCTGACCGGGGACATCGATCTCGTGAACGGCCTCGATCCGGCCGATGCCGAGCGGGTGGCGGCGGACCCCCGGCTGCGCGTGGTCGGCTTCCCCGACCGCGGCTACAGCCAGATTCGCTGGAACCTGCGGCGGCCGCACCTCGCCGACCGCCGGGTCCGCCGGGCGCTGACCATGGCGATCGACCGCCAGGCGATCATCGACGTCGTCTACCTCGGCCGGGCGCGCCCGTCGGTCGGGCCGGTGATCTCCGCAATGTGGGCCTTCAACCGCAGCCTGCAGCCGGTTGCCTTCGACCCCGCCGGGGCGCGGCGCCTGCTCGCCGAGGCCGGCTGGATCGACAGTGACGGCGACGGCACCCTCGACCGCGACGGCGTGGAGCTCGCCTTCGAGCTCCTCACCAACTCGGAGAACGACCTGCGCCAGGACATCTGTCTGCTCGTCGAGCAGAACCTGGCCAGGGTTGGCGTCGCCGCCCGGCCGCGCTTCGTCGAGTGGGGCACCATGCTCGCCCTCGAGACCGGCGGCGACTTCGACGCCATCGTCTCGGGCTGGATCGAGCCAACCCTGATCGACCTCGGGCCCCTGTGGCACAGCGCGCCGCCGGGCGAGCCGACCCTCAACTCGGTCGGCTACGCCAACCCGGAGGTCGACCGGCTGCTCGAGGCGGCCGCCGAGGCGGCCACCTTCGCGGAGCAGAAGCCGCTCTTTGACCGCATCCAGGAGCTGATCGTCGACGACCAGCCCTATACCTTCCTGGCCGAGACTGAGCGTCTGGTTGGGATCAACGCCAGGGTGCGCGGCGCCGTCATCAACGACGCGTCGCCATACTTCAACCTCGACGAGTGGTACGTCGCCCACGAGGCAGACGTCAGATGACGCGAATCGCGATCCGACGGCTCGTCACCCTGGTGCCCCTGGTGTGGCTGGTGGTGACCGTGACCTTTCTGGTCGTGCAGCTCGCTCCCGGCAGCTACGCCGACACCCTCGACCATCCCCGGCTGACCCCCGAGGCTCGCCAGAACCTGCGCGCCTCCTACGGACTGGACCGGCCGCTCGGCGAGCAGTACCTGCGCTGGCTGGCCGCCGCCGCGACCGGCAACCTCGGCAGCTCCTACCTGTTCAAGGAGCCGGTGATTCGCGTGATCGGCCGGGCGCTACCGCCGACCCTGCTGCTGGCCGGGACCGCGCTGCTGCTCGACCTCCTTCTCGGGGTGCTGCTCGCGGTGGCCGCCGCCCGCCGGCCGTACGGCTGGGTGGACCGGTTGACGACCGTGCTCGGCCTCGGCATCTACGGCCTGCCCTCGTTCTGGATCGCCGGGCTCCTCATCCTCGTGTTCGCGCTCGGGCTGGGCTGGCTGCCCGCCTCCCACATGCACTCGGTCGGCGCCGGCGAGCTGTCCGCACCCGGCCGCCTCATCGACCTGCTCCGCCACCTCGTGCTGCCCGCGCTCAGCCTCGGCCTGGTGGGGGCCGCGGCGACCGCCCGCCTGCTGCGAGCGACCCTCCTCGAAGCCCGGGCATCGCGCTTCGTGCTCGCGGCCACGGCGCGCGGGCTTTCCCCACGCCGCATCCTGTGGGTGCACTCGCTGCGGCCGGCGCTGCTGCCGGTGATCACGGCCTTCGGCCTGGCGCTGCCGATGGTGTTCTCCGGCTCGGTGGTGGTCGAGTCGGTGTTCTCCTGGCCGGGCATGGGGATGGCGCTGTGGCGCGCCGCCGAGGCCCGCGACATCCCGCTGGTCATGGGCCTGACCCTGGTCGGCGCGGCCGCCGTGATCGTCGGCAGCCTGATCGCCGACCTGCTCTACGCGGTGGCCGACCCGCGGGCGCGGGAGGAGCGGTGACCGGCGTGTCCCGACTGCGGATCGGCGGCGCCGCCGTGGCGGCGCTCGTCGCCGGCTGCGTGCTCGGCCCGCTGGTCATCCATCCGCCCCCGGCGGACCCGGTGGTCGGCGCCCTGCAACCGCCGCTGGCCACGGTTACCGCGCTCGAGCTCGACGACGGCACGACGGTGGTGGCGCGCAGGGTCGAGGCGACGTCGGACGGCCTCATCGCGACCGGCGCCGGGCGGCGGCGGGTCGTCGACCCGGCGCGCGTCACCGCAACCACCCGCCACCGGCTCCTGCTCGGCAGCGACCGTTTCGGCCGCGACGTGCTCTACCAGCTGCTGGTCGGGGGCAGGATCTCGCTCGCGATTGCGGCGCTCAGCCTGGTGCTCGCGGTGGCGATCGGCGGCACGGTCGGAGTTGCCGCGGCCACCGGCGGCCGCCTCGTCGATGCGGTGCTGATGCGCTGCGTCGACGCCTGCCTCGCCTTCCCGCTGCTGTTCCTGATGATCCTGGCCGCCGCGGTGCTGCGACCCGATCCGCTGCTGCTGGTGCTGCTGCTCGGCGGCACCTCGTGGATGGGCGTCGCCCGGTTGGTGCGCGGCCAGGTGCTGTCGCTGCGCACGCGGCCCTTCGTGGCCGCCGCCCGCGTCAGCGGCAGCCCGTGGCATCGGATCGCGCTCTGGCACTACGGGCCCAACCTGGTCGGGCCGGTCTCGCAGGACACCGCGCTGCGGATGGGCGACCTCGTGCTCGCCGAGGCGACGCTCTCCTACCTCGGCCTCGGGGTGCCGCCGTCGGTGCCGACCTGGGGCTCGATGGTCGCGCAAGGGCACCGCGCGCTGCCCGAGGGCTGGTGGCTGGCGGTCTTCCCCGGGTTGGCCATTGCCCTCCTCGTCATCGGCCTCGCCCTGCTCGGCGACGCCCTGCAGCGCCTCACCGAGCCCGGCACCTGAGGCCTCGAGAATCTGACTCCCGCTTTCCGCGACGGCGAGGACCTCGAGCGGGCACTCGGTGCGCGGCCCCGGTCCTCCACGATGAAAAGGTGTCTCAGGCGGGCGCGCCCTCCCCTCCCATGCGACACGGGAGATCGGTAATCCACGTCGCAGTGACCCGGGCCACAAGCCGCTATACTGGCGACGCCATGGCAACACCGACCGTGCCCGGCCGGATCCTGCTCGTCGACGACGACCCCGCGATCCGGGAGAGCCTGGCCGCAGCCCTCGACCCGACCCGTTACGTCCTGGTGTCGGCCGCGGACGGAGCTTCGGCGCTCGCGGTGGCCGAGGGCTTCTCGCCCGAGGTGGTGCTGCTCGATCTCGGCCTGCCCGACATCCAGGGGCTCGACCTGATCCCGCGGCTGCGCGAGCTCGACGAGCTCGCCGGCATCGTCGTCCTCACCGCGACCAGCGAGATCTCGGTGGTGGTGCGGGCGATGCGGCTCGGCGCCGACAACTTCCTGGCCAAGCCGGTGTCGCTCGAGACTCTCAACGACGTCCTCGGCAGGACCCTGATCGCGCGCCGCCGGGACCGCCAGCTGCGGGCGCTGGTGGCCCGCGCCGCCGGGCCGGACGCGCCGGTGCTGATCGGCCCGTCGCGCCCGATGCGGCGCGTGGTCGATCTCATCCATCAGGTCGCCGACACCGACGCCACGGTCCTGCTCGAGGGTGAGTCCGGCACCGGCAAGGGCCTCGCCGCCGAGATGATCCACCGCGCCAGCGCGCGCGCCGAAGGCCCCTTCCTCGACATGAACTGCGCCGGGCTGTCGCCGACCCTGCTCGAGTCCGAGCTGTTCGGTCACGAGAAGGGGGCGTTCACCGACGCCCAGCAGGCCAAGCCCGGGCTGCTCGAGATCGCCTCCGGCGGCACCGTGTTCCTCGACGAAATCGGGGAGATGCCGCTGGAAGTCCAGAGCAAGCTGCTCAAGGTCCTCGAAAGCCGGCGCTTCCGCCGGGTCGGCGGCATCCGGGACATCTCTACCAACGTCCGGCTGATCGCCGCCACCAACCGTGACCTCAAGGACGCCCTGCAGGACGGCACGTTCCGGGAGGACCTCTACTACCGGCTCAACGTGTTCGCGATCAACATCCCGCCCCTGCGACATCGCGCCGACGACATTCTCGAGCTCGCCCACCACTTCCTCGGCGAGCTCAACCGCACCATGGGCACCCGGGTCGAGGGCTTCGAGCCGGCCGCGTCCGACATCCTCAAGCACTACTACTGGCCGGGCAACGTGCGCGAGCTGCGCAACGTGGTCGAGCGCGCGGTGATCCTGGTCCGCCAGGGCCAGATCCGCTCCCACCACCTGCCTGCCGACCTGCTCAAGCCGTCGCGCACCGGCGCCGCCGCCGCGGTGCGTCCGCTCGCCGAGAGCGAGGCCGAGCACGTCACTCACGCCCTCGAGGTCACCGGCGGCAACATCAAGCGTGCCGCCGAGCTGCTCGACATCTCGCGCACCACGCTCTACAACAAGATCAAGGCGCACAAGATCCGGGTCGCGGACTAGCCCACACCCACCACGACCGCGGCCACGATCAGCCAGACCACGACGCAGGCGAGCAGCGGCCGGTCGATCAGCAGCACCCGGGTGGGGCTGCCGCCGAGCTCGTGGCGGTGCAGCAGGTAGAGGTAGCGGAACAGGCCGTACAGCACCACCGGCACCGTCGCCATCAGCCCCTCGGAGCCGACCTTGGCCACTGTCTCCGGCGCCACCGTGTAGAGGGTGTAGGCGAGCACGGTTGCGCCCAGCACGACGCTGATCGCCTGGTCGACCAGCGGCAGCGTGTAGTGGCCGAGCACGACCCGGTGGGTGCCAGCGTCCTCGCCGAGCAGCGCCAGCTCGGCCCGGCGCTTGCCGAGGGCGAGGTAGAGCGCGAGCAGGTACGCGCACAGCAGCAGCCAACGCGACACCGGCACGTCGATGGCGATCGCGCCGCCGACGACGCGCAGCACGAAGCCGGCAGCGACCACCAGCACGTCGACGAACACCAACTCCTTGAGCAGCGCCGAGTAGAGCACGGTCAGCGCCAGGTAGCCGCCGAGCAGGGCCGGGAACCAGCCGCCGAGGGCGAGGGCCCCGGCGGCGGCAAACATGACCAGCACCAGGGCGGCCGTGACCGCCGCCGCCACGCCGAGCTCGCCGGACGCGATCGGCCGGTTGCGCTTGGTCGGGTGCTGCCGGTCGGCCTCCCGGTCGAGCAGGTCGTTGACCAGGTAGGTCGCCGACGACGCCGCGCAGAATGCCGCCACTGCGAGCAGGCTGCGCAGCCACGCGTCGGCATCGTCAACCCGGCCGGAGAACACGATCGGCGCCAGCACGAAGCCGTTCTTCAGCCACTGCACCGGCCGCAGGCTGCGCACCAGAGCGCTGAGGGTGCGGGTCATGTTTTCATTGTAACTGCCGCACCGACTTCGTGACCCTTACCCGCTTCCGCTTCCGCCACGCTCGTTCGCTCCATCCTCGAGGGCGATTCGCGCCGATTCTCTGCAGGCGCTCCCCGAGGTTGCCACCTTTGGCGATT
>PQAJ01000047.1 GCA_003105185.1 Holophagae bacterium
TGGTCGGTGCGGAGCCTGCAGCGCCACCACTCGCCGGCGCTCGACGCGCTCGGCGTCGAGCAGCGCCTGGCCGATCTCGCGGACGCGCCGGCGGTGGCCGCGGCGGTCGCCGGCTGCGACGTCGTGTTCCACGTCGCGGCCAGGGCGGTGCTGTGGGGGCGCCGGCAGGACTTCGAAGCCGCCAACATCGTTGGCACCCGCAATGTGGTCGCAGCCTGCCTCCGCGCCGGGGTGGGCAGGCTGGTCTACACCAGCACCCCGGCGGTGGTGCACGGCGGGCGCCACCTCGCGGGCATCGACGAGTCGGCGCCCTACGCCGAGCGCTTCGAGTCGCACTACCCGGCGACCAAGGCCGACGCCGAGCGGGCGGTGCTGGCGGCGAACGGCCCGGATCTCGCCGCGATGGCGCTGCGGCCACACCTGATCTGGGGGCCCGGCGACCCGCAGCTGGTGGCGCGGATCGTCGCCAGGGCCAGGGCGGGTCGGCTGTGGCTGGTCGGCGACGGACGCAACCTCGTGGACACGACCTTCGTCGACAACGCCGCGAACGCCCACCTGCTGGCGTGCGACCGCCTCCATCCGGACGCTCCCTGCGCGGGCAAGGCGTACTTCATCACCAACGGCGAGCCGCGCCCGCTGCGCGAGATCCTGGATGCGATCCTGGCCGCCGCGGGGCTGCCGCCACTGCGCCGCCAGCTGCCGTACCCGGTCGCGATCGCGGCCGCGACAGTCGTCGAGACAGCGTATCGACTCTTACGGCCGGACGGCGAGCCGCCGTTGACCCGGATGCTGGTGCGCCACCTCGCGACCGCCCACTGGTACGACATCACCGCAGCCCGCCGCGACCTCGGCTATGAGCCCTCGGTGTCCCTGGACGAGGGCTTCCGGCGCCTCGGCGATTGGTTCTCATCGGCGACGCCGTGACGCTGCCGAGGAGGGGGCCGGTGCAGCCCGGAGGGGACTTCCATCACGCCGGCGAAGTGGTATGCTCCCCGAGATGAATTCACTCGTGCGACATTTCACAGGTGCCCCGCGGCAGGGCGGCGCCGGCCATGGGCGCGGCGACCAGGAAAGGAGACAGGGATGATCAGCAAGATCGGTGTCATCGGCGGCGGCTACATCGGGGGAGTTCTGGTGCAGGAGATCGCCCAGCGCCGGCTGGCGCGCGAGGTCGGGCTGTCGGACCCGGCGCCCATGGTCAATCCCAGCGATCCACCGGAGCGGCAAGAGGTCCTGAAGAAGCAGTCGGTGGCGATCGGCAAGTGCCTCGACATCTCCGAGGGACTGCCCACGATCCGCAGCGACGTCCGGTGCGTGGCATCGAAGGACTACTCGGCCTTGGCGGGTTCCAAGCTCGTCATCGACACCGCCGGCGTGCCCCGCAAGGCGCGGCCCGACGGCACCTACCCGAGCCGCGAGGAGCTGCTCGCGATCAACCTCAAGGTGACCAAGGACGTGGCGACCGGCATCAAGCARTACTGCCCGGACGCCATCGTCATCAACATCGCCAACCCGCTCGACGCGATCGTCTACACCCTGGAYAAGGCGCTGGCGCCGCCCAAGAAGAAGCTGATGGGCATGGCCGGTCAGCTCGACTCGAGCCGCTACTGCTACTTCGTGGCCGAGGCGGCGAAGGTGTCGGTGGAAAACGTCAGCGCGGTGGTGCTCGGAGGCCACGGAGACGACATGGTGCCGGTGCGCAGCTCGTGCCTGATCGCCGGCATCCCGGTCAGCAAGTTCCTCGACGAGGCGACCCTGGCCGCGATCGAGACCCGGACCCGCAAGGCGGGCGGCGAGGTGGTCGGCCTGCTCGGCTTCGGATCGGCCTTCGTGTCGCCGGCGTGGGCGGCGCTCGACATGGCCGAGGCGATCATCTACGACAAGCGCAAGATCATCCCGGTGTGCGCCAAGCTTGAGGGCGAGTACGGTGTCAACGGCCTCTACGTCGGCGTGCCGGCGATCATCGGCGCCAACGGGGTGGAGCAGGTGATCGAGCTCGACCTCACCGAGTCGGAGAAGGCCGCGCTGGCCAAGTCGGTGGCGGGCGTGCGCAAGACCTGCGACGAAGCGGACGGAATGCTGGCCGCGCTGTGACAAGGGCCTGACGATCCACAGCAAGCGACCCCCGGTCCGAGGCCGGGGGTCGTGCTTTCGGGGCCAACGCCCGGCCTGGGGGAGCGGACGCGAGGCGCACGCGGCGGGAGCGCGGCGTCTCCCTTGAGATTGATGCGGTTCGCGGAGGTGACGTCGTGACGGAACGCGCCATTCATCGCATCGCGGTCAACACCGGCGGCGGTGACGCGCCGGGCCTCAACGCGGTGATCCGGGCGATCGTGCTGTCGTCGCTGCACCGGGGTTGGGAGGTGCTGGGCATCCACAAGGGCTACGAGGGCCTGCTGGACACCTCGAAGATCATCCAGCTCGACCGTGACTCGGTGCGGGGCATCACCCACATTGGCGGCACCATTCTGGGGACGACCAACAAGAACAGCCCCTTCGAGTACCCGACCAAGCTCCCGAGCGGCGAGGTGACGCTGGTCGATCGGTCGGACGAGGTCGTCGACGCGTTCCGGCGGCTGCGCATTGATGCGCTGATTGCGATTGGCGGCGACGGCTCGATGCGGATCGCGTCGCAGTTCGCGGCCAAGGGCCTGCCGATCATCGGGGTTCCGAAGACCATCGACAACGACCTCTCGGGCACGGTGGTGACCTTCGGCTTCGACACCGCGGTGATGGTCGCCTCGGAGGCGATCGACCGGCTCCACTCGACGGCCGAGGCGCACGAGCGCGTGATGGTGGTCGAGGTCATGGGCCGCTACGCCGGCTGGATCGCGCTCCACTCGGGGGTCGCGTCGACGGCCGACGTGATCCTCATCCCCGAGATCCCGTTCGACTTCAGCGCGGTCTGCGAGAAGATCAACGACCGCGAGGCGCGCGGGCGGCGGTTCAGCATCGTCGTGGTCGCCGAGGGCGCGAAGCCGGCTGGGGGACAGCTGACCGTCAAGGGCCACGAACTCGGCCGGGAGGTGCAGCTGGGCGGGATCGCGGAGCTGGTGGCGCGCGAGATCAGCGCGCGCACCGGCAAGGAGACGCGGACCGTGGTGCTCGGCCACCTGCAGCGAGGCGGCGCCCCGACGACCTTCGACCGGTTGCTGGCCCTGCGCTTCGGGGCGGCGGCGGTGCGCATGGTCGAGGCGCGGCAGTTCAACCACATGGTGGCGCTCGACCCGCCGCGCGTGCACGCGGTGCCGCTCGAGGTCGCGACCAGCCGGATGAAGTGCGTGCCGCTGGACGGCGACACGATGCAGACGGCGAGGGACCTCGGGATCTCCTTCGGCGATGAGGTTGGCTGAGCGAGCTGGCGTGGGAGGGAGGCAGATCTTCTGGAACGTCGATCGCGCGGCCGTCGTTGTTGCCCCGACCCGAAAATGGTAACGTTCGGGCGGGTCTTCGAACGATGATCGTCTCTGCCTGGCATGACGGCGGCGGCGGCTTCGGGCTGCGGGTGCAGGAGGACAACGTCAGCCTCTACTTCCGCCCGGAGTGGACGGAGGTGACGCTCCACCTTCCCGGCCAGATCCGCCCGATCCGGGTGCCGCTCACCGAGAGCTTCTGGAGCAGCGCGCCGGAGCTGAGGTCGCCGGGCATCCGCCACTTCTTCGAACGCCACGGGTTGATCCCCTGGGAGAAGAAGCGGCCGCCGCACTTCGAGCTCGAGCCCCTCGGCAGGGGCTCGTTCCGCTTGCACTGGCTCGAGAAGTTCGAGGGTCAGTTCTCCCTGCCGCTCGACCTCTAGCAGCGGGTAGGGCATAGATCCCTGTGCGTGCTTCTGATGAGGTTGCTGTGGTCGGCCGCCACCCCACACGCTCCTCCGGCTGCGCTGCGCTCATCGTGAAGGCGGGAAGTGGTTTTTCATGATGATTGATGTGGATCGAGGGCGTGGCGACGGCCCTGGAGGTCTGAAGCGTCGCGGGTCCCGGAGGGCTGGCTCAGCTCACGACGACGGGGCGGGGGGCTCTCCGTCCGGGATTGGGGAGAGGTCGATGCGCCGCGGACCCCGGAACGCGAGCGCTCGGCGCTGGCTCACGCCCTGCCGCCAGATCGGGATGAAGGCCCCGAGGTCGCGCAGCGAGTCGTCGAGGGCTCTGGCGTGGGGCAGCAGTCGGGCGCTCAGCGTGCCATCGACGAGGATCGCCATGCGATGGCCGACGTCGCCGGCCGTCGGCACGGCGCGGGCGAAGGCGAGCGCATTCACCGCCTGGCGGCCGGACTCGTAGAGCTCGAGCAGTACCCGGCAGGTGATCGGGATCTCGGCGGCGTGGTGGGCGAGGAGCTCGAGCTCGGTGAGGCGGATCGCGCGCAGCAGCAGGGTCGTGCGCAGCCGGGCGGCGAAGTCGGTGCCGAGGTGACGGAGGAAGGATGCCATGTCCGACCACTCGGCGGGGTCGGGCAGGTGTTGGTTCCCGGCGACGCGCTCGAGGAAGTCCGGGAACAGCCGGCGGCGCTCGCGCTCGATCTGGCGGAAGTCGGCGTCGAGGGTGAGCACGGACGCGTACAGCCACTCTGACTCCTCGACGTCGCGCGGGAACTCCTTGGACAGGTAGTAATCGGCGTCGTGGGTGCCGCGGGGGTCGCTCGCCATGAGGCTGCCGAACGAGTCCTGGAGGAAGGCGTGAATCTGGCCGACCGCGACGCAGAGAAARCGGCGCAGCTCGTRCTCCTGGCGGGACGGGGCSTCGCCCGCAAAACCGTCGATTTGAGCGAACAGCGTGGCCTCGAGGTGGCCGAGGCTCACCGCCACCGACTGACGGCTGGCATCCAGCGCCGGGATCGGGGACGCCTCGGCGAGGAGCGGTGCAAGGTCGGCGCGAATGAGGGCCGCGACCTCGCGGAAGGTCGCCCACATGACGACCAGCCGGCTGGGCGAGCAGTTGAGGATCGCGATGTTGCTCTCGTGCACGGCGTCGAGCCGGCGCAGGCAGCCGAGCAGGGTGCGCAGCCTGGGGTTCTGCCAGCGCTCGAGCTCCCGGCGCCACATCCCCTCTGTCACGCTGTCGGGAAGAGTGATCGCGTCGACCGGATCCACTCCCCGCTCAGCGGGTGTCAGCCTGCGCCTCATCGGAATCCCCTCTCCGATGCCGCCGGGCACCGGTCGTACCTCCAACAGCGTAGCGGAAGACGAGCGATCGAAGAAGTGCCCCGGCCTGCCCGCGTGACGAGCGCCACCACGGCGGTGGAATGGCCGGGCGCCTTCGGCGACGCGGGGGCTGTCCGAGACACACGCCGTGGACTGACGCGGAGCGCCGAACGGCGCGGGCGGCGCCGGTGCGGTCAGGGTGTGTCCGGCAGCGGGGCGCGGTGGACGAAGATCTGCGTGAGGTGGTGCACCGTGCCCCGGCGCGGGTCACGCCGGCTGGCCACGCCGATGCCGAAGTGCGTGGCCTCCGGCGCGAGCACGGCCGCGCGGTGCCCGGGGCTGCGCATCAGGCTCTCCTGCGCTTCGGTGAGGGTCGGGCCCATCGCGATGTTCTCCGCGGCGAAGGTCGCCGGGTAGCCGGCGCTCTGGAGGCGGTCGACGACGCTGCCGGTGTGCGGCGACACGTGGGCGAAGTAGCCCTCGTCAGCCATCTCGGCGCTGTGGGCGCGGGCGATCGCGGCGAGCTCCGGGTCCCAGGTCAGCCGGGAGAGGCCGAAACGGGCGCGATCGTCGTCGACGAGCCGGGCCGCGAGCGACTCGGCCTCGTCGGTGGTGTCGACCCATGACTCGTCCGCCGCCGGGTGCCCGAGCCAGTGGGTGGGTGGCGTCCGGCCGACCTCGATCGGGAACAGGGCGAGCACCTCGGGTCCGGCCGGCCCATGGCCGATCAGCTCCACCCACTGTGTGCCGGACTCCTCGGCCAGCGCCACGCCGGCCACCGCCCAGCCCCCGCTGACGCCGACCGCGGTCGTCGAGACCGACCCTCGGGGGCTGGTCACGGCGACAGTGGCGCCGGTGAAGCGGTCATCGAGGCGGAACTGGAGAGGGAGGTCGGCGCCGGGGTCGCCGGAGGTGGGGGCCGGGAGCATCGTCATCCGACGGTCGACGAGCAGGATGAACCAGCGGGTGTGGTAGGGCGGCGGTGCCGGCGAGGCGGCGGCGCCGAGGTGGGAGTAGCTGTCGCGGTGCAACAGCGTGTCGAGCTGATCGAGCATCGCGCCCGGGCCGGGCTCGCTGGTCAGCAGCACCGACAGACTGGCGGTCGGGTCCGGGCAGCCCGCCCAGTGCAGGGCGAACTCGGTGAAGGCGAGGGGAATGTGCTGCTCGAATCCGGCGGGGAGGTCGGCGTGGGCCTGAGCGGCGCGCTCGAGGCAGGCTTCGAGGCCGAGCTGCGGGAAGCGGCTGCGGACCGCGGCGCTGAGCGGTGAGGAGCTGTCGGCGTCGGTCTGGTAGTGGGTGGCCGCCGGGCCCGGGAGCTCGATCGAGTAGAGATCGGGCGCCGCCGAGCCGGGTGGGGCTGGGGTGGGGGCCGCCATCGCTGGAGGAACAGGTGCGCGTGCGCAGGCGGCGCCGACGGCGAGCAGGAGAGCGGTCACGGCGAGAGTGCCGTAGCGCGTGCCGGCGCCGGCTCGACGCTGTGCCGAAGCGCCGCAGACGCTCTTTGGATAGCGATGAGCTGCGGTCATCAGAGACACGATACCGAAGCCGGGACGAGGCTGTCAGCCATTCGACCGTGCGGCACGGTCGCCCCGTGCCCGCGGCGCGAGGACCGGGCCTCTCGCCTCATGGCGGCGGGGGCAGGCCGGGGATCCGCTGACCGGAGGTCCAGGGCGCCCCGGCCTCGGCCATCCGCTGCTCGAACTCCGGGAGGTCGACGTCGACCGCCTTCCGCAGCTCGACCTGGAGCAGGGCGAACTGCTGCTCGGCGAGCTCGAGGCTGCGGCGGTGGGTGGCCGTCGGCCCGTAGGTAGCGCTGTCCACGCCTTCGATGGCGACCCGGAGGCGCAGCGCCATCGTCGGCGGCATCGGCTCCCCGATCTGCCGCCGGCTCTGGTTGCCCGACATCTGCTCGTCGATGGCCAGCAACCGCTCGGTGAGCGCGCGCAGGTCGCGGTCGAGCTCGCCGCCCGGTGGGGCAGTGGAGCGGTCGAGCGCCGTCTTGAGCCTGCCCACCCGGGCCATCGCGTCGTCCAGGGCGCCGCGCGCGCCGTCAACGGCCAGCTGAACATTCGCCGCGCGCTCCAGGAAGGCGGCGGTCTCCGCCGGCGGCGCGCCGGGCAGGGCCCCTTCGCGGAGGCGCACGACCTCGAACGCAACTGGCCCTGCGAGCTCGGTGACCTCGCCGTCGACCCGCTGGGCGATGCTCACGGTGTAGGTCCCCGGCGCCACGAGGTAGCCGGCGGGAGCGCGGCCCTCCTCCTCCCACTCCTGGTCGCGCTCGCGGTCGGTGATGGCGTCGTGGGCCGGCGAGCGGAGGTCCCAGGCAACCCGGTGGAAGCCCTTGCCGGTGGGCCCGTCGACCCGGCGGACGACGGCGCCGCTCGCGTCACGGACGGTGAGGACGATGGCCGGCCCCTGCTCGCGCCGCTCGCGCTCGATCTCGTCCCAGCCAGGGTAGGGAGTGCTCGCACCGGTCTTCTCGAGCTCGCGCTCACGCTCCCGGCGGGCCTCCTTGCGGCTGGTCAGTCCGTGGGCGAGGTGGTAGGTGAAGACGGCGCCGAACGGCGGATTGGGCGCGACGAAGGCGGCGGCGCCCTGGTCCGCGGCGCCGCGGCCGCCCCACAGGGAGCGCTCCACGTACCACCAGGCGGGCCGCACGCCGAACAGCGTTGCCTCGCGCTCGAGCAGGCCGGCGTCGAGGGCGCGCAGCGGCGAGTAGTCGTCGAGGATGAAGATGCCGCGGCCGAACGACGCCGCGATGAGGTCGTTCTCGCGGCGCTGGATGGCGAGGTCGCGGAACGAGATCGTGGGCACGCCGCCGGTCAGCTCGATCCAGTGGCTGCCGCCGTCGAGGGTGCAGAAGATGCCGAACTCGGTGGCCGCGAACAGCAGCTCCGGCCGGACGTGGTCCTGCACCACCCGCCAGACCAGGTGCCGGTCCGGCAGGTCGCCGGCGATCGAGCGCCAGCTGCGGCCGCGGTCCCGGCTTGTCAGCAGGTACGGCCGGAAGTCGCCGGTCTTGTGGTTGTCGAGGGCGACGTAGACGGTGTCGGCGTCGTGGAGGTCGGCCTTGAGGTCGTTGACGAAGGCGGTGGGCGGCACCCCGGGAAGCGCGGCAACCCCGATCTCGCGCCAGCCCTCGCCGCCGTCCTCGCTGACCTGGATCAGGCCGTCGTCGGTGCCGACGTAGAGCAGCCCCTCGGCCAGCGGCGACTCGGCGATCGCGGTGATGGTGTGGTAGGCGGACATCGCCTCGAGGTCCCACGGCGCGTCGTAGGACCAGACCCGACCCATCAACGGCTCGAGCAGGCGGTCGCCGCCGCGGCTGAGGTCGCCGCTGACCGGCCGCCAGCTGTCGCCGCGATCGTCGGAGCGCCACAGGCGCTGGCTGGCGTAGTAGAGTCGGGTCGGCGAGTGGGGGCTGACCAGGACCGGCGAGTCCCAGTTCCAGCGCTCCGGCGGATCGCCGGGCTCGGGCTGGGGCTGGATGTAGACGTTCTCGCCGGTGGTGCGGTCGTGGCGGGAGAGGTTGCCCTGCTGCCACTCGCAGTAGGCGATGTCGGGGTTGCCGGGCTCGGTCGCCGGCTGGTGGCCGTCGGCGCCGAGCGGGACGTACCAGTCGTCGTTGCGGATGCCGTGAACGGTGTCGGTGCGGGACGGGCCGCTCTCGGTCGAGTTGTCCTGGGTGCCGCCGTAGAGGTGGTAGAAGGGCGCGGCGTCGTCGACCGCGACCTTGTAGAACTGGGTCACCGGCAGGTTGGCGATGAACCGCCAGGTTGCGGCGAGGTCGAAGCTCTCGTAAAGCCCGCCGTCGGTGCCGGCGAGCAGGTAGTCCGGGTCCCGGGGGTCGAAGGCGAGGGCGTGGTTGTCGCTGTGCTTGTTCTTCTCGGAAAGCCGGCGGAAGCTGGCGCCGCCGTCGTCCGAAACCTGGATCCGCCAGTCCATCAGGTAGATCCGGTCGAAGGCGTGGGGGCTCGCCACCAGCTCCTGGTAGTAGTGCGGGCCGGTGGCGCCGGACACGGCCTCGGAGCGCTTGACCCAGCTTTCACCGCGGTCCTCGGACCGCCAGATGCCGCCGCTGCGGCGGTCGAGCTCGATCGCGGCGTAGGCGACCTCGGGCTGCTGGGGCGAGATCGCGAGCCCGATCTTGCCGAGATTGCCCTCGGGCAGCCCCTTGGTCACGCGGCGCCAGGTCAGGCCGGCGTCGCTCGAGACGTGGACCCCGGACTCGGGCCCGCCGTCGATCAGCGCCGCGACCGAGCGCTGGTGCTGCCAGGTGGCGGCGATCAGGTGGTCGGGGTCAGCCGGGCTCCTGACGACGTCGGTGACGCCGGTCCACTCGCCGCCGCCGAGCACCTTGGTCCAGGTCGCGCCGCCGTCGACGGTCCGGAACAGCCCGCGATCGCCGCCGGGCGACCACAGCGGCCCCTGGCTGGCGACCAGCACCACGTCGGAGTCGCGAGGGTCGATCAGGATGCGCGCGATGTGCTGGGAGTCGGGCAGCCCGCGGCGCTCCCAGGTGGCGCCGCCGTCGCGGCTGCGGTAGACGCCGTCGCCGAAGCCGGCGTGGCGGCCGCCGATGTTCTCGCCGGTTCCGACCCACACCACCGACGGGTTGCCCGGGTCCAGAGCCACGCAGCCGATCGAGTAGGAGCCCTCATGATCGAAGATCGGAGTCCAGGTGGTACCGCGGTTGTTGGTTTTCCAAACACCGCCGGATCCGACGGCCACGTACCAGGTGCTCTGATCGGTGGGGTCGATCGCGATGTCGGCGATCCGCCCGGACATCAGCGCCGGCCCGATCGATCGCAGCTCGAGCCCGGCGAGGTCGTCGGCAGCGAGGCGGCCCGATTCGGTGATGGCGGGCGCTGCCGCCAGCGCGGGTAAGGGAAGGGCGACGGCGAGCACGAGGAGGGTCCGGATCGCGGTCAGCATGCGAGACCTCCGGCGGGCAACTCTCACCACGGTGAGACTAGCAGGGCCGATCCTGCGGCGGAACCGGGGCCGGCCCGCTGCGCCCGATCGTCGTGCCGGCTACGGACCGTCGACTCCGGCCACGAGCTCGGGACGCGGGAAACCCGCCGCCTCGAGCTGGCTCGTGACCGAGGCGGCGTCGCCGACCAGCACCACCAGGAGCGACTCCCAGTCATAGAGCCCGGAGCGGGCGAGCGCATTGACTGCGGCCAGGTCGACGCTCTCGAGGCTCGCGAGCGCGGTCGCGATCCCATCGAGCGGGCGGCCGTTGGCGGCGAGCTCGGTCAAGCTGCCGGCGAGCGAGCCGGTGGTTTCGGCGGTGCCGACGAGGTCGTAGCGTACCGTCCTGACCGCCTTCGCGAGCTCGTCCGCGGCCACGTCGCCGGAGGCGAGGCCCTGGAACTCGCGCCTGAACTCGCCGAGGGCGGCGGCGGTGACCTCGGACTGGACCGAGGACCAGGCCAGGAGCTCATGCTGGTTGGCGCGCTGCCGGAATGCGCTGCGCGCGCCGTACGTGTAGCCGTGCTCCTCGCGCAGGTTGCGGTTGAGCCGGCTGGTGAAGGTGGTGCCGAACAGGGTGTTGAGGCACTCCCGTACCGCCCGCTCGACCTCGTCCGCCGGCGCCGGAACCGGCCGCGCGAGGAGGATCATGGTCTGCGCCGCCGCCGGGCGGTCGACGAGGACGATCCGCGGTGAGGCTGCCGCGACCGCCGGCGCGGGGAGAGTGGGGGCGCCAGCCGCGGCCACGGACCAGCCGCCGAATCGGCGGTCGAGCTCCGCACGCAGTGCGGCCGGCTCAAAGTCGCCGACGAACACGAATCGGGCCGAGCCCGGGTTGATCAGGATGGGCAGGGTGGCGCGCATTGCATCCACGGTCAGCGCACGGACGGTGTTGAGGTAGCCGTCGGCGGGTCGACCGCGGGGGTCCTCGGCGCCGTAGAGCAGCGATGAGGCGGTGAGGAAGGCCACGGTTCGCGGGTCCTCGCCACGCGCCCCGATATCCTCGAGGGCGAGGTCGTGCTCGCGGTCGAAGTCGGCGGCCAGCAGGTTGGGTCGGAGGACGGCGTCGGCGTAGAGGTCGAGGGTTGGCTGGAGGCGCGACGAGAGACCACGGACGGTGACCGTGGTCCCGTTCGCGCTCGCTGATGTCGTCAGCTGCGCGCCCAGCGAGGCCACCGCATCGGCGAAATCAGCGGCGCTGCGGCCGCCGGCGCCCGCGGTGAGCATGGTCGCGGTGAGCGAGGCGAGCCCGGCTTGGGCGGGCGCCACGGCGCCCTCGCCGCCGGCGACGAGCAGCGCGCCCTGGAACAGACCGCTGCCGGGTCGGGAAACCACGTCGACCGGGATGCCGTTGTCGAGGGTGAAGTGCTGCGGGAGCGGGGGCTGGGGCGTGGGCTCAGGGAAGTTGTCCGGCCGCTGATCGAGGCCGGCGCCATCGACGGCTGTGTCGAGCGGCAGGACCCTGAGATCGAGGCGCCCTTCGCCGAGCACGCGGCCGGCCCACTGCTTGAGGCCGGCGGCGTCGACCGAGGTGTAGCGGGCGAGGTCGCGGGCGAAGGAGTCGGGCTCGCCGAAGTGGAAGCGGTACTCGTTGAGGCTGTCCGCCCGGGCGCGGAGGTCCTCCATCCCGCGGAGGAAGGAGGCCTCGGTGGCCGCCTTGACTCGCTCCAGCTCGCCTGCAGTCGGACCGTCGGTCGCCAGGGTGGCGACCTCCTCGAGCACGGCCCGTTTGATCACCTCGAGGTCGCCGCCGGCGACGGCGGTCACCTCGACATGGAACTCGGAGCCGAGGAGGCCGGACGACTGATAGACCTCGACCTCGCGGGCGGTGCGGTCGGTCATGATGAGACGCTGGTGCAGGCGGCTCGAGGGCCCATCGCCCAGGATGTCGGCAATGAGATCCATCTCGGCGTCGCCGTCATGGTAGCCCGCGGGCGACGGCCACACCAGGTAGAGCTTGGGCGCCTCGACGCGGTCGGTGGCGACTAGGCGCAGCTCGCGCTCGAGGGTGGGAGGGGGGGCGGTGCGGCGCGCTCCGGGCGGCCGCGTGGGGACGGCGCCGAAGGTGCGTGCGATCAGGGGCTTGACGACCTCGGCGTCGAAGTCGCCGGCGACCACCAGGCTGGCATTGGCCGGCACGTAGTAGGCGTTGAAGAAGGACACCACGTCGTCGACGGTGGCCGCCTCGAGGTCGGCGGGCTCGCCGATGCCGGAGTTGTGGTAGGGGTGGCCCTGCGGGTAGAGGGCGTCGGGGATGATGAACGCGGCGACACCGTAGGGTGCGTTCTCGTAGTTCTGGCGGCGCTCGTTGAGCACCACGTCCCGCTGGAGGTCGAGCTTGGACTGGGTCATCGCGCGGGCGAGACCGTCGAGGCGGTCGGCATCGAGCCACAGCAGGGTGGGCAGCAGCGACGACGGCCCCCAGCTGTAGTAGACGGTGTCGTCCATGCTGGTGCCGGCGTTGTTGGCGCCGCCGCCGGCCTCCATGATGTCGTCGTAGGAGCTGCCCGGCGCGCGTTCGGTGCCCATGAACATGAGGTGCTCGAAGAGGTGCGCAAAGCCGCTGCGCCCGGGCGGGTCGTCCTTGGAGCCGACGTAGAACCAGGTGTCGACCACAACCTGGGGCAAGGTGTCGTCCTGGTGCAGGATCACGGTCAGTCCGTTGGGCAGGGTGTAGGTCTCGCACTCGACCTCGAGCGCAGAGGCGGCGAGGGAAGCGAGGCCAGCCAGGACGGCGAGCACGAGCACGAGGCGAGCAGTCGATCGCATGTCGGTCTCCGTAGCGGCGTCGATACCGGTCAAGCCTGCGCTCGGCGCAGCTGCCGGGCGCTGCCTAGTGTAGCCCGGACGCCTCCCGGCGCGGCGGTCAATTGCAGCCGCAGCGCGTCAGCGGGCTGGAGAGGACCTCTCCGCCGGTGCGGCCGCCTCGCGCTGTGCAGCGTCGGCGGCGAAAGCGGGCCGGACGCGCCGGAACTCGAGCCACCGCCGCAGCAGCCCGGGCAGCTCGCCCGGTATGCGGTCGGCGGGGCGGCGGATCGGCGGTCCGGCCAGCGTGAGGGCGGCCGGCTGCGAGGCGATCGAGCCGGCGGCGTTGGTGACGATGCAGTCGTAGTCGCCGAGCGAGTCGAAACCGACGCCGGAGATCTCGAGGACGGAGGTCGCGGCGCCGGTGTTGCGATGGTCGTCGGCGAGGGCGACGGTGTTGCGTCGCCACTGGTAGGCCGTGGCTGCCGGGTCCGCGACCGTGACGGCAAACCGCGCGCTGCCGTTGACGGGCGCGATCGCCGGCGCGGGCTGGCTGGTGACCGCGGGGGGCTCCCGAGCGGTCAACACCAGGCGGTGGCGGACGCCGCTGCCGAACTTCCGGGCGCCGGCGAGCTCCATTCGTGCTTCGACGGTGACCAGCCGGGGCGCCTGGACTGGGAGCGACGAGGGCGCCTGCAGGGTGCCGCCGAGGAGGGCGGTGTCGCCCGGCGCGACCGGCGCCCCTTCGGGTAGCGGATCGACCTCGGCCTCCCAGCGGATGTCGTCGACCGCCAGGCTGAGATGGTAGCCCGCGTCGGCGGTCCAGGTCGTGGACCCGGTGTTGCGGATCTCGAAGCTCAACTCGAGAAACTGCTGCGAGCCGACGAAGGGCGGCAGGTCTGAGGTCGAGACGTCGGCGTCGTCGACGAAAGCCGTTGCGACGAAGTCCGAGTAGGCGAAGTACGCGAGCTTGGGCTCGAGGCCGGGCGGCGCCTCGAGGATCCCCCACGACAGGGTCGGGTCGTTGCTCGGGTCTGCCATCTCGTAGAAAAAGATGCGGTCGATCCAGTCGTGGCTGCGGGCGCTGCCGAACCACAGCCCGAGGAGGTTCTGGTAGAAGGCGGCCTGGCCGGTCTGCCCATAGGCGTCGCTCTCGACCCCGGTCTCAGTCAGCCAGAACGGTCGATCGCCCCAGCCGCCGTCGTCCAGCACCTCGCGCACCGCCGGCGGCTCCCACGGCAGGCTGCCGCCCTCGGCCAGCTTGTCGGTGACGTCGCCGGCCGTCCCGTTCGAGGGGTAGACGTGGTGGGAGACGACGTCGAGCAGGGGTCCGGCGTCGTCGACCACCTGTGCCAGCCAGTCGTCCCAGTCGCCGCTCGAAAGGTGGGCGAGGTCCGGAGCGACCAGCAGCGCGCCGGGATCGGCGGTCGCGACCGCCTCGATGCCGGGGAGCAGGATCTCGTCGAGGTACTGGGTCCGGGTGCCTTCCCAGAAGTGGTCGAGGTTGGGCTCGTTCCAGAACCCCCACGCGTCGATCCGGCCGCGGTAGCGGGCGGCGACGACGTAGCAGAACTCGCGCCAGTCGTCGGGATCGGTCGGGACGCCGCTGAACTCGCTCCCGGAGGTGGCCCACTGCGGCGTGCCCTGGAGGGTGGCGAAGATCCGCAGGCCACGCGCCTCGAGGTCGTCGACGAGGCTGTCGTAGCGCGTCCAGTCGAAGGTGTCGCGGTGGATCTCGATCAGCCCCCAGACGACATCGATGCGAACCCAGCCGATGCCGGCAGCTGCAACCTGGTCCTGGATGGCTTGCGATGGAACGTGGGCGTTGACCCCGAAGGTCGAGCCGTGGGCGGCTGGGGGGGCGATCACCGCGATCGCCCCGGCCAGAGCCGTCGCCGCAACAGGGGCCCATCGACTCATGCACGGCCCCGATCAGGTGCGACCCGGAGGGTGTTCGTCATCCGGAGACCCGGTGTCAGAATCGCGGGAGGGCGGCAGCGCGAAGGTGCCGTCGAGACGGTCGAGCATCTGCTCGTGCCTCCGCTCCAGGGCCTCCCGCTCGCGGCGGTAGCAGGCGTCGTCGAGCTCGCCGCGGCGGCGGCGTTCGCCAAGAGCATCGAGCTGGCGGGCGAGCCAGCGGTCGGCGTCGAAGTTGTAGGTCACTAGCTCTTGCGCGAGGTCTTGGCAAAGAACCCGGAGAGCACGGGTTCGACCTTGCGGCCCTTGCACTTCGGACAGACCGGTCGGGCGTGCTCCCGCTGCGCCACGGTCATGATCTTCTCGAACACCTTGCGGCAGTTGGAGCAGCGAAACACGTAGGTCGGCATCTCATCCCTCCATGGTCCGCTGAGCAGGTTTGGGCACCGGCACCGGACACTCGAGTACCACGATAGCGTCCGCGCGGCGGTTCGACAACCGGCCGCCGGCGCGGACGCGCGCGGGCCTCTCCGCACACCGGAGCGCCGGTCGTGCGCGTGTCCGGCCGGAGCGCTCAGCGCGCGTAGCGGGCGAGGTTGGTCCAGAACTGCCGGTTGGCGTTGGGGACGCCGTAGGCCGCGAAGCTGGAGTTGTCGGACACCAGCCCGTGGTAGTCGGCAACGCGGGTCATGATGCCGTGGTCGGACGCGAGGTCGCCCCAACCGTGAATGGCGAAGCCGGCGAGGTCCTCCATCCTGAGGCTGACCACGGGAACCTGCGGCTCGGCGGCGGCGGAGGTTGCGCGGGCTGCGCGAGGGTTTGATCATGGCGGGCGGCGCCGACGGCGACCGGGTGCGAGACAATGAACTGTGATGGACGACCGTCCGCTCGACGCGCCCCCGTTGTTCGAGCCGGCGCTGGAGGCGCTGGCGCGGTGCTGGAACCGCCTCGATCCGGAGCTGCTCGACCCGTGGCTGGCTGAGGGTGTCCGCTACGAGTCGGCGGCGACGGATCTCTACTTGAGCGGGCGGCAGGCGGTGATCGACCACCTCCGCCGCAAGGTGCTGCGGATCGAGCAGGCGGGGGAGGCGGCGCGGATCCGCGCCGAGCTGGGCTGGGTCCCGACTGCCGGCCGCGGCCGCCGCCCGTGCGTGATCTCATCCCAGGGCGATGTCGAGCGGGCGGCGGTGTTCCTGGTGACGCTGGCGGCCGACGGGAAGATCGAGCGGATTGAGATCTGCACCGCCGATCCGGATCCGCGGCTCGCGGACGGGTCGGGGGTCGTCCCGTGCTGAAGGCCGCGTGGGATCTCGTCGAGTCCCCGGTCGGGCCGCTCATGACGGTCGTCGACGGCGAAGGCCGGCTGGTGAGGGTGTGGTTCGGGAACGACTGGGCCGGGCTGGGCATGCCCGCAGCCGAGCGGGACGCCGCCCGGTGCGCGGAGGTCGCGCGCCAGCTCCGCGAGTACTTCGCCCGGCAGCGCAGGGAGTTCGACCTCCGGGTCGCGCCGGCCGGGTCGCCCCTTCAGCAGCAGGTGTGGCGGCAGGTGGCGGCCATCCCCTACGGCGAGACCCGCAGCTACGGCGAGATCGCAACCCGGGTCGGCGGCGCGGCCGTGGCGCGCGCGATCGGGCGTGCCAACGGCGCCAACCCGATTCCGATCGTCATCCCGTGCCACCGAGTGGTCGGAGCCGACGGCTCGCTGGTGGGTTACGGCGGCGGCCTCGCGGTCAAGGCGGCGTTGCTTCGCCTCGAGGGCGCGCGCTTGGCGTCTCTCGGCCAGCTGCCGCTCGACCTGGGTTGACCGACCACGCCGGAGAAGGCCGGCGGTCAGGACCGCCGAGCCGCTGGTGCCGCCTGGAACTCCTCGGGCGCCGACATCATGGCGCGCAGCTCCTCATGGAAGCCGGCGACGATCGCGTCGGGATCCGGGACCAGTCCGGAGTCGGTGACGACGCCGACGCGGACCTCGCCGGCGTAGCTGATGATGCTGACGCCGAGGCCGAGACGGGCCGACTGCGGGACCCAGAACATGATGCTGCGCACGGGCGCGCCGGCGAGGTAGAGCGTCTGGCGCGGCCCCGGCACGTTGGTCATGACCGCGGTCGCCTTGGATCCGAAGAACCGGACGGCCTGGGTCTCGACGGCGGGTGTCGTCATGCCGATCGCATCGAGGATGGCGTAGGTCACCGCCGCCTCTGCCGAGTTCTTGATCGCGTCCATGCGCTCCTTGAGCACGCGCAGCCGCTCCCCGCGGTCGGCGATGCCGACCGGCAGGGCGAGGAAGACCAGGCCGAAGCGGTTGCCGAGCAGCTCGACCTCGTCGTCGGGCCGCAGGTTGACCGGGAGCACAGCGCGCAGGTCGAGGCCGTCTGGCCGCGCGCCGCGTTGCACCATGTAGCTGCGCAGCGCACCGGCGACGCCGGCGAGCAGCACGTCGTTGATCGTCGCGCCGACCTTCTTGCCGAAGGCCTTGACGTCGTCGAGGGGCAGGACCTCGGACCAGGCGCAGATCTTGCGGGTGCAGAGGCTGCCTCGAAACAGCGTGTCGGGGTCGGACGGCATGGCGGCAAGGCGAGCCGTGATCCCGACCGCGGTCGCCCCCTGGCGCAGCGCGGCCTTGGCCCGCTCCGGATCGAGCACGGTCCGCAGCCCGCGGTTGGTCGTTCGGCGGGCCGAGCGGAAAGCGTTGTCCACGACCTCCGGCAGCCAGGTCCCGCCCCCGAGCGGCCGCCGGTGGCGGCGCTGCCGGCGGGCCACGGCCGAGCCGGCCGGGGAGTCGTCGGTCATGCTGAGCATCACACGGACGAGGGCGACGCCGTCGGCGATGCAGTGGTGGAGACGGGCGACCAGCGCCGATCCACCGCAGTAGTTCTCGATGTACTGGAACTGCCAGAGCGGCTTGCTGTAGTCGAGCGGCGTGCTCATCAGGACGCTGACCATCTCCTGGAGCTCGGTCTTGCCGGCGGGATCGGGGAGCGCCACGCGGAGCAGGTGGTGGCGGAGGTTGAAGTGGCGGTCCTCGACCCAGTGCGGACGGCCGAAGGGCAGGGGCGACTCGATGACCCGTTGGCGAAAGCGGTCGTAGCACATCAGGCGGTCCTCGATGAGCTCCTTGAGCTGACGGAACTCGAGCCGCTCGGCGAACGACATCACGCCGGTGATCGTCATCAGGTTGGTGGGGTGCTCCATCCGCCACCAGGCGGCGTCGACGTTCGCAAGCGGTGTGCCCTCGCCGAAACCCACGACCATGAACCCCTCCCTCGCGACCGCGAAACCGATTGCTGTTCTCAACACTCTAGCATGTCATGAGGCGAGCGGCGTCCGGCCGTGGGGCTCGTCGGGGTTGGAGCGCCGAGGCGGGACCGGCTGTCCGTGAATCCTCAGTCGGAGGCCCGGTGCGGCTCGCGCCAGCCGTCCTTCCATCGCCGCAGCGCGGCGAAGACCTCCGTCTCGTCGACGAGGGCCCGCCCGGCGAAGCGCTCGGCCGCCGCGATCACCGCGGGCTGCGTGCACCGCAGGAAGGGATTGGTTTCAAGCTCGAGGGGATGCCGAGGTGCGGCGGCGGTGGTGCGAAATGGGGCGATCGGGCGCGCTGTTCTCTCGACCGGATGAGAAGCACGGGCACTCGCTACCTGATCGTTGCCGACCCGCTGGAGACGCTGAATCCCGAGTTCGACCTCGGGGTCTGCGTGAGCCGGGAGCTGATCGCACGGGGGATCGCGGTCGACTACCTCGACCTGCTGGCCAGCGATCCTCGGCAGCCGAGCGAGCGCTACCTCGCGACGCTGCCGGTCCGGGAAGTCTTGTCGTCGGACGCCGGGCGCGACCCGTTCTGGGAGCTCGGCCCGACCCGCCTCGCCTCGGTCAGGGACTACCGGGTGATCCTGCAGCGGATGGACCCGCCGGTGGACGCGGCGTTCATCGCCCACAGCCGTCACTTCGAGGCGGTGCCGGAGAGCATCGTGCAGATCAACCGGCCGCCGGCGACCTACACGCTGTCAGAGCACACCGTGATCCTGCGCTATCCCGAGTTCGCCGCGCCGACCACGGTCTGCGGCAGCTTCGAGGAGCTGGTGGCGGCGGTCCGGCGGCAGCCGGTGGAGGCCGTGCTCAAGCCGAAGAGCACGTGCTCGGGAAAGGGTGTGAGCTTCGTGGCCCAGTCCGCGCCGGCGGATGAGCTGCGCGGGTTCTGGGAGCAGTGGCGTCCGGAGGTCATCGTTCAGCCCTACCTGCCGGCCATCGAGGCGAGCGGCGACCTCCGCATCCTGACCATCAACGACCGGGTGCTGGGGTCGGTGCTGCGCGTCCCGGCGCCAGGGTCACGGCTCGCCAATCTCCACCAGGGCGCCTCGCCGGCTCGGTTGGAGCCGAGCCAGCGCCAGCTCGACGCGTGCCGCGCGGTGGCGGCCGACCTCAACCCGATGGGCCTGCACCTGCTCGGTCTCGACTTCATCGGCGAGCACCTGACCGAGGTCAACTTCACGTCGCCGACGACGATCGTGCAGATCAACGAGGTCAACGGCATCCGCGCCGACATCGACCTGGTCGACGAGCTGGAGCGGATGTGGCGGGAGCGCGCCGGGTCGCCGCCGGTCGCCCAGCCGGCCCGGCGTAACCGCCTGATCTGCAAGGACCGCCCCGTTCCCGAGGGCTGGGTCGTGATCGGCCAGGCGCACAGCCCGGCCTGCCCGGGCGCCGGGGACAACGCGTGGATCATCAAGCGGCCGGGGCGCCGCGAGGTGGTGGCGGCGGCGTCACCGGTTCCGGCCGGGTACGCCCGGGTCCGTCCGACCCGCTCGGCGCACTGTCCGGGGGACGGCGACAACGCCTGGGTGATCGAGCGCGGAGCCGGGGCAGGAGGCGACCGCGGCGCGGGCTGAGCCCCGCGTCAGGATCCATCGGGTGCGGCGGCCGACCGCGAGGGCAGGTTGCGGCCGATGAACATCTCGAGGCGCAGGCGGTCGGAGCCTTCGAATGAGACGAAGCGGACGCCGACGCCTTGCATCTGCTCCCGTTTCGGGTCGGTCGCGCGCATGATCTCGGCGTTGCCGCGTATCGGCTTCGCCTCGTCGGGCACGACCATCTCGAAGCCGAAGATCGTGCCGACCGGGAACTGGGTCACGCCCCGCAGCAGCATGCCGGAGGTCGAGATGTTGTCGATCTGGGCCATCAGCCGCAGCGGTCGACCATCGGCGAAAAGCTGCACCCGTGCCGGGATGCGAACCGGAACTCTCGACGCCGGCTGTGCCAACTCCTCGACCGCCGTGACCAGGCGGCGCTCGATCTCGTCCGCGATCACGACCCGGTTGGCGCCCTTGCCGATCAGGGCCTGGGCGGCCTCAGAGTAGGGCGTTTCGCTGATCAGGACAAGGCCTGCCCGGCGGCACGCCGAGCCCTTGGCGCGGGCAGCGTCGAGAAAGCGATTGAGCGCCTCGCGGGACACCGGGAAGCCGATGATCACGACGTCGAACGCGGTGCCCTGGACGAGCTCGAGCGTGGTCTGGTCCCAACGCACCCGGTGGAGGTCAGCCCGAATCTGGTGCAGGGTATCGGCGATCCTCCGGTGGGTGGCATCATCGACCCTGGTGACCAGGACCTGGATGGCGCCGCCGGCTGGCATACTCGTCAATTATACCGGCGGTCAGGGTCCTCCCGCTGTGACCGGGCGGACGACGGCCGGGATGTAGATCGGGTCGCCGCTCTCGCCGTCAATCACCGAGGCGTGGGCGACGTACCGCGCACCCTGGTCAACGCTGGTCAGGGTGGCCCACGCCGTGCCGGTGAAGCCGAACTGGCCGGAGAGCAGCCGCTCGACCTGGACGAAGCGGGTGGCCGGGACGAGCACCTCGAGCTCGCCGATGAAGTCGCCGTCGTCGGCGAACGCGCGAACCGTGACCGTGATGTCCTCTCCTGAGACCGAGGTGATGCCGAGGTTGGTGCGGAAGCCGCTGGCCGAGCTGAGGCCGGCGAGCACTGCGACCTCGCCCGTGCGGATCAACTGATCGGCGGTAACCGTGGGCACGGACTGACCGTAGGTGCCGGTGGGATCATCGTTGTAGGTGCGGCTGAACACGGCGACGCCGGGGGCACTGGGCTCCAGATCAAGGGAACCGGAGCCGCTCGTGCCGAAGGTCTCGCGGACGACGTCCTCGAGCTCGAGCGCTGCGAGCGGCGGCACCTCGAGCAACCGGAAGATGGTCGAGCTGCCGGGCTCGGCGGGCTGGAAGGCGGCGTCGATGCGGGCGCTCTCGGCGGCCCGGGACACGATTGACAGGTCGGAGCGCCACATGGTCC
Source organism: Holophagae bacterium (assembly GCA_003105185.1). Classification (GTDB taxonomy): domain Bacteria; phylum Acidobacteriota; class Thermoanaerobaculia; order Thermoanaerobaculales; family Sulfomarinibacteraceae; genus FEB-10. The sequence goes on from PQAJ01000047.1 coordinate 21,071, forward strand.
CGTTGGCGCCCGGGTTGGAGGCGACGACCGGGACCAGGAAGCTCGGCGGGGGAGAAGCGAGGTCGACTGCGACCGGCAGAACCAGGGTCGGGTCGTGGGAGCCGTCGTCGACCACCGACGCGAAGGCGAGGTAACGTGCGGTCGGATCACCGGCGACAAGCTCGAGGAAGGCGCCGCGCAGCGCTGCTGCAGTGACACCCTGGAAGACGTCGGTGAGCTGCCGGAACCCGAACGGCTGGGCGTTGAGCGTGCGGCGCGCGAGCTCGCTGCCGTCCGGGGCCAACAGGGTGTACTCGACTGAGAGCGAGCTGTCCGCGAGGTTGAGCACCCCGAGGTTGGAGTGGAAGCCGTCGTTGGCGGCGAGCCCCCCGATGACATAGGTCACCGACCCTGCGAGCTCCTGCTCGCCGCCGAGGGCCGGGATGAACTGGCCGTAGGTGCCGCCGTCCTCGTCGGCGTAGGTTCGCGAAACCGCGACCAGGCCGGGCTGCGAGGCGTTGAGCGCAACCCCGCCGGCGCCGACGTGGCCGAGGTCGGCGACCAGGTTGGCGAGCGACCGCTGCTGCCCGGCTGGCAGCGCCAGGGTCAGATCGGCAGGGGCGTCGGGAGCAGGGTTGCCGGGACGGAATCTGAGGTCGACGACGATGTCGTCGGCGGTCGGATTGACCAGGAAGGCGCGGGAGCGCCACTGCGCGTCGCCGAGACCGGTGGTGCTGGCGGCGGCCGGGAAGGCCGACGCCTCGAACGCGGCCGGATCCTCGGCCACGTAGGCGCTCAGCGGGACTGTGACTCGGGGCAGCGAGGGGTCATTGGACGAGATCGTCAGGGCGCCCCGGACCGGACCCGGCGGGGCCCCCTGGAGCCCGATCGGGAAGGGCAGCGTCTGTCCCGGGGCGAGGACCACCGGGAAGACGAAGAACTCGGGCACGGTGAAGGGCGCGTCGGCGGCGATCGCGGTCATCACGAGGTCGTCGGTGCCGGTGTTCGCGATCGTCGCGGTCGCAGTGCCGGTGATGGCGACGAGCCCGAGATCGATCGGCGTCGGGGTGATCGCGAGCCGCGGGGCGCCGACACCGGTGCCGGTGAGGGAGACCATGTGCTCGGGCCGCGCGGGATCGTTGGTCGCGAGGACCAGGGTGCCGGTGTGGGCCCCGACCTGGCTCGGCTGGAAGCGCAGGAAGATCGTGGTCGACTGGGCCGGGCCGACCTGTGCGGGGATCGCGCTGGCGAGGGCGAAGCCGTCACCCGAGATCGTGCCGGTGAGCGTCAGCGGCTCGGCGCCGAAGTTGAAGACGTTGATCGATCCTTCGCCAGTGGCTCCGATCGGCACGTTCCCCAGGTTGGCGCTCGAGGAGGCCTGTATCGTGGGGTCGGCGAAGCGCACGCTGCGCCCCGTCACCGGCAGGTAAGCCAGCCCATCGGGGTAGGACGGGTCGTTGCTGGTGACGAACACGTAGGCCGACTGGCTGCCGGTCGAGGACGAGGTGAACTCGATCACCAAGTCGACCGCCTCACCGGGGGCGAGCGTGAGTGGCAGCTCGTCGGGAGCGGCGATGCGGAACTGGGCGGAGCTCGAGGACTCGATCGAGGAGATCACGAGCTCGGAGCCGCCGGTGTTCGTGACCGGCACGACGATCGGTGCGGTCTCGCCGCGCAGGACCTGGCCGGCGTCGAGGTCCGGGAAGTCGCGTCCGAAGTCGATGTCCGGCTCGGCGGCCGGCGAGAGGTAGGCGAGGATCCGGCTGCCGGGATCGAGGACGACGCCGGTCGGAGTCGCCGAGACCGGCACCTCGAGGGTCTGCTCGGCGACGGCCTCGAGCCAGATCCGGTGGTCCTCGGAGCCGGCAACGGTCTGGATACGGACGTCTATCGGGGTCCGGAAGTAGGGGGCGTTCGAGTGCTCCTGGGTGACGGTCAGGCGGACCGCCGGGCCAGACACGGCTTCCCACTCGTACTGGAAGCGGGGCCGATTGGCGCCGTACACCCACTGCTCGAAGAACCAGTCGAGGTCGATGCCGGAGGCCGCTTCCATTGCCGCCTTGAAACCCTGGGTGGTGGCGGAGCCGGCGGCGAAGGCCTCCCGGTAGGCGTGCAGGCCGTCGAAGAAGGCCTCGTCGCCGACCACGTAGCGCAGCATGTGGAGGATCATGCCGCCGCCGTCGTAGACGGTGTTCGAGAACGCAACCGGGTTGTCGTAGAGCGCGCCCTTGTAGTAGAAGAGCGAGTCGGCGTCGCGCCGGTACTGGTCGAGGTACTCAAGGCCGTAGGTCTCCTCGGCCCACACGAACTCGGCATAGGTGGCGAAGCTCTCGTTGAGCCACAGCTCGCGCCAGTCGTCGCAGGTGACGAAGTCGCCCCACCACGAGTGGCCGAGCTCGTGGACGTTGAGCCACTCCATCCACGGGTCGCCGAAGAAGTCGCCGATCGTGGTCAGGGTCTGGTGCTCCATGCCGCCGCCGAAGGCCGCGGTCAGGTTGCCGTACTTCTCCTCGACGAACGGGTACTCGCCGAAGCGGGTGGCGAGGACGCGGATCAGCTCGGGCGTGATCGCGAGGTCGGCCTCGCCGGCCTCCGCCCGCTCGGGGTACATGTAGGCCACCACCGGCATCGTCGATCCGTCCTGCGCCTCGTACGGCCACTCGCGGTAGGCGTAGTTGGAGACGTCCATGACCACCAGGTAGGTGGCGACCGGGTACCGCGACGACCAGGTCGTGGTGGCGGTGCCGTCGCCGTTGTCGGAACGGTCGACCTCGAGGCCGTTGGAGGCCACGGTCAGCTCGGCCGGAGCGGTCACGGTCAGGTCGACAGTGGCCTTGTCATCGGGCCGGTCGTTGCATGGGAACCAGACCCGGGCGCCGAAGGGCTCGGCGAAGGTGAAGATCTCGGGGAAGCCGCGGTGCGAGTACCAGTTGACGCCGTCGCCGAAGCGCGAGGCGCGCCCGCCGTATGTTATCTGGAGGGTCACCGAGTCGCCGGCCGCGAGGGCGTCGGGGAGCAGGGCCGCGAGCCGGTCGTCGGCGTGGGAGAACGGTAGCGAGCGCGGCGAGTCCGCGGGCAGTCGGCCGTCGGCGAGCAGGGTGACGGAGAGCACCCGCAGGCCGAGGTCGGCGTCGAGCTCGATGGTGCGCAGGCCCTCCCTCACCGCTGTCACGTCGATCGTCGCCGTACCGGACAGCAGCTGCTCGCCGATGTCCAGGAACAGGTCGAGGTCGTAGTGGGTGACGTCGATCGGCGACGGCTCGGGGACCGGCGCCCAGCCCTTGGGCGTGGCGGTCCCGAGCGCGAGCGCGCGCTGGTAGCGCGCCTGCTTGGCGGCGATCTCGTCGGCGTGCCGGGCCGCGGCAGCGGGCAGCCGGCTGCTGTCCCCGAGTTCATCGACTTGTGCGAGCGCTGCCGGGGCGACCAGCAGGACGACCAGGATGGCGGTGAGATGGCGACGCATCATGACCCTCCAGCCGGAAGATTGTAGCGGGTCCGTGCCGGGTCTGCTTGCGGCGTCGGCCGCCGTGGGGCACACTGGCCGCGATGACGACGGCGAGCAGCCTGCCGCCGTGGGGACCGCGTGAGCGCGTCGCGCTGGCGCCGCTGACCACTCTCGAGCTGGGCGGTCCGGCGCGCTACCTGGCGGAGGCCGAGGACCAGGGGACGATCGTCGACGCCCTGCGCTGGGCCGCGGGCCTCGGCCTGCCTGTGACCGTGCTCGGAGGCGGCAGCAACGTGGTGGTTGCCGACGGCGGCGTCGACGGGCTTGTCCTGCGGATCGGCCTGCGCGGCGTGGCAGTCGAGAGGGCGGCCGACACGGCGCTGGTGACGGCCGCTGCCGGCGAACCGTGGGACGAACTCGTCGCGCGCTGCGTCGACGAGGGTTGGGCCGGCCTGGAGTGCCTGTCGGGCATCCCCGGTACGGTCGGCGCGACGCCGATCCAAAACGTTGGGGCCTATGGCCAGGACGTCGCCCAGACCATCGAGCGGGTTCGCGCCCTCGACCGTCGGACGTGCGAGGCGACGACTTTGCTTCCGGCCGATCTGCGCTTCGGCTACCGCTCGAGCGCCCTGCGCGAGCAGCCCGAGCGGCACGTCGTGCTCGCGGTCAGCTTCCGGCTGCGGGTCGCGAGCGCGGCGACGGTGGCGTACCCGGAGCTCGGGCGAGTGCTGGCGGCGGGTCGGCAGCCGCCGACGGTGGCGGCGGTCCGGGAGGCCGTGCTCGAGCTGCGTCGCGGGAAGTCGATGGTGCTTGACGCGAACGATCCCAACCGTCGCAGCGCCGGCTCGTTCTTCATCAACCCTGTGCTCTCGGCGCCGGAGCTTGCGGCGCTGCGGGAGCGCGCGGCCGCCGGCGGCATCACCGACGAGGTGCCGACCTTCGCGGCGGATGGCGACCGCTGCAGGATCCCGGCCGCCTGGCTGATCGAGCGGGCGGGCTTCGCGAAGGGGCACCTGAGCGGCCGGGTCGGCATCTCGACGCGGCACAGCCTCGCCCTGGTCAATCGCGGCGGGGCGACCGCCGATGAGCTGCTATCGCTGGCGCGCCACATCGCGGCGCGGGTCGACGAGCGGTTCGGAGTCCGGCTGCGTCCCGAGCCGGTCTTCCTCGGGTTTCCCGCGGGGAATCCACTGGATCCCTGAACTTGGCAAAGCGGCTCGACACCGCATCGACTGCGTCCGGCAGGGACACGGGGACGGGAACGGGGACGGGACCAGGAACGGGCAGGGGTTGGTGGCCCTGAGCCCTAACCCCTAACCACTCGCTTAATCAGCGGCATACGTCACCTCGAGCCTTCTCGCCTTGCGGACCGCGAGGACGAGCAGCGCGGCAGTGGCGGCGAGGAGCCCGAAGCCGGCGAGCCAGGGATCGACCGGACGGGTGAGCAGCGCGAGCGGGCCCAGGGACGGGGGCACCGGGAGCAGGGAGCTCAGGTAGTGGACGAAGCTGAGCGCCTTGAGCGCAGGCGGCAGGAACGGTGTGGCGACCTCCCAGCCGAGGAAGAGCAGCGCCGGCACCATCGGGTTCGAGAAGTAGAGGCCCGCGAGCAGGAACAGCGCGCCGTAGGCGCAGCACGCGAGCGCCACCACCGCGAGGTAAGCGGCGAGGTGGGAGGCACCGGTCGCCGACAGCACCTGGCGGAAGCCGGCGGCGCCGTGGGGCAGGTGGAAGAGGACGAAGGTGATGGCGGTGGCCGGCAGCAGCACCAGCCACGCCGCGATCAGGCTGCCGACGTACTTGCCGGCCACCAGCACCGCCCGGTCGAGCGGCGCGAGCAGGCTGTAGTGCAGGCTGCGCTCGAGGATCTCGCCGCGGAACGCCTTGGCGAAAATCACGGCGCAGGCGAAGAAGACCACGAATCGGAGGTGGAAGAGGGCGAACATCTGCGCGAAGTCCGCCGTGCTGTGGCCGAGGTCGAGCCGCTGGCCGGCGGGCAGGAAGAGGGCGCGGAGCCCGGCCAGCGACAGCGGCATTGCCACCAGCAGCAGCACCGGCACGATCCGCCCGCTGAAGACCGAGCGAACGAGCTCGTGGCGGGCGACGGCCCACGCCTGGCGGCGCCACAACAACCAGCGGGCGCTGCTCATGTCGGGACCCCCGGCTGGCCGATCAGGTAGCCGTAGACGGCGTCGACGCTCTCGTCCGCGGGGAGCACCGACTCCACGGCCGTGCCCGAGGCGATGACGATGCCGGTCAGGCTGGCGTAGAAGGCGTCCGCATCGCGGGTCCGGACGAGCACGCTCGCCCCGTCGTCGAGCAGCTTGGCCTCGACCACGTGGTCGAGAGCCAACGCGGCGGCCGCGATCGCCCGCGGCCGGTCGCAGCGGACCAGAACCTGGATCGGCTGGCTGGTGATCTCGCCGCGCACCGCGCGGATCTGGCCCTCGGCGACCACCGACCCGCCGTGGACCATGACCACGGCATCGCAGATCGCGTCGACCTCGTGCAGGATGTGGCTGGACACGATCACGAAGCGGCCCTCGGCCGCGAGCTCCTTGAAGAGGCGGATCATCTCGGCCCGTCCCATCGGGTCGAGCCCATTGAGGGGCTCGTCGAGAACCAGCACGCGCGGCGCGTGACTGAGCGCGTGGGCGAGCTTGATCCTCTGGCGCATGCCCTTGGAGTAGCCGGCGATCCGGCGGCGGGCGGCGTCGGCGAGCCCGACCTGCTGCAGCAGCTCGAAGCACCGCCGGTCAGCCTCCCCCGCGGGAACACCGTGCAGCGCGAGGGCGTGACGGAGGAACGACAGGCCGGTCGCACCCGACGGGAAGGAGTCGTACTGGGTGCAGTAGCCGACGATGCGGAACAGCCGCTCCGGGTCGCCGGGGTTCACCCCGAGCACGGAGATCTCGCCCCGGGTCGGCCGCAGCAGCCCGGTGAGCAGGTGCATCAGGGTGCTCTTCCCGGAGCCGTTGGGTCCCACCAGACCGGTCAGCCCGGGCTTGAGGTCGAGAGTGATCCGGTTGACGCCGAGCACCTCGCCGTAGAACTTGGAGACGTCGCGCAGGGTGATGGCGTCGAGCGTCATCGCACGACCTCGTGCGCGCGCAGCTTGCGGTTGAGAACAACGATCGAGAGCAGCCCCACCACGGCCAGGGTGAGCCAGTTGACGGCGACCGGCAGGCCGCTCGAGGTCGGGGCGCCGAACAGGTGCTGGACCACGCTGGCGATGGCGCGGGTGAGGTGAACGATGTCTCCGATCGAGCTCCGGGTGATGCCGTTGACCGCCGAACCGAAGGCGCTGAGCACGAACAGCAGCGCGAACAGGGCGCCGAGCGCCGCCGGCCGGTAGCGCACCCAGGCCGAGATCGCCAGCCCGAGCAGCGAGATGACCAGGATCCAGACCAGGTGGCCGACCAGGTAGGCGAGCCCGATCCGCCAGTTCGTCACGCCCCAGCCGCCGCCCTCTTCGACGGCCTGGAGAAGGAACAGCGCGAGCCCCATCACCCAGGTCGGCGGCGAGACGACCAGGAAGAGCGCGGCCAGCTTCCCGAGCACGTAGTCGCGGCGGTCGATCGGACGGCTCAGGTAGAGGGGCAGGGCGCTGTTCGCGAGGTCGGGGGCGATCAGGCCGGGCGCGAGGATCGCCATCAGGAAGAACCCGGGAATGGCCTGCCACAGGAAGAGCAGCCGGAAGAAGACGAGGGTCAGACCGCCCATGAACTCGCGAGTCAGGCCGAGCTGCTCGAGCAGCGCGAGGTTGTGGCTGATGTAGATCAGGAAGAGCGCGAGCAGCGACGGCAGAAAGCAGGCTGCGTAGAAGGCGGTGAAGAGCCGCGAGGAGAAGGCCTCCGCCAGCGCGTAGCGGGTCACCACCAGGAACCGCCGGCGCATCGGGGTGAGTCGACCGGCGTACGGGCGCCATGCGCGCTCATACACCGCCACGGTCGTCCTCCATGGCGCGCAGGAAGATGTCCTGCAACGAGTCGCGCTTGCAGTCGAGCCGCCGGATGGCGACCTGCTGGCGGGCGGCGACCTGGAACAGGTCGCGCACCGCGACCGCGGGCGGCATCACCAGCTTGAGCCGGCGTTCGCCGGCGAGCGCGACCTCGCAGCCGAGGCCGGCCAGCGCCTCGCCGAAGCCGGGAGCGGCGCTCGTCAGCTCGAGCTCGACGAAGGAGCGGTTCGCACGGCGCTGCTCGGTGAGGTTGCAGCAGGCGGCGACTCGCCCCTGCTTGAGGATCAGCACCTCGTCGCACACCGACTCGACGTCAGCCAGCAGATGCGAGGAGAGCAGGATGTGGGTCTCGCCGCGGTCGCGGATGTCGCGGATCAGCTCGAGCATACGCGAGCGCGCCGGCGGGTCGAGGCCGTTGGTCGGCTCGTCGAGCATCAGCAGCCGCGGCCCGTGGGCGAGGGCCTGCGCGAGCTTGACCATCTGCTTCATGCCGGTGGAGAAGGTCCCGATCCTCCGGTAGCGGGCCTCGCCGAGTCCAACGTAGAACAACGTCTCGTGCGCCCGCTCGAGGGCGGCGCGAGGCGGCAGCCCGCTCAGCTCGGCCATCAGGCGCACGAAGCGGACCGCGGTCTGGCCGGCGATGAAGGCGTCGCTCTCCGGCATGTAGCCGACGCGGCTGCGCAACTCCTTGCCGTTGCCGGTGATCTCCTGTCCGAGCACGCGGGCGCCGCCGGCGCTGGGGTGGAAGAAGTCGAGCAGCGTGCGCAGCAGGGTGGTCTTGCCGGCGCCGTTGGGACCGAGCAGGCCGATGGCGCGGCCCGCGAGCGACGCGTGGAGGTCGGACAGCACAGGCCGGCCGCCGAGCCGGACGGAGAGACCGTCGAGCTCGACCACCGCTGCCGGGGAGGGCGGGCCGGTTTTCATCCTCGCGATGATAGCGGGTCCGCGCTTTTGTCGCCGCTGCGGGGTCGCCCGGCGAGCAGCCCGGTGAGTCCGGCGGCCGGCATTCCGGTCAACACGCCACTGCCACTGCCACTGCCGCTGGCGACGATGCCGTTGTCCGTGCCGTAGGCGCAGAGCAGGCCGGGCCCGCCGCCCTCCTCGAGCAGCGCCCTGGCCTCGGGTGGGAGCTGCGCGATCCCCTGCTCGGGGATCGCGGCGAGCAGGCCGTCGAGGTTGCGCCAGACGACAGCCGAGCAATCGGCGTTGCCGTCGCGCGGCAGCAGCTCTTGGAAGGCCGCGCTGCGGGGCAAGGTGAGACCCGAGCTGCGGTGCTGCAGGGCCTGCTCGATGAGCGCGGTGCCAGGAGCCGCCACGAGGTAGCCGTCGACCACGAGCAGCGCGAGCTCGACGGTGGCGTCCGGTTGGCGCAGGACGTGGTAGGTCCTGCCCGCCACCACGGTCTCGCTGAGCTCGATCTCGGCCCGGCCGTCGGCGGCCAGCTGACGGTTGATTTCGGCGACCGCCCGTTCGAGGGTGTCGAGCAGGGTCTCCGGGTCATAGACCTCGACGATCAGCTTCCACGAGGGCAGGGGAAGGATTGGCCCATCGAGGGCGAAGGCGGCCTCGCCGCCGAGCGGGGCTGCGAGATCAGCGCGCAGATCGATGCCGTACAACCGCTCGAGCTCGGCAAGCTCGTTTGCCGCTCCTGGCTCGACGCTGGCCACGGCCGCCAGCAGCTCGTCGAAGATCACCGCGGCGTCCTTGGACACCGCGGCCGCGGCGAAGCTGGCGTCGGGCGACACGAAGTCGAGGCTGCCCATCGGCGCCGGCTCGGCGAGCCAGCCGGGGATGCCGTGGCGGGGGCCGGCGAAGTCGAGCGCGGCGTTGAGAGCGTGGCGGGCGCCGTCGCGGGACGAGCTGACCACCAGGGTGGTGGCGTCGGCGATGCCGAGCCGGTCCCGCATCACGGCCTCCCCGGCGGTGGCGGGCGCCGCCGGTCCGGCCATGATCCGGCCGAGGTCGAGCCCGACGACCCACGACACGCCGCGGCGGTAGGCCTCGTCCAGGCGCTCGCGGAGGTCGCTGGCGGCGAAGCCGGCCGCGCCGCTGCCTTTGCCGCGCCGAGCCACAGCCAGCAGCTGCTGGGGGTGGGGTGCGGCGACGACGAGATCGCCGTCGATCCATACCAGCAGCTCGGCGGTCGACGCGGCGGCGTCGGCCGGGTCGTCCACCAGCTCGAGCACGGCCGACCCGGCGGCCGCGTTGGCGCGCGACACCTCGTCGCGCAGGATGGCGGTGAAGGCCGCGGGATCGTCGAGACGAGCGATGACCACCGGCCCGGCGTCGGGGTGGAAGCCGCGCTCGGTGAGGACGACCACGACCTCGTCCCCGACCGCCTCGCCGAGCGGCTGCAAACGATCGAGGATGGTGTCGATCTCGCGGTCGATCCCGGTGGCGATCACCTGCTCCCGCCACCACGCCTGCAGTACCGGGCTGTCGGCGAGCCGCTGCTCGAGGATTGCGCGTGCCTCGCCGAGGCCGTCGGCCAGGTTGGGCAGCGCGACATAGAGCACGGTGTCCTCGGGCACGAGGTCGAGCAGCCGCGACGACGTGCGCGGCGTGTCCGGCTCGATGGCGTCGGCGAGCTCGCGGTGGAGCCGCGACAGCTCGCGCAGCAGGGCCGCGTGCTGCTCGGCGTGGGGACTCCAGGCGACCTGCTCCGCGATGCTCACCGGCTCGAGGCGCTCGCTCGTGGTCACCTGCTCGCCGGGCGCAAGGACGTCGAAGCGGCCGCCCCGGCGGACCTCGACCTCGCCCTCGAGGACCGACACCCGCGATCCCTTGAGGCCGTGGTCGACGGCGAAGACGGTGCCGCGGACCGCGACCTGGCAGTCTGCGGTGGCCACGAACAGCCGGCGGCTGCCCTGATCAGCGGCGTCGACGATGATGGTGCCACGTCGCAGCCGGATGGTGGTGCCGCGCAGTCCGCCTCGAAGTTCGAGCTCGCTGCGGGGTGCGATCTCGACCAGCGAGCCGTCGGCGAGGAGGAGCTGGGCGGAGGCGTCGCGCGCAGTGCGCAGCAGCTCGCGTGAACGAACCACCGAACCCGGCGCGAGGGGCTCGGTGTGGTCGGCAGCGACTCGCTGGATGCCTTCCCCAACAGCCACGGTGGCGGTCAGAACGCGGTCGGCGGCCAGGTTGCCGATGGCGGGGATGGCGGCGGCGGCCAGGCCGAGGGCCATGATGGCGGCTGCCGCGATGCGCGCCCAGCGGGGAACTGTTCGCCTGGAGGGCCGGATCGGCACGGCCGGGACCTCGGACGCACCGCCGCGCGCCGCCAGCAGCGCTCGCCGGCAGGCGACGCACTGGCGCGTGTGGTCCTCGACGAGCAGCGCGCGTCCCGGGGTCAGGCGGCCGGCGACGAGCTCCGGAATCAGGAGCTGGTAGTCAGGGCAGCCGGCGATCGGGCGTTCGAGTCCGGTCGAGATCCGCTGCCACACACGCTGGGTGGCGGCGGCAACCGTGGCCTCGTCGAGTCGATCCGAGCGGATCGCGTCGGTGACGCGGTCCAGCGTCTCGAGGTTCCTGTCGTGATCGGTCATGGCGATCCTCCGAGGTGGGGTGCGAGTTCGGCGGCGAGCCGCTCGCGGATCCGGTGCAGGGTGACGGCCACGGTACCGGGGGTGGTCCCGAGCAACGCGGCAATGCCCTGGTTGTCGAGGTCCTCCAGGTAGCGCAGGACGAAGGTCTCGGCCTGGCGCCGGCTCATCGTCGCGAGCGCCTCGCGCAGGAGGCGCGCCAGGTCCCGTGCCTGGTGGAGGCGATCGGGTCCGGGCGTCGGGTCGGCGATGGCCGCACACGGCGCCGCCTCGAGTGCAGTGGTGGAGCGGTTCGCCCGCGACTGGACGAGGTCGAGTGCGGCGTTGGTGGCGGCGCGACGCAGGTAGGCCGCGGCGCCGCGCGACAGGTCTGGTGGGTCGACGCGCCGGGCCAGGCGCTCGAACACGGTGTGCAGGACGTCCTCGGCGTCGCTCGCGCTGCCGGTGACGCGGTAGGCGGTGCGGATGACGGAGGCGGCGTGCCGGCGGTAGATCGGCTCGAGCCAGTGGCCGGCTGGCGATGGTTCGGACCGGGCGGGCGCTGCGTTCACTCGAACCTCCTGGCGTCGCTCCTCATTCACTGGAACGGGCCTCCACGTTGGAGATTAACGTTGAAACGGGGTTTAGGATCTGGGATTTCGAAGATGAGGGCGCACCGGTGGCCGCCTCCGTGCCCCTATCCGTCTCCGTCTCCGCGACCGCGCGAATGGGTGGCAGCCCACCTCCCGGGCACGGGCACAGTGACGGGCCCGGGAACGGTTGAGCGGACCTTGCCCTCGGGCCCTCGCCGCTCACTCCTTGCAGCCCTCGACGTCTCCGTGCCATAGTGCACAACAGACCGAGTCGCAACGAGGGTGCCATGCAGGACTACGTCGTCAGTCTCGAGGCCGACCACCCTGGCTTTCACGACCCGGAGTACCGGCGGCGGCGCGACGAGATCGCGCGCCTCGCGCCGGCGATCGACGGCGAAGGCGAGGCGCAGCGCGTCACCTACAGCGACACCGAGCGCGCGACCTGGGCGACCGTCTTCGAGCGGTTGACCGGTCTCTATCCGACCCACGCCTGCGGCGACTTCAACGCGGTGATCGATGACCTGGACTACCGCGCCGGCGCGATACCCCAGCTCCCGGACGTGAGCCGCTTTCTGACCGAGCGAACCGGCTTCCGCCTCCAGCCCGTGGCGGGGCTGGTCTCCGCGCGCCAGTTCCTGGGCAAGCTGTCGCAGCGGGTGTTCTGCGCCACCCAGTACATCCGGCACGCGAGCCAGCCGCTGTACACGCCGGAGCCCGACATCGTGCACGAGCTGATGGGGCACGCGCCGATGCTCGCCATCCCGGAGTTCGCGGACCTCTCCCAGAAGATCGGCGAGGGGTCGCTGCGGGCCGACGATCGGCAGATCGAGCAGCTCGCCACCCTGTACTGGTTCACCATCGAGTACGGGTTGCTCCGCATCGATGACGGCTACCGGGCCTACGGCGCCGGCCTGCTGTCGAGCTTCGGCGAGCTCGAGCACGCGCTCAGCGGCGCGGTCGAGGTCCGCCGTCTCGACCCCGAGCTGGCGAAGGACACGCGCTACCCGATCACGACCTACCAGCCGCTGCTGTGGTGGGTGGACTCGATTGGCGAGGCCTTCGCGAAAATGGACGCCTTCGTCCGCTCCATGTGACGGGGCCTCAAGCGGGAAGTCGAACTACGAAGACACAAAGGCGATTCACCTACGGTCCTGCGGATAGCCGCGATCGACGAAGACCGAGAGCGTAACCTCACCGAGCACCTCATTTTCTGAAGGACTTTCGTGCCTTCTTCGTGTCTTGGTGTCTTCGTGGCTCAAACGTCGAAGAACCCACCGAGCTTCGAGGTGTCGAGGAAGACCTCGCCTTCGCGGATCTCGATCGGCAGAGACTTGAGGTGGGAGCCCTTGCACGGGCCGTCCACGCAGAGGCCGTCCTCCGGCCGGTAGCGGGCCCCGTGCGAGTTGCAGACGAGGAACCGGCGGTCGGCGTCCCACAGCTCGCCCGGGTCGCGGTCGTCGAGCGGCAAGGGGAGATGGCGGCACTGGTTCTTGTAGGCGCGCACCTCGCCGCCGGGGACGGCGAGGAGAATGCCCTCCTCGTCGAACGGGCCCTCGCGGTAGCCGAAACGCAGGCCGGTCGGTGGGATGTCGCTGACGCTGGCGATCCGCTGCATTGTCCCTCGCACCTCGAGAACGGTCTCCGGCAATCGCTGCAGATCATAGCTGAGCGGATCGTCGACGTTGAGAACTGAGGTGGGCGCGGGTCCGGCTTGGTCGTGCGGACGACGTCGTGACGAGTCCGGCTTCAGGCTTCGTGCTCGGCACTTCGCCGTGACATGAGCGCAAGCGGGTCGGTGGGCGGCTCTGACCCTTCGTCCATTCCCGTCGTCAGGCTGTGTACAATCCGGGTTCGGAGCTGTCGTGAGCACGCCGATCCTGACCGTGGTGATCCCGACCCTCAACGAGGCGGGGACCATCGCGTGCTGCCTCGGCTCGATCGGAGCGGACCGTGGGGTCGAGGTGGTGGTGAGCGACGGCGGCAGCACCGACGGTACGGTCGAGGCGATTCGGACGAACGGGAGGGCGCGCTTGGTCGACGGTCCGGCCGGCCGCGGCCAGCAGCTGCGGCGCGGCGCTGAGGCCGCAATCGCGCCGCGGCTGCTGTTCCTGCACGCCGACTGCCGCCTGCCGGGGGGCTGGCTCCCCGCGGTGGTCGAGGCGTTGGAGGATCCACGGACCGCCCTCGCCTGCTTCCGGCTGGCGACCGAGCCCACCGAGGCCGGGGCGAGCCGGCTGCGGCGCGTGTGGTTGCGGCTGCTCGACCTGCGGTCGTTGGGACTCGCCATGCCGTACGGGGACCAGGGGTTCGCGATGCGGCGCGAGGTCTACGAAGAGACCGGCGGGTTCCCGGCCATCCCGCTGATGGAGGACCTGGTGATGGCGCGAGCGTGCCGCAGGCTGGGCCGCATCCGGCGGATCCCACTGGTGGTGCGCACCGGCTCGCGACGCTTCGACGACCACGGGTTGCGCAGCCGGGCGATGACCGCGACCTTCCCCCTGCTGTTCCGGGCCGGTGTGCCCGCCGAGCGGCTCGCCCACTGGTACGGAGTGGCGCGGTGAGCTGCGTTGTCGTGTTCGGACGGGAGCCGGTTCCGGGCCGGGTGAAGACCCGGCTCGCGGCGGGCGTTGGTGAGGAGCTGGCAGCGGCCATCTACCGCGAGCTCCTCGGGCACACCCTGGGGGTTGCCGGCTCGATCGATGCGGACGTCGTGCTGGCGCTGGCCGATCCGCCGGCACGGGGCTGGCGGCCGGAGCGGGCGGTCGCGGTCGAGGTGCAGGTCGCCGGCGATCTTGGACGGCGCCTCGCCGACGCGTTTGCCCGACGCTTCGCCGAGGGGTACCGGCGGGTGGTGGTGGTCGGTTCGGACTGCCCGGAGCTGGCGCCACGCCACCTCCGGGCGGCATTCGATGGTCTCGCGAGGCATCCGGTCGTGCTCGGACCGGCCTGGGACGGCGGTTACTGGTTGGTCGGGGCGCGCGCGCCCGGAGTGGATCTGTTCAGTGACATCCCGTGGTCGACCGGGCAGGTGCTGGAAGCCACCCGGGCGCGGCTGCGGGCAGTGGCCGCGGGCTGGCTGGAGCTCGAGCGCCTGCACGACCTCGACACCGATGCCGACCTGCGCCGGGCGCTCGACGGGGAGACCATCGGCGGCGAGCTGCGCAGCCGGCTGCAGGCGACCGCCCGCTCGATCGGGAGAGCGTGCGCACCGTGAACGCGACCTCCGGCACCCCCGGGGCTCCCGCCCTCCCGGACCGCTGGCGGCGACTGGCGCAGCTGCCGACCGGGCACCGGACCCAGGTCTGGATCGCCGAGGACCACCAGCTCGGCGAGCGGGTCGTGCTGAAGCTCTTCCCGCCGTGCGCAGACGCCATGGTCAGGGCGCGCGCGCTGACCGAGGTCCGGCTGGGCCTGCTGCTGCACCATCCCCATCTGGTCCAGCTCTACGAGGTGCTGGAGTGGGAGCAGCACCTGATCGCGGTGATGGAGCTGGTGGTGGGTGGAGACTTGGCGCGGCGGGTCGCCCTGCAGGGCGCGCAGGCGGTCCCGATGGTGGTCGAGTGGACGGGGGAGGCGCTGTCGGTGCTGGCGTTCCTGCACGAGCAGCAGCTCATCCACCGCGACGTCACGCCCTCCAACCTGCTGCTCGATCACCACGAGCGTGTCAAGCTCGGCGACCTCGGGCTGGTCGGGCGGCTCGACCGGCTCGACGATCCGGTCGGCGGTACCTCGGGGGTGGGCACGCCCGGCTACATGGCCCCGGAGCATGCGGCGGGTGGCGACCCGACTCCGGCGTGGGACCTCTACGGTCTCGGCGTCACCATCCGAGAGGTGCTCACAGGCGTGCGCTCGTTCGCCGACCGCGCGCCGGCGAAGGTGCCGGAGAGCTGCCCGCGCTGGCTGCGCCAGTTCCTGGAGCGCCTGCTGGCCCGTGATCCCCGGGATCGCTGGCCGACCGCGGTCGAGGCGCTCGCCGTCTTCGAGGCCCAGCGCACCGCCTAATCGTGGGCTTTGCGGTCCGTACCGCGGTTTGCCGCGGGATGGGCGAGCGCCTCGAGCGGTCGCCCTTCGAGAGAATCTCCGGCTACGGGCTGCTGCGGAGCCTGACCAAGCGGCTCTCCGGCAAGAGTGGCGAGACGGCCTGGCATCCCGGCATGGTCGAGATCGAGGAGGCACTCGTTCCCGGGTTCATCATCGAGGCCTATGACCTCAGGAYCCCGAGGAGCTCCTCGAAGTCGGCCGGCGGGGTGGCCTCGAAGTCGAGCCGCGTRCCGCTGACGGGATGGTGGAAGGCGAGCCGCCAGGCGTGGAGGGCCTGGCGGGGGAAGTCCCGGCAGGCGGCGCGGTGGCGAGGGTCGAGGAGGTTTCGCCACTGGCGTCCCGAGTACACCGGGTCGCCGACCACGGCGTGGCCGAGGTGGGCCATGTGGACCCGGATCTGGTGGGTGCGGCCGGTGACCGGTCGGCACTCGACGAGGCTGGTGCCGGCCAGGCGCTCGGCGACCCGGTAAAGGGTCCTGGCTGGCCGGCCCGTGGTCACCACTGCCATCTGCTTGCGCTCGGTCGGGTGGCGGCCGACGGCGCCCTCGATCACACCGCTGGCCTCGGCCGGAACGCCGAAGCAGATCGCCAGGTAGCACTTCTCGACCTCGCGCCGGCGGAAGGCGATCGACAGCGCGAGGTGGGCTCGCTCGGTCTTCGCCACCACCATCAGGCCGGAGGTGTCCTTGTCGAGGCGATGGACGATGCCCGGCCGCTCGACGCCACCGATGCCCGACAGCTCGCCGCAGTGCCGGAGCAGGGCGTTGACGAGGGTGCCCGAGCGCCTGCCGGCCGCCGGGTGGATGACGAGGCCGGGCGGCTTGTCGAGCACGAGCAGCTCCTCGTCCTCATGAAGGATGACGAGCGGGATGTCCTCGGCGGCGAGGTCGAGCCGTTGGAGAGGCGGCTCGTCGACCTCGATGAGATCACCGGCGGCCACCGGCGTGGCGGGCTTGGCGGCGGCGCCGTTGACCAGGACCCGGCCGTCATCGATCAGACGGTGAACCCGCGAGCGCGACCACTCGCCGTGCAGGTCGGCGAGGCAGCGATCGAGGCGCGTTTCCGCGAGGCGTTCGGGCACGGCGAAGCGGTGGACGGGGCTCACGGCTGGCGTCGGCGGGCGATCCAGAGGTGAAGCGCCGCCCCCAAGATGACCATCAGCACCGCGATCAGCTGGCTGGTGGACAGGGCGCCGCCGAGGACGAATCCGCGCGCGGCGTCGCCCCGCGCCCACTCGAGGAGAAAGCGACCGCCGCCGTAGACCAGCAGGTAGGTCGCGAAGACCCGACCGGGCGCGGGCCGGCGGCGGTAGAGGAGCTCGAGCCCGAGGAAGACCACGAAGTTGAACAGCGCCTCGTAGGCGGGATAGGGATGCAGCGGGATGTGCAGGGGCGTGCCGACGTTGGCGGCGGCGACCGGGTCGGTGTAGGTGACGGCCCACGGCAGGTCGCAGCGGCTGCCCCAGCAGCAGCCGGCGAGCAGGCAGCCGACCCGGCCGATGGCCTGGCCGAGGGCGACCGAGGGCACGAAGACGTCCATGGTGGCGAGGACCGGGAGTCGGTAGCGGCGGAAGAGCGCGACCCCGGCGACGACGGCCGCGGCGAATCCGCCGAGGAAGACCCCGCCGGCGCGCACCAGGCCGATGAGCTCGCCCGGGTCGCGCAGGTAGCGGGGGAGCTCGACCAGCACCAGCAGGCCCTTGGCGCCGACCAGGGCCCAGATCACCAGCCAGAGACCGACGTCGACCAGGCGGGTACCGTCGAGCCCGGCCCGGTCAGCGCGCCGCTTCAGCGTGAGCAGGCCGAGCAGGACGCCGGTCGCAACCAGGACGCCGTAGCTGGGCACCTGAAAGAAGCCGAGGTCAATGAGGATCGGATGCATGTGCAGGCTCGCCGCGACCGGGGAGGAACTCGTTCACGATGAGCAGGATCGCGCCGACCGTGATGGCCGCGTCGGCGACGTTGAAGTCGGGCCACGACCAGGTCCGTCCAGCGATCGTCACCCAGAGGTGGACGAAGTCGATGACCCAGCCGTAGAGCACGCGGTCGACGAGGTTGCCGACGGCGCCGCCGAGGATCGCCCCGAAGGCGAAGCCCGCCAGCACGCGGTGGTGGCCGTGGCGGCGGGCCATCCAAGCGATGAGGACCACCGCGGTCAGGATCACGGCGTGGAGCAGGACGCGCGACAGCCAGCTGCCGCTGCTGAA